>JBBQIC010000155.1:0-9395 GCA_038324555.1 Chloroflexia bacterium
TTGCACACGGGCGGCAGCATTGCCCGTGCGGGTCAGTTGTTCCAGTTCGATGCGCTGCTCATCGTTCAACTGGACAGTGTGTTTGCTTCTCATGCCTTCAGTTTATCATAATCATCAATATTTCGTTGGTGGAGTACTAGACCTCCTTTCTCCTCTGCTCAAAGAATGAGTAAGATCGGTTTGTACGTTCTTAGCGCAGAAGGCGTTATTCAATAGGCTAATGTTGGGCGCGTTCCGATCAAACTTGACGCTTCCCCGCCTAGGCATCTATTGTTACGGCCAGTTATGGATAATGAGAGGCGTTTTGCTCCTGGGTAACGTGTCATAACGGGCGCGCGGTTAGGCTCTTAGGATAGCATACTCCACTTGATAGAGTCAACGGCGATTGTATGGGTAAATGTTCAGATATAGGAGAAAAGTACCATCCCGGCTTATGACTAAAGTACTATATAGAATTGGTTTAGCTTCATTGGTCTAAGGAAGGAAGCTGGGCAGGTAAAAACTCAGGAAGTTGAGGGTGGCGTCCGGTTGCGCGGCTAATGTGACTTCGGGCGAATCGGGGCGGGCCAGAAGAACGTCGTACTGGCACATGGGCGCGGCATTGCCTGAATAGCTAACGCGGCCCGCGCCGTCGGTGACGTACAGAAATAAGTCCTCAGTAGGTTGCGGCGCTTCCAGCTTAGTGTGCCCGCCCGCGTCAACCGTCGTGGTCGTCAGCCTTCCCACCATATGCTGCTGCATGGGCGACTCATTGCCGATGAGGTCGAGCACGGTAGCGCCTCCTGCGCGCCGGGACGGTAATTGGTCGTTGCGTAGTTGTTGGTAGTGCGGCTCTTTTATCGCATACTCGGGTTTCGGAGAGTACCATATCTGTATGACGCGCACCGGTTTGTCTGTCGTATTGAGTTCCTGATGGTAAATCAGGCTGCCGGAGAACATGCGCTGGAACTCGCCCGCCGAGATCTCGCCACGACCGCCTGTGGTATCTTCGTGGTAGATCGTGCCTTCCAGCACCCAGGTATAAATCTCAAGGCTACGGTGCGGGTGCCAGGTGAAGCCGTTGTGCGCAGATACGGTGGTCATATGCGCTGTTTGCATCCCGCCCAGGCGATGCAGAGGGCTGTACCCTCCGACCGCGAAGTGTGAATGGAGCCAGTCAATCGGGTGTATTGTCGGGAACGCATCAGCCGGGAAGCGCTGCACAGGGAGAGGTTCCAAGAATCGCGGGGCAATCACCGTGTCGGTGTAGTTTATTGGTTTAGGGAGCAATCGCGCCCTCCGTGCCAGGTCAGTGAGGGTGGAATCGGGTTTTATCTGGTCCATGTACTGGTTCTCGCTTGTGTAAATGGTTTCTAATAGTTTACTTATATACTATTTTTCGAGTTTTGTCAATGACCTCATCGGCACTATCTTATCCTATCGTACAGCTTCGTCCTGAAGGTATTCAAAGCCAGATTCGACCCTACACACCCTTGACAAAATCGAACGTTTGTGCTATACTAGTCGAGCGTTGCGACCCTCGTTGTAACGCCGAAACTATTTCCACTCTCAATTCTCAATAGCAAAAGGAGCAAAAACCAATGGCTAATCACCCTATAGTTCACATCGAGATACCCACACTTAAATCCAAATCTAAGGACGCCGCCGAGTTCTACGCCAAGACCTTTGATTGGAAGCTTGAGCACGCTCCGGAGTTCGACTACTGGCAGTTCGCCTCCGAGGGTGGTCCTGGGGGTGGATTTATCGAGGTAGGAGGCGAGTCCAACGCCAAGATCAACGAGCCGGTCGTCTACATTGGCACCGACGACATCGCGGGAACCCTCTCTCAGATCGAAGCTAATGGGGGCAAGACTGTAATGCCCAAGACCGAAATCCCCGGCATCGGATGGTTCGCCCATTTCACCGACCCGGCTGGGAACAGGATGGCTCTGTATACTGCTATGAATGCGTAATGTGTGGAGCGTGATTCGAGTAACCACGCTCTCTGTGTAACGGCTTCGACCCCTCTCCGATATGTCTTCGTGGAGGGGTTGATGCAATTCTCCCAGACATTTATCCTTCTTCTGGAATATTCTTAAGATATTAGTCCTCACCTAATACTTCAATAACGTCAATAACCCGTATCTACCTCTTAAAGACTATAGACTGTCCAGGCCAGCGCCACTATACTCTGCCTAGAGGGTCCTACCCGCGTCCCAATTATGGGATGAGGCGGGCCAAATATATTGTCACTTTTCCAGGTTTGTAGGAGCAGAACTTCTTTTATTCCGCCTCTGATGGCGGCCTTTTGGCTCTGTATTTCACGGGTCAACCAAAAGGCTGTGCATGAGATTGGCGCACCCCGAAATAGGAGACAGGATTACCCTGGCCGGACATTTACATAGGGTATACAGGGAGCGAAAAGGCGGATTCTTAAGGTCCTAACGTTAAAGGACTGTAATCGCATTCTGTAACCCCATACACCGGTTTGTCGGGCATTTTTGCTACTATTAGTTAAGGACATCAATGAGGAGCGGTTATGACAATCAAGCGGAAAAGGGGAACTTCCCTGTGGTTTAGGCTGGCAGCAGTGGTGGCTACGGCGTTAGTGATCGCTACGGGCATACGCGGCGGCGCACTCGCGGCGGGCCTGGCAAATACGACATACGGCCCATCACATTTATCCGGCGCAGTGAACGCGCCCCTGCGGTCCGGCGCAAATACAGGCGCGAACGCGCCCGTGCTCCAGCGGCCTAGCGCGAATATGACGGCCAATGGCGACTTCGAGACGGGCAGCCTTAGCCCTAACTGGACTGCCCTGGGAGCAGCTCCAGCTACGACCACCACAATCAACACAGACCCAGCCTTTGTGCATGGAGGCGCATACTCCGGTAAGATAACCACCAGCGCCATCACTAACGTGGGACTTACGGGTGGCGGGAGTTGTTCGGGTGGGGCGCGCATCCCTGTTACCACCGGCAATACCTACACCTGGTCGGGCTGGATCCTGGTAGCCCCTTCAAGCGTGCGGTTTCAGAACGCGCACATCAAAGTGAGTTGGTACAATGCCTGCTCCGGCGGCGGCTTGCAAGGCACGGCAGACAGCACTCTGGTGACTTCAGCGAATGGCGTCTATACACAGGTCACCGGGTCCTCGATAGTCGCGGCGGGGGTTAGCTATGCAGAAATAAAGCTATTAGTACAAGGCACCAGCGGCACTCCCGATATAACTGTCTATTTTGACGATGTTACAATGGAATTGACCCCTCCTACCTCTACTCCTACCCGCACTAATACGCCTATCAACACTTCTACTTTCACTTCGACGCCTACACGCACCAACACACCCACCATCACGAATACTCAAACAAGTACACCCTCCAACACGCGCACCGATACGCCAACTTACACACCAACGATCACGAATACGCCTACTATCACCAACACACCCACCGACACGCCCACCGAAACCAGCACCGGCACTCCTACTAATACTTTCACCATAACGCCTACACCCACCATCACGCCCCTCGTGCGCGACGCCTACGCGCATCTCGCGCCGAACGGGCCGATGAGTGTGCCGGTGGGGAGCAAATTCGTGCTCGATTTGATGGTAAATGCTGGCTCTAACAGGGTTGTGGGGCAGCAGAGCTACCTGACCTTTACCAACTCTATATTGCAGGTCGTCGCCCCTGCCGGGTCTTCTTGCACGCTAGCAAGCGCCGTCAGTCCAGATACCTCCGCCTTTGATGCGCCATTGCAGAACCTGGTATGCAACAGCAGCGTGCCCTGCACTGTCAGCGGGAGAACCGTGCCGCCTGCTTCGATTGCATACGCATCGGGCGCGTTGCCCAATCCAGCCGCTACGGGCGATTTCCGCGTGGCCCAGGTCGGCTTCTGTGCCAACCAGGCAGGCGACGCTATAATCCACTGGCAATTCTCGCCACCGGCCCCCATGACCCGCGACTCCGAAGTCTCCGACGAGAACGCCAACACCGTGAGCCAACCCGGCCAGTACGTGGACTACGTAATCCATGTGTTGCCCTTGACGGCGACCACTACCTCCACGCCTACTATAACGAATACTCCCACGGCGACCTACACGCCCACGATAACAGCTACGCCTACTGCAACCTACACGCCCACTGCAACCTATACACCCACGAATACTGCTACGTACACATCAACAAGCACATCTACTGACACACCCACCAACACTTCTACTGGCACTCCTACCGGAACTGCCACAGCAACCGCAACCAGGACCGCAACCTCTACGCCCACAGCGCCGGCGCTCATGGACGCAGGCGTTGGGCCTATCGTTGCATCTCCCGGCAGCAGCCTGGTACTTAGCTATACCGTCTTTAGTCCAGACTCCCGACAAGTGTCGTTAGGCGCGGGTATCCGCGAGCATGGGACCGGAGGCTTCATCTCCGACTCGACAAATGACCGCACCATAACAGTTAGCACGGGCCAGAGCGTCATTACCCGCACTTTCCAACTGCCCAACAACGGCGGCGCGATCTATGATGTAGCCTGGGGACTGTGGAGCGGCGGCTTCGTTACCCAGTACGGCATCATTATCCGCAACAACCAGGTTACAGTGGTCGGGCCTACCGCCACGCCGACAGCTACGGCTACACCCCAGGACCCTGGGTTGAGGGACGTTGCATTAGACCCAGGCGTTAGTGGGCAGGGGAGCACTATTGTTCTAAGTTACACTATATTTAGCCCCGACTCGCGCACAGTTAGCCTGGGCGCGGATATGGCGCCCGATGGAACGTATGACTTCGTGGCCGATCCTAACAACGACAGGACAGTCAACCTGGCTCCCGGCACCCAGGTAATTACTCGCTCGTTCAACCTGGGAACGCGCCAGACGGGATCCTATACAGTTCGATGGGGTGTTTCAGGAGGCACGTATGGCTTGATAGTTCGCGCCAGCGCGCTCCTTATCATAGTGGCGCCAACCAGCACTGTGACAAGCACCCAGACCGACACGCCTACAAGCGTGCCGACCAATACGCCAACCAGCACCAATATGGCGACGAGCACTTCGACCGACACACCTACACCAACGCAGACCAACACCCCCACCATTACACGCACCAATACGCAGACCAGCACCGCGACAAGCACATCAACTAATACGCGAACCAGCACACCGACAGATACTTCGACCAATACGCCTACCGAAACGTCCACCGATCTACCAACTTATACGCCAACCAACACCAACACACCGATAGATACCGCTACAGCTACAGCGACAGACACCGCTACAGCGACAGATACTCCTACTTATACGCCAACCAACACCAGCATACCAACGAATACCGCTACCGATACGTTCACTTTGACACCGACCGATGTGCCAACTAATACAGCGACTAATACCAATACTCCTACTACTACCAATACTCCTACCAACGTCGCCACAGATACTGATACTCCAACGTCCACTAACACTTTTACGGCAACGCCGACCAATACTCTTACGCCTACCAATACCCGCACTAACACCAGTACGCCAACCAATACCGCCACCAGTACTGCTATCGCGACGGCCACAGCTACTTCCACTCCTGCTCTGACGCCCACAGCTACTTCTACGCCCACCCACAATCCTGCTACTGCAACTGCCACAGGTACTAGTACGCCAGTATCTCCCACCATATTGGTTGGACACGTCACCTGGCAGGGTCCTCCTTCGCAGCCCGACACTTTGCAGAGATTGTCCATCACTATGACCCTCAGAACGGGTTCGTCGGAGGTGGATTACCCGGCCCAGGTCACGGACGCCAGCGGCTTCTTCACGGTAACGGTCAGTGGCCTGGCGAACGGCAGCTACAGCTACCGCGTAAAAGGGCCTAAGTACCTTGCTAAATCTGGTATAGTCGCCATGTCCGGTGGTCCCCGAACTAACGTGGACATTGGCCTGATGCGAGCTGGGGACGCCAACAACGACAACTTAGTAAACATCCTGGACTTCAACATACTCAGAGCCGTCTTTGGCACGGGCTTTGGATACTCAGGCTATGACGACCGGGCCGACTTCACAGGCGACAGAACAATAACTATACTGGATTTCAACCTTGTGAAGTCCAACTTCGGGTTACAGGGTGTGTTCCATGAGTAGGGTGAGGGAATAGGGTGAGGGAGTAGGAATAAGAACTATTCCCTCACCCTATTCCCTCACCCTACGATACAGCAACAGCGCACAGCCGTAGAATACGATGATGGGTACGAGCAGCAAGTAGTAGCCGGTCACCATACTGAAGTATTCGAGCATCCCGCCGACCATTATGCCGAGCAAGTTCGAGGCGAAGGCTACATCGGCGGCTTCGCTGTCCCGGAACGAGTTTGAGAAGATGATGTTTGCCAGGAATACAGGAGCGAAGGCCAGGAAGCTCGCCACCACATAGCGCAGAGCGGGGTTCTGGAAGAGAAGACTATTGGGCTGTACCAGCAGATTGAGGACTAGCATGGCAAATAGCAACACGTAGGAAATCCAAATGCGGCGCACTTTGAAACGCGCATTCACCAGTACGGCCAGCAATACTCCGGTCAAGATGGCGAAGAATACCAGCGAATTGACTATCCAGGTGCTGCCGAATAGGAGCGCGAAGGTGATTAGCGCCTTCACTTCGAGCAGGGCAAAGGCCATCCCCAGGAAGAACATATGCCAGTCGAACTGGCGCAGCGTTCGCCGGGGCGCGATCCCGAAGATGCCCACCAACGATATAAGCCCAATAGTGGCAAGCCCCGCGATATAGATGGACGGAAAGCCCTTCTCCCGTAGGTAGACGAAGGGCCAATCGTCGGTCGCGGGAGTAGGCGCGCCGCTCGTGACTGGATAATAACCCTCACCTATAACCCGCAGGTCTTTCGCGTTAACCGCCGAGCTATCTTCATGGTAAGCGCCGAACGAGCCTGCCGGCAGGCTCCGCAACCGAGGTCCCGCCATGATGACCGCAGCCCTCCCCCAGCCTCCATACGTGGATACCAAAGGCTGCTGGTCGAACGCCCCGCCTACCATGCCCGCCAGCTTATCAACCAACCACTGCTCTCGATAGTAATTATAGAGTACCAGTATACCGTTGTCTGTAAGGGCTTTGCGGGCCGAGGCGATAGAGTCCTGGGTCAACAGAAAGCTCTCCAGGCGCAGGTTCGCCACGCTGGACGTGAGAGTAAGCGAATCGGGCAGGGCGAAGATGATGAGGTCGTATTTTTGGTTCGTGTTGCGCAAGAATGCGCGCCCGTCGTCAATCACGACGTTCACGCGGGGATCGCTGTATGGGTGGTTTGGGTGGAACTGCGCGCCGAGGGCCTGTATCTCCGGGTCAATCTCGACTGCCGTCACCGAACTAACTCCGTAGGCCAGGGCGGTCGCCACGTCGGAGCCGCTGCCCGCGCCCAGGATGAGGGCGTGGTTGAAATGTTTCTCAGCGCCTGGGAAGACCTCGTAGACGCGCCTGTAGAAAGGCTCTTTGTCCTGCCAGGGGATCATAGACTGGTGCCCTCCCGCGTTATTCACGTCAACTATGTAGCCGCTCGGCTGGGCTGGGTGGAGGAGGATTTTGTAATAGGGAGACCAATATGCTCCGATTTGAAGCGCGAACGCTATGCCCAGGCTGGCGAGAAGCAAGACCCCTGCGAGGAGCGCGCTGCGTTTACCGCTCAACAGCGTTATCAACACCCCCAGTATGGTGAACCATACTGCTGGCGGGAGGGAAAAGTAGGCTATAACAAAGAAAGAGGCGATGCCCGATAGACTCCCCAGGATGTCGAATGTATAACCTGTGAGAGGCTTGACCTGCGTGAATAGCGTGCCTAATGGCCTTGCCAGGGGGATGAAAGTAGCCGCTACCAACCCAAAAATAATGGGCAACACCATGAAGTTTTCGGCGCTGGCCGCCTGGCTCTCTCCGGCCCCGTAATAGAGCACAGTAGTCGAAGAGATACGCAAGTCGAAGCGATTCAGCGCCACAACCAGCACGAGCGCGAGCAGCATGAGCGGGAAAGGCGGGAACCAAAAGCGCGAGCGGCGAGCCGCCAGGATTCCAAGCCCCATGCCGAGGAAAGAGGCCAGCAGGATGAAATTGTTGAAGTAGCTCAGGTAACGAACGTAAGAGGGTATCCAGCGAATGCACAACAATTCAAAGAAGAGCAATGAGAACGATACAACATATATCCGCGAGCGGGCATCTGTAATGAAAGGCGTATCTTGAGCTTTGAGTCGAGACCAGATACCGGTACGTTCCGCAAGCGGTTGGCCGACAGAGACGGATGAGGTCATGCTGTTACTCCTGGGAGATAAGTTTGCGTAGGCTTCCAGCCACCTGGACGGTAACAGTATAGCCAGAGAGTTATGCACAAGCAAACGCCAGCTTACGGGCTACATATCCCATAAGCTAGTGCCAAGTACACAGATTTTGAACCTACCTTAAAACGCTTATCCACTTGCCTTGTAGTCACAATTTACGCTCCAAGTGATGTTGCTAAGGATTACCCGTAATCTGGTACACAATTTTGCTGATCTGTCCTCTTGTGGCGTTATTGCCCGGCTGGAACTCCAAGCAATCCATGCCACAAGTATAGCCGGAGATGATATTGTGGCTGTATGCAGTCTCTACGTATGCGTAGAAGTTATTTGTAAGTGGTACATCTCTAAAGGTGGCATTACGTGGTGCGATCAGGCTCCAGCCCTTGGCCAGCGCTACTATCTTGCTTAATTGTGCCCTAGTAACGTTATCGCTGGAGTGGAACGCCAGGCAGGCTATTCCGCACTTATAACCGGAGATGATATTGTGGCTGTATGCAGTCTCTATGTACGGGTAAAACACGTTCGCAGCAAGCACATCCATAAAGGTAGGTGTCCGGGGGTTGACCAATTGCCACCCTTGTGCAAGCGTTACTATTTTGGTCAGTTGCCCGCGCGTAGTTTCGCTATATGGACGGAAAGTGCCGTCGGCATAACCTGAGATGATGTTATGGCACGACATGTACCGCACAGCTGTATAGAAGTAGTCGCTAGAGTTTACGTCACCGAACTGGGTGTTGCTGCATACGGTAGGACTCGGTTGCACGGGTGTTGAAGGAGGCGTCCGAGTTGCAGTCGGCGTTTGAGTTGGTAATGCCCCGCCCGAGCTTTGGTAACGGGCCAGAGTGAACATACTGCTACCATCGGCGGCGCGTCCCTGGCCCGCGACGACAATCCTCCCCTCATAGTCAATCGCAACAGCGTTTGCTTCGCTGTTGCGCACGTTTACCGCTATTCGCAATTAACGCCTGTATAACCCGCAGCTATGATCTTGCCGTCAGATTGCAAAGCCAGACCCTGCACGCGAGAGTCGTTGTTCTCGCCCAGGCTGGTAACAACGATACCACCCGTCCCGAAGCCCGGGTCCAACTGT
>JBBQIC010000156.1:0-9324 GCA_038324555.1 Chloroflexia bacterium
GGTGGTCCTTGGGTTCCGAAGCCGATAGAGCCTTCTATTGAGCCGTCATCGAGGATGAAGCTAATGGGGGCGTCGGGCTTGATGTACCTGGTGGTTGGGGGTTTGGGGTTAGTGATGCGCCCACTTGCCTCAAGGCGTGCTTGCTTTAGTGCTATGCCCCTTTTCGATACAGCTTGTTTGGTGGGTGAATTAGTGGGTGTGCTTGCGATGGCGTCGCCGGCGGCAGGGAGCACAGCAAAGGCTATGGCTACCAGCACGAATCCAGCTGTCAGGCGAAACCCTGGTATTCTCTTTGTTGAAATCAAGTGCATATGGTAGGACCTCGTCCTCGTCAGTAAGCTCGTAGCAATGAAGGAATGTCCCTTTCCGGCGTGGGCGACGTGAAGATGTAAGGATCTGAACCCCCGGCTTTGGCAAACACCCTCACCTCACCTGGCATATTCACCCAGGTGGGAGTTATGATGGCGCAGGTAATAACAACCCTGGTGCGCATTGCGCACTAGGGTTGCTCACGCTCCTACGGACCGTAGGAGTCGAGGCTAAAGGCTGATAGACTTCGTATACTCATATACTCATAGGGGCTCCTTCGTCATCGCGTTCCAGGCAGCGACCTATCTCGTATGATGAAGGCCACGTTGCCGGAGTTGTCTCGGCTACCCTGAGTACGGGATGGCCCCAGAATTGGACCGCACCCCTGGAAGCCGAAGTTGGCCCTCAGCGTGTTGAAGTCAGTGGCGTTGACTACGCAGTCGTTGTTGAAGTCGGCTCGGCCATCGAAGCCTGGCTGGCCACATGACTTACCGAACGTGCTCTTGAGAATTGCGAAGTCGCCCGCGTTGACTACGTTATCGTTGTTGGCGTCGCCTGCTCTGAGCATGCCGTTATCCAGCGGAGTGAAGCAAGCGCCCTGCAAGGTAAGTGTGCCGCAGTTGGCAAGATACTTGACGCCCTTCAGCCGCCATAGATACGTGCCCGGAGGCAGCGTGCTCACGTTTATAGTGTACACGCCTCGGCTGTCGAGCGTTATTGGTATGTCCACTACGCTCGTACCCGACTTCAGCGTGAGGGTTAGAGGCTTAGTGGTGTTTCTGTTGTCAGGCTGCGGTATACCTTGCAGTATCACGTGCCCGACCAGGAAGGGCTTGCACACTGTGGGTGTAGGCGTTGGTGTGAACACCTGGCGGTTGCGGAAGATGATGAACGCGGTGTTTGGCCGCACAGGTATCTTCTTGATGCTGATCAGCGTGCCTATCTGTTGGTTGCTGTTGTTGAACAGCGCCACGGGAGCCTGTGACCTGATTACGTCTCCGTATGGCGGGATGCCATTGATCACAGCTGCCACAGGCAACGGCTGTTCGTTGTGCAACACGCCTATTGAGGTGTTTATCTCGAAAAACACATTGAAGGAGTTGTCTGCCGGGAAGTCCACCCCTGGCTGTTGCTGGCGGATCTGCCCAAGCGACGGTCGGGACGGCGATTCACGGATATGCACAGGTCCAAACACCGAGGAATCGCCTGTGAAGTCAAGTTGAGTGATTTGAGCAGCAATGGTAGTGCGTCCACCAGGGCCGCAACCTACGCATGGGTCAGAGCGATGCACGGTGGTTGTGCCACTGAGTTGGATGTTATCGCTCCCCGTGCCACTGACAACGATGCTGGCAAAGACAGGTGACTGGAAGGTATCGTCACCTGCTCCTGGGTAGGAGGGTGACTTATTCTTTGAACCAGATTGAGCACTCTGAGCACTCTGAGCAGAGACGAGCACATTCTGGCACACGCCTGACCCAACGGGCTGCCAGCCAGTCTGAAGAAGCTCATTGACCGAGTACTGACCTGGGGCCAGATTGTTGAAGGTAGCCAGGCCGTTGCCGTCGGTAAAGAGGCTCGCTATGATGGGGCCTGTGCAGTTAGGACCCGGGTGCAGTTGCATCTTCCAATTCGACAGTGGCTGGCCGGTGTCGGCGTCCAGTTTCTGGACGATGAGCGTGCTAACGGGTATAGGTGTGTTGGTGGGTGTGTTCGTAGGCGTGTTGGTGGGAACCTGGCGGTTGCGGAAGATGATGAACGCGGTGTTTGGTTGTACAGGTATCTTCTTGATGCTGATCAGCGTGCCTATCTGTTGGTTGCTGTTGTTGAACAGCGGCACGGAAGACTGCGACCTGAATGCGTCTCCGTATGGCGGGATGCCGTTGATCACCGCCGACACATGCACTGGATCGTTGGTGTGCAACGTGCCTAGTGATGTATCGAACTCGGCGAACACATCGAAGAAGCTGTCGGCTGGGAAGTCCACGCCCGGCTGTTGCTGGCGGATCTGCCCAAGCGACGGTCGGGACGGCGATTCACGGATATGCACAGGTCCGAACACCGAGGAATCGCCTGTGAAGTCCAGGTCAGTGATTTGAGCGGCAATGGTAGTGCGCCCACCAGGGCCGCAACCCACGCATGGGTCAGAGCGATGCACGGTGGTTGTGCCACTGAGTTGGACGTTATCGCTGCCCACACCATTGACGGCGATGCTGGCAAAGACGGGTGACTGGAAGGTATCGTCACCTGCTCCTGGGTAGGAGGGTGACTTAGCTTCTTTCCCTGAACCAGGGTTAGCGCTGACGAGCACGTTCTGGCACACGCCTGACCCAACGGGCTGCCAGCCAGTCTGAAGAAGCTCATTGACCGAGTACTGACCTGGGGCCAGGTTGTTGAAGGTAGCCAGGCCGTTGCCGTCGGTAAAGAGGCTCGCTATGATGGGGCCTGTGCAGTTTGGACCGGGGTGCAGTTGCATCTTCCAATTCGATAGTGGCTGGCCGGTGTCGGCGTCCAGTTTCTGGACGATGAGCGTGCTAACGGGTATGGGTGTATTGGTGGGTGTATTGGTGGGTGTGTTCGTAGGCACCTGGTGGTTGCGGAAGATAACGAACACGGTGTTCGCTCTCACAGGTATGTGTTTGATTGTGTTGAGGGTGCCCACTACCTGGCCGCTGGAGTCGACCAACGTCACAGGACCACTCGACAGGAACGGAGACCCATACGGCGGGATAGCGTTTATCACCGATGAGACGTGGACGAACTGCTGGTTGCGCAACACGCCTGCCGAGGTCTGGATCTCCACGAACACGTCGAAGAAACTGTCCGCCGGGAAGTCCGCGCCCGGCTGCTGCTGTTGGGTCTGCCCTAGTGACGCCAAAGTCGGACTCTCTCGGATGCTGACAGGCCCAAAGACTGACGAGTTACCTGTCAGATTCATCTGAAGGAGTTCGGTCTGAATGGTGGTGCGCCCACCGGGGCCACAACCCACGCATGGATCGGAGCGGTGGACGGTAGCTGGGCCATTCAGCTGGAAGGCGTCGCTGCCCGCGCCGTTGATGGTAACGCTCACGTTGGCGACCGAGTTGAAGGTGTCGTCGCCCGCCGGTGGGTAAGTGGCAGGAACCGCAGGATATGAGGCCGAGACAGACTTAGCGTCGCCTGGCGTATCCTGAGCGGTCACATTCACGTTCTGGCACACGCCGGTATCGGCTACCCAGCCCGGTTGTAGGGTCTCATCAACCGAGTAGGAGCCTGGGGCCAACCCTGAGAAGCTTACAAGCCCATTGGCGTCGGTTACGCCGGTCTGCAATGGGGGGCTGCTAGTGCAGTTAGGACCTGAGTGCAGACTGAATGTCCACCCAGGCAGAGGCTGGTTGGTAATAGAGTCCACCTTCTGGACGATAATCGTCCTCGGATTGGGTGTGGGCGTAGGTGTAGCGTTTGGCCCTATCGGTATGTGTGAGATACTATTAAGACGGCCGACCATCTGGTTGGAGGAGTTGAGCAGTGGGATGGGTCCCTGCGAATTATAAGCTGACCCGTATGGAGGGATAGCGTTGATCACCGTCTGCACATGCACCGGCTGCTCGTTGTGCAGCAAGCCCACAGACGTCTGTATCTCCACAAACACGTCGAAGAAACTGTCGGCTGGGAAGTCCGCGCTCGCCGCCTGCTGTTGCGTGCGACCTAGGGATGGCCGACTCGGGCTCTCTCGGATGTGAACAGGCCCAAACACCGACGAGGTGCCTGTCAGGTCTAGTAACGTCAGTTGGGTATCAATGTACGTGAGCCCAGTAGGGCTGCAACCCACGCCGCATGGGTCGGAGCGATGGACTGTAGATGGGCCGGTGGATTGGAAGGAACTGGTGCCCATGCCGTTGATGGTAAGGTTGACGTTGGCAGTAGAGTTGAAGCTGTCATCGCCTGCCGGTGGGTAAGTTGCGGGAACCGCAGGATGCTTCTGCTCAGTAATCGTCTTTGGATTTGGCGGAGCCTGGTTTGTCGAGGCTCTGTTTACGAACGAACTTGTCGGCGCTGCGGCGAACGTCGCGCCTGCCACCGCAACAAGCCCTAGGAGCAGTATCAGTGTTAGCGCAGATAGCTGCAACCAGCGCGCGCGTCGTCTTTTGTCAGGAGTCATGTTGGTGTTCATATTCCCTCTATCCTCCATGTGAATCGAGATAACCTAGTAACTTCGTGTTGGCCGATAGGGCTAATTTTAGGGTTAGTAGTGTGATACTAACACCCCCTTTCGAGTGTTCCCACCCCGATAAGATATGCCGACCCTTTGAGCGTCATATGTATGTCTTTGTCAGAAACAAGCGTCTGCCTGCTTACAACTAGCAGGACACATGCTTATCTGGCGACTTCACATACCCTTCATTACAATGAAGGAGTGTCTCGTTCCAGCGTAGATGATGCGAAGTGCGGCGGCTGGAATGAGCGGGCTATATTAATTTGGTTGTTGCTAGAAGCGTGCTGGTAGCTATGTGTGGAATGTTGATTATCATACGGCTAATTGATGATAATGTCAATAGCTGGATTACCTAATCTATGAATCAAGATCAACTCAGGGCGCTGGTGCGCTGGCATAGCGAATATCGCCCCGAATGGGACAACGACCCTGACGAATACGCAGACTCCGGCGTCGTCCAGTGGGGACGGAGCCGCCGCCTGGGCAAGGTTGAGCTAGGACATATCAAGGCATACCTGGGTGTGCAGCATGTAGACCCCAACCTGCCTGGTTGGGCTATCGTAGACGAGCCGCAGGCGCGCTTTTTCGTGTCCGTGTTCGTCTCAGGACAGTGCATCGCCCTGCGCACCTTGCCCTCTATGGACGCCGCGCTCGATATACTTTTGTCGGTGCTGCCGCCCGATGTCCCCTTGTGAATCCAAAAGAGTATGAATTGTGAGGGCACGCACGGAGCCTGCCCTCGTTTGAGCGCCCCTATATCGAGGGCAAAACCGGCGTAGGAGGCATGGGGACCCAGAGACCTGGCGCGCTGGTTGCCTGGCGTTACTTGATCAGTCTCGGCCTGATATAGGGCATTTCCCAGACTGTGGTGTCGCCGGTATAGGAGGGAATGCTTTGAATGCGCAGCCACGACGTAGGGCATTCGCCTGAATTTCCGAATAGGAGGTTGTATTCCGCACTCCCTTCTGGGGGAATAGTTACGTTCTCCTTGTCTGGATGCACGCCATCAGTCCAGGCGTTGTTACCACTAACATAGCCGACGCTGAGGTTTTGCCAGCAGTTGGGGTCGGTGGAGTTTGGGTTACAACCAACTATGCATTTTTGCATCTGGTATTGCATAGTGGTGCCACAAGGCGGCGCGGTCCCGGTGCCGCAATCCTGGTCAAAGTGCCTCACGCGGAGCGTTTGGCCTGCGGCGTTCTTGCTTACCTGGGTGAAGACCAAGGGGAAGCTCACGCCCGTGACGAGGTTGAGGGGCAGGGCGCGTTTGGCAAAGATATTTGCCCCGCCGTCCTGCCAGTCTGGATAGCTGGTTGGGTTGTTCGCATTGTCAAGATATTGCTGATTTACAGCGCACGGCGTAGTGCAAAGTTGTGCGCTGTTTAGCTCAGGGGGGCCGACGCGTATATCATAGTTGTTCTCGCTCGATCCAGCTATGCCCTGGATGTACAGGTAAAAATACATGCCTCCATTGCTCTCTCGTGTAAACTTGTCGCCGAAGGTATCTCGCAACACTATATCGAATCCGGACGGGCGATACCAGGATAGATCAGTAGTGGCGTCCCAACCAACTGTATAGCGGGCCAGGTAACCTCCACTTGGTTGGTCAGAGAGGGTCGCCGGATCACCAAAAGCGGTGGTGATTCGTGGGTTGAAATGCCAGAGAGTAAACTGAGTCGTGGTCGCGTAACCAGCATTGTACACGTTCTGAATAGTACCAGAGGTATCGGTGTAGGGCGACCGAAGTTCGTCTACGCGCCAGAAGGCTGGCCTGCCACTTGAGAAAGCGTTTAGGTTCATGGCGGTGTCATAGGGCTGGCTATTGCTGCTGCAATTCCCACTTGGGGGGATGCGGCAGCTTGCGTACTGGTCAGCCGTGGGCGTAGGGGTTGTGCAAGGTGAGGGTGAGCAGGTCGGCCACGCGGGCGGAGCGCCTGGTCTATTGTAAGTGTCCGGATCGAAAAGCTGTACGAGTAAGTGATCGCTTGAATAGCCGGGGGGCACATCTATGCGAAACAGGTAGCCGTAAGGCTGCTGGGGGTGTTCCGGGTTGGGAGCGTAGCCCGTGCTTGCCCCAAAAGCTGGCGAATAGGCGTCGCCGCCCCTTCGCCAGCTATCTACTCCCCACACCATCATGTTTAGTTCATTCACTACGCCCGCCTTGCCGTATGGCTTCGTAGTCATTTCGGCGTAGGAGTTGAGGTCGGCTGTGGCCTCTGCCTTGACCTGGACGACGCGCCACATGGGTATTATCCGCATGAAGTACGTGTTCACGTTCTGGACGGCTATTACATGGACCTGGTTCGACCCATTGGGGAAATCTACACGTTTTGAATTCAGCGTATTACTGGCTACGCCGTTGGCTTCAAGTATCTGGAATGCCTTCATTTCGGCGGTTGTGGTTACGGCGCCCCCGCCTGATAGCTCCTGGGCGGCAGAAAGCGCCGCCGCATCTACGGCGCTTTGGAGTTTGGCGGCCTTACCCATCATATTGCCTGCGTCCACGCCCAATCCAAGAAAGAGAATCAGTACGCTCATCATCAGCGCAATCACGACCAACGCCTGGCCCGATCTGAGTTTTGAGTTTTGAGCTTTAGTCTGAAGCGGTGACGTAATCATAGATGACCCCGTTTTAGAGTGCGTAATACGTAATACGTAATACGTAATACGCAATAGTTAGTATTGTTGCACGATGGCATAACTGCTCATTGGAATATTCGAGCCTCGGGCTACGATGGTAGAGAGGAGAGGTTGATAGAGGAAATCCACCTCGACTATTGTGAACGGAACGTTCTGCGCGGACGCGCAACCTTGACAATTCAGTTCACGTTGGATGTTATTGCTTTGCACTTTAGGGCCTGTGGCTCTGGTCCCGTACTGGTGGTTCACGCTCCAGGCGCTTATGTTGCCGCTGGCGTCGGTAGTGCCGGAGATTATGTATATATCAATCTTATTGCTGCTCGTATAAGTGCTGCTCGAACCGAACTCTATGCCCGCCAGTTTGCTGCGCACGAGGGCTTCGGTCTGGTCCGGGCGGCCCGCGTCCATAGCGAAGCGGACAGCGTCGCGGGCGGCTGTGTTGACCCGTATCCAGGCGTTCAAGGCGAAGCCGCCCTCGATGAGCACGCTGAGGAGCATCACAAGGAGAGGAATTATCAGCGCCATCTCGGTTGCGCTCTGACCTCGCGTACGCGCTTGTCTCATTATCCCTTCCATCCCGGCCCTCTTACGGTCAAGCTCAAGGGAGCGAGATACATGCAGGTGGAATCTGAGCAATTTCATATATGCGTTACCCCCAAACCCTTATGATTACGGGCAACCACCCAGGTTGCCTCTTGTTGCGTTCGCGCTACGGCTGGCAGGCGTGTAGCCGCTCTTGCTCGCGTTCGCAGTAATGGTGATACCGCCTCCATTTGTCCCATTGAAGGAGCCTACATCGCAGATTTTATATACGCCGCCTCCGATGCCTATCAGCGCGCCTGACCATGAGCTGCTGCCACTCGCCGTCACATTGACGGTAGCTCCGTCAACCGTCGCGCCCAGGTTGTCTCTAAGGCTGACCTGTATGTCGAGCGGCTGGCTGCTGCCATCAGGCTTTTTGCCAACGATTTGCTGGACCACAAGGTTCCTAGAAGGCGTAGGCGTCAAACTGACAACAGGCGTGCGGGTTGCAGTAGATGTGCGCGTGCGGGTGGCGGTTGCGGTGCTGGTCCTCGCAGGCGTTAGAGTAAATGTCACAGCAGGCGTGTTCGTCCGAATTATGAAGAGCGGCGTTCTTGTTGGTGTGTTCGTCCAAATTACGGGGACGGATGTCGGTGTCTTCGTCCCGACGACTGGCGTAGTTAATGCCCCTTTCGTATAGGTAGCTGTTATAAGACCTGGACCTCCGGATGTCGGCGTACTGGTAGGCGTACCCGTTTGCGTGGGCTTTGGGGTGCTTGTTGAGGTAGCGGTGGGTGATGCCGTCCTTGTGCGCGTCACGGTTGGTGTGGTTGTTGACGTTGATGTAGGTGTATTGGTGGTGTAGGGCGTCCAGGTCGGTAAAGGCGGCGGCGTGGGTGGAATATTAGCGTGGTCGAACGTCTGTACGGGACCCCACTCTTCGTTGATGCCACGCTCGTAGCCTTTTACCATGATACGCGGAATGAGCGCGTTGAGGAAGGGGGTCAGCATGGTCAGGTTGTAATATACCGTCACCTCAACAATGTCTCTTGCTTCGCCGCCATCGGGATGATTGCTATTGATGTCCACCGCGTGGAAACCGCCCTCGTTTGGGTCGCTTGTGTTGCTGAGTTGCAGGCCGGTCAGTCCTGCTATTGCCTTGTCTTTGATTGTAACGGTACGGGTTATCAAAACACCCGTTTGCGGGTCGCGGTCCTGCTGGCCGGTGACGGCGTAGCGTATGGCTGCGCGGGCAGCGTTGCTTGTGCTGACCCGCGCCTGCACCAGCCGAGCGATGTCTATGATGCCGAATATCAGTATGAGGAGCAACGGTGCGCCGATAGCGAACTCTACGAGGCTTTGCGCCTTTGCGCGACCCGGTCGGCGTTCTCGAGCAGGCGTGCGAGTCTTGTATGTGGTGAGGCCAGTATGTGTATTACGTCGTATTTGCATTGTTGCACCCCGCTGACTATTGCTTACTGCTTATTGACAACAAGATAAGCAGTAAGCAGTACTTAGTGACTCACCTTACGCAGTCGCTAGAAGAAGTAGGACCAACTAACCCGTGTCATTCTGAGCCGCAGCGAAGAATCACTCACCTTACCAACCCATCTGGGAATTCAGCGCCACTATCTCTAACACTTACGCCCGTGTAGTGATTC
>JBBQIC010000157.1:0-9319 GCA_038324555.1 Chloroflexia bacterium
GGATAAGATAGAGCAAATCCCTCTGTGGATAGATGTGTCTTACATAAGGGCTGTGCCGTATGGTCTCTCGCTGGCTGCGCAGTACTCATCGCCACACGTATTATTCCTGGGCCAGTTGAAGGAGCGCAAAGGGTATGACACTCTGGCGCGCGCTATGCCTTTTGTGTTAGAAAGGTGTCCAACGGCTACATTCCTGTTTGCAGGGCAGAACCCGGCTAACGCCGAGCACCTGACCTCGATTTGCGAGGCCAATGGCAGCCTGGATCATCTCGTGCTGCTTGGAAAGGTGAGCGAGGAGGAGAAGGTCAGGTTGATGCGCTCGGCTGACTGTCTGGTTTATCCGACACGCTACGAGAGCTTCGGTCTACCGCCGCTCGAAGCTATGGCCGCTGGTTGTCCTGTAGTGGCGACAAATCTGCCAGTAGTGAGCGAGATGATACAAAACGGCCAGAATGGTATCCTGGTGCGCCCTGAAGACCCAACCGACCTGGCCGAGGGGATATTACGTGCGCTGACCGAGCCAGGGCTGTGCAACCGCCTGGTCGAAGGTGGTTACCGCACCCTGAGCCGTTATTCCGAGGAAACAATCATGCGTAATATGCTGGCACTTTATGAGGAAGTGAGGCATAGCAGACGATGGACGATAGACGATGGACGATAGCAACTTCTATCGTCCATCGTCCATCGTCCATCGTCCATCGTCCATCGTCCATCGTCCATCGTCTGCGCCCCTACGGGTGCTCTACTTCATCGGCTCCTACAGCCCCGACCTGATGGGCAATGCCGGGCACGAGCAGGCTATCAAGGCGATGCGAGCGAGGGGCCACGATGTCGAGGTGCTGACGCAGATAAACGAGCCTGGCGTGTCTCGCTATACCAGCGTAATCTACTCAGGCGTGCTTGTTTACAGGGTGAACCTGGCAGTCGCGGGTGGGGGCAAGCTGGCTGGTCTCCTGCGCAAGGCGGCAGGGCAGTTCTTGAAATACGAGCACACCCTGACGCTGCTGGCCGCGTATCGGCGACACCTTCGCAGGCATCATTACGACCTGGTACATGTAGAGGGCGCGTACCCGTTTGGCTCGGTTGCGGCTCTTGCAGGCGGGCGCACGCCCTATATGGCGAACGTGCAGGGGGCCGATGTGATTGATTTGCCGGAGATGGACTACGGGTATCGCAGATTTCGGCTACCGAGGGCGGCTGTAGCCGTTGCCCTGAGAAGGGCGGCGCTCGTGCGTGTCAATTCGCCGTTCATGGCGGGCTACCTAGCAAGCGAGGGGTTGGCCGCGCTAGAGCGGGTGATGGTAGTTCCCCGCGTACTGGAGGATAGCGCTTTCCCGCCCGATGGCATGACACTCGAACGCTTCCGGTTGGAGGGCCGTCGCGTGTTGCTGAATAAATACGGCCTGGGCCTGCCGCGTCCCATAGTTATGTCACTGAGCAGGTTGCACCCGTTCAAGGGGCTTGAATATCTTGTGGACGCAATACCTCTAGTGGTGGCTGCGCAGCGCAAGCGCGGCGGCGACCCGCCCTGGTTTGTGTTGTGTGGGCCTTCCCGCAGCACCGAAAACTACGGCGACTACCGAGACTTCCTTCAGAAGCGCGCCGACAAGGCAGGGGTAGGCAGCTACCTCGTTTTCACGGGGCAGGTGCCGCACCCCGAAGTATGTTACCATCTAGCGGGAGCCGACATAGTAGCCTCGCCATCGGTCATGGAGGCGTTGCACCGGGTGGCGCTCGAAGCCGCAGCCGTCGGCACTCCCTCTGTCGTGACCGAGACGACAGGCGCGGCCTCCTACCTTGCCCCTCACGACGCCTGCATTCCCGTACCACCACGCTCCGCCCAGGCGATAGCCGACGCCATCATAAGGCTCCTCAGCGACCAGGTGCTCTACGAAAGTGTTAGGGCGAACGCCCTGGAGGTAGCCGATTCGATGCGGCTTGATGCGGTCGCGCCGCAGTTGGAGGCTGCGTGGGGGCGCGCAGTGGGGCAAATATTGCAATAGGGTGGTGCGGTATTGACAAAGGGTTCTAGTACAGTATGGTCTAAATAAACCAACGGTTTCGCAGACAGCAGCACGGCTCTATACTATGGACTTATTTGAGCCAAGCTGTACTAGTGCTTTGTCCAGTGTACGCGACAATGAGCCGAGCTTGTACCTGCCCTTTACCTTACAATTAACGCGAATCTCTCGATGCTGCACTTTGTGAGACTACCTCCTAGGAACACCTGGCCAGTTCCTGTTGCCGTACCACGAATAGCACACTAGATCGTCGTGTTATATGATCCACGGCACCTTAACCTCTCACGTTACGCAACCGTGGAGATATATCTGGCACAAGGCAGAAGGTAACGAGGGGAACGATCCCACTAACCCGTGTCATTCTGAACGGAGTGAAGAATCTCGTCACAGGCGTGAATGCTTGGGCACAAACTGTTCTCCAACATAAGGGTAAACGGAGAGATTCTTCACTCCGTTCAGAATGACACGGGTTAGTGGGATCGTTCCTTCGATAGAGTGCGTAACATGAGTTAACCTATCAGTTCAGGAGTCATTCTCGCTTCAGCAATGGCCGCATTTATAGCATCAACCATTCTCTTGATTTGCTTCTTATTATCCGAGGAGTAGGCATCCACTAAACCGGATTTCGTCTTAAGTCTAACAATGTATCTCCCTTTAGTCACAATGAAAGCTACACCCATACACCCTAAGATTACAAGTAGGTAAGGGACATTATGCAGAAATCCGATGTCACTCTGGCTGGATGTAGTCCTTATTATCAGTCCAAGAATTGATCCAATCGGCACGAGCCACAAAAAGACTGCAAGCGGCACAGTCAACTTGAATGGTTTTTCGGCTACTTCAGCCGAAACTATCTCTGACAAGGAATAAGCTTTATCGAGTATTACTACTTGACCATTAGTAATCTGTGCTTTTGGTCTAAAAGCAGCGAACATCTGTTTCCTCCTAAGAAATCGTTCTCTATTGTTCTACAAGAAAAACAGGGTCTGGAATCAATTAGTACTGGGACAGATTGCTTGGTGAATGACGTAGAACGTCCTAATAGGCTTGCTCATTATATATCTTTAGAATCCATAACGATAGCCTGCCCACGCCGAAAAGAGGATGTGCTTACCTCTACTTTGTACAAGATGAAAGAAGTCCGCTACAGGCAGTCGCGCCACAGTTGGAGGCGGCGTGGGGGCGCGCAGTGGACTAGATATTACAATAAGGTTAGGGCTGTGTCAAAGTCAACTAGGCGGAGGGGAGAGAGGGCGTGATTTATCGCGCCCCTCATATATTAATAGAAGGGATAGATTTGAATCGAATCGAATCGAATCTAGACGGTAGTTGCTAGTGCCAAACCAACGAGTTCCTTGTGCAACAAGGGATAATGTGGATACTGTTGGTATGAAAGCACCTATGTATGTACGAGAACTCACTGGTGAAGAGCGGACACGCCTGGAAGGGGGACTACGCTCGTCAGATGCCTTTACGATGAGGCGCAGCCAAATACTGCTTGCCTCTAGCCGGGGAGAGCGTCCCTCACTCATTGCCCGCAACCTGGGTTGTGCCGTGTAGACGGTACGTAATGCAATCCACGCCTTCCATGCCCAAAGCGCGGAGTGCTTGCGTCCCATGCGTCGTGGCCCCAACCCTGAGGAGACATGGAGGATATTCGATGAACACAAGCGAGAAGCATTGCAGGCGATGCTGCATCGCAGTCCACGTGACTTCGGCAAGCAAACCTCGCTATGGACGTTGGAACTGGCGGCGCAGGTGTGCGCGCAGACTGGCTTAGTAGAGAGAACGGTGAGCGACGAGACAGTGCGCCAGGCTCTAAGACGCTTGGGAGTGGGCTGGAGGCGAGCCAAGAACTGGATTACCTCCCCAGACCCAGAGTATGCACGAAAAAAAAGAGATGCGAGCGGCTGATAGAGATAGCAATAGAGCGCGCCTCTCAAGGAGAGGGTTGGGTGGCAGGGTTCCAAGATGAGGTATGGTGGAGCCGCTTGGCACACCCCTCCATGCATAGCTGGAGCAAACATAAAGAGCCTTTGCGCCTGGTTGAGAGAGAACTGAGCAAGAATGACCCTGACCCCCTGCGTTGTGTTGCTACGGCTTGCTGAGGGAGGACACCCGCAAGGTGATGTTGCGTTTCGTAGAGGGGCGGGCAATAAGTGGCGTTACTATCTCCTACTTGGAATGGCTGTGCGAGCGATTGGCTCTTGAAGGCAAGAGAGTGTTGGTAATGGTATGGGACAATGCTCCCTGGCATGTGAGCCGAATGGTTCGTGATTGGCTGCGCGAACACAACCGAGAGGCTTTGGCCTTGCGGCGAGCGGGGAAGGGAGGGGTACAGATAGTTCCCTGTTGGCTGCCGAGCAAAAGCCCCTGGCTCAATCCTATAGAACCGAGGTGGATACACGGCAAACGGGCTATTGTCGAACCCACCAGCACTCTCACTGCTCGTGAGCTTGAGAGCCGCGTATGCACCCACTTCGATTGTGAGGTACTTGATCATCTTACACAACTATCTGCTTGATTATGCACTAGTGGGTCACGTTACAATTAGCTTGCCATTAGATTGTGCGCATGGAGGCTTCTGCAATGGCAGATTATTTGCGGTGTGACCCACTATGGAGGTGGTGAGGTCGTCACGCCCCTTGTGGCCTGCGCACCTTGTGTGCGTTGGACCCCGTGCCGTAGATTGACCCCCACCCCTCCGGGCAGTCCAGAGTCTGCACCGTATCATGTGGCTCCATCTGTTAGATGGTGGCTGACCACGCATCACGAGGTTAGACCAAGCCCTGCCCATCAGGACCCGTCAGGACCCGTCAGTATCTAAGCATCAATACCATTATCAGATCGAGTATCAGATCGGGAGGTTATGTTACATGATGATCCCTTCAACCGCTAACTCTGCTCGTTATCAACTGTTCGTTGGGATAGATATCGCCCCCACTACCGCCACTGCTGCCTGGATACCAGCTACCTCTCCCACCTCTCCCACCTCGACAGCATCGCCTTTGAGCAAGCCTTTGAGCAAGCCCTTCACTTTTGACCAAACTCCGCAAGGCTATGCCGCTCTACACAACAAGCTCCAAGCCACAGGCTGCCTCCCCCAACAGACGTTGGTACTTATGGAAGCCACCTCTACCTACTGGATCATGTTGGCGGTCGAACTGCACGAGGCAGGGTACGCTGTCTCAGTAGTCAACCCTGCCCAGGCCCACCACTTCGCCCGCGCTCAACTCAAGCGAGCCAAGACCGATGAGTTGGACGCTCAAACCCTTCCCCACCTTGCTCACTCCCTATCTCCTGCACCCTGGACCCCTCCTCCTCCCATCTACTATGAGCTAGCGCAGTGTCTGTCCCAGCGTGACACCTTACAGAGCCTGCGCACCCAGTCGCTCAATCGTCTACATGCTCTAGCGCACAGGCGAGTAGTGATAGCCTCAGTTCCTACGTGGGGTTAGCTCCGATCCCTCGACAGTCGGGCACCTCAGTAAGGGGCAGACCGAGCATAGGGCATAGTGGTAATGCACGGTTGCGTAGTGCGTTGTACATGGCGACATTGAGTGCCGCCCGATACAACCCACAGATACGCGCCTTCTACTTCTACGAGAGGCTGCGCTCTGCTGAGAAGAGTGTGAAGGTAGCCCGATGTGCCTGTGCTCGTAAGCTGTTGCACATAGCATGGGGCATCGTCAAAAGCAAGCAACCGTTCGATCCCACTTTCGTGCAGGTTCAACATCATGCTATTTATCAACTCGCACCTTGACATTCAATACCGTATCTACGACGTGAACCCAAACATCTGGGTGCGCGAACAGGGCAGGCACGGAGACCTGCCCCTACCGCTTTTCTTCACCCCAAGTCTGAACACTTACCAACGGAAAGCCTTCTGTACATCCGTTCTAACTTGACATATAATTGACCCCAGCGACTGTAACAACCAACGTCGCTCTTTTCGCAATGTGGAAAAGGAGCGTGTACATGCAGCAAGCTTCAAAGACTAACCAGCGCAAACAGGCAGACGAAGACGACGACAAGCCCCAACCCGGCAAGCCCGTGCAGGCCGAGCTATTCACCCTCAACGCCAGGGGAGAGCTTGGACGGCCTGTGGCTGACATCCCCGCGCTTACGGCTTCTTCGAGCCTTGACGTGGCGCGCTGGTGGTTCAAGCGTCACCTTGAGCAGCTTAAACGGCCTATCAACACAATAGACTCATATATGTACGACCTGGCGTTGTTCCAACAGGCTATTGGCAACCGAAGCCTCGACAAGCTGAACACCACCGACGTAGCCAACTTCCTGGGGCAGGCCAACAACAAGTCCACGCGCAAGCGGCGGCTTACCTCGCTGCAAGGGCTATTCCGCTTCCTGGTAGACAAAGAGAAGGTGCTCACTAAGAACCCCGCCGACAGCTTCTTCCCCGACTACATACCGCTCAAGACGCCGCAGACCCTCTTCTCGCAGGAGCAGGAAGCCATACTGGACGCCGCACACGAGGAGAACTCGCGCACCTATATAATCACCTACCTGCTGCTCAAGCTGGGGCTGACACGGACCGAACTGCTGGCGCTCAAAGTAGACCACGTAGACATGAGCAACCCTGAGCAGCCTATCGTGTACATCTACTACGAAGAAGCGCGTACACGCCCCAAAGAGCGCAAGCTGGCGGCAGGCGGGGAGTTCGCGGACGCTTTTCGGGCATACGTCGCCGAGTACAAGCCACTCGCGCGTATGTTCAACCTATTGCCGCAGTCGGTGAACAAGATGGTTGACCGCATAGCAGAAGAGGCGGGCATAAGTAAGCGCGTCACGCCGCAGTCGCTACGCGATACGTTCGCGGTAGACCAGGCGAAAGCGGGCGCGGATGAAAAGAAGCTGCTCGAAATCTTGGGCCTCGCGCCCGATAGCCGCAACCGCAAGAGCGTGCAGAGGTATATCAAGTTGGCCGCGCCGCCGGTGGCGGGGGTGGTTTCGTAAGACAGCGATTGGGGATTAGAGATACGGACCGGGAACAGGCGCTTGAGGCTGGCAATCGGGAGTACGAACAAAGGGTATGAAGTCGCGTCTTTCTTTATATGCAAGTGGCATCCTGATCGTCCTGGGGATGATTGTTCTTCTGCTCGCCAGGGTAAGCGAGGGAACAAAGCCATATGGAACTAAAGTCGGCGCTACAACAGCCTCGCCCCAGGTTCTTACGCAGGCGCAAACGCGCCAAACCCCTGCATCCAGCGTAAGCAATACAAGCGACGTAGCAACTCAGGACACACCGTCGCCTGATAGCTCGCCCAATGTGCGAATACTTGATCTGACCTTCATTAACTCCTTGTCCGGCTGGGCGGTGGGATATAAATGTCCTGACCCTTTTTCCTGTAATCCGATTACACTGATGTGGCGCACCACGGATGGCGGCGTATCATGGCGTGCCCTGCCAGCGCCGCAAATGGGAATAGGGACCACCAGGCATGAGATCAACAACATATACTTTGCCAACTCTAACGATGGCTGGGCCTTCGGGCCTGGCTTTTTCTCCACGCATGATGGCGGCTTGACGTGGGGAAACAATAGCCGAGGTAACGAGACGATAGGAGACCTGCAAGCAATAGGCGGCAAGCTATGGGGGCTTAGTAGCGTCTGCGCCTTCAATTGTGGTCCTCTTACTTTGGTCTCTTCCGATGACATGGGGCGCACATGGAGCGCCGCGCAGCCGCAACCGAACATCTACAGGTCGGCTGCTGGGGAGTCACTTGCGTCACTTACGGTGGGGGCCGAACATGATATGTGGATACTTTCAGACCTGGGCCTGGAAGTCACTCAACCCCCGAATTCTAGCTTGCTTGTAACGCATGACTTAGGGAAGACATGGAAGGCATTGCCGAATCCACCATGCGACTCATATGTTGGGGGTCGCCTCGCTGAACTACCGAACGGGCGATTATGGTTGCTCTGTCCAGGCCAACCAGCTGTAGGGAACCAGGAGAAGGCATTGTACATCTCTTACGATGGTGGAATGACCTGGAAGGAAATCTCTAACTCGGACAGTAACGATCCGAAAGGCTTACAATTTGGCGGCTATGCTGGCAGGTTAGTGGTCACGTCGCCGGATCGTGCGTGGATAGGCGGAAGCGGGCTTATGGGTACAACCGACGGAGGAGTAAAGTGGGATTTTCCGAGCGGACCAGAGCCAAGCCCCGGCCCGTCCCTCGATTACGGCCTCCCAATATTTGCAGTGACGTTCATGGACCCGGCGCACGGCTGGTTCGCTACAGGCGATGCAGTTTATCGAACCAGCGACTCAGGACAGACCTGGCAGTGGGTCAGGCTGCGCTGATGAGGTATTATAGATAACAATGACTATTGACCAACCGCCTCGTCATTCGGTATCCCACACCTTCCGCGTCCGCTACGCCGAAACCGACGCGATGGGCCTGGCCCACCACAGCAGCTACGTCATATGGATGGAGATGGGGCGCACCGAGTTCATGCGGGCGCACGGCTTTACTTACCGCGAACTGGAAGATATGGGCGTGATGATGCCTGTCCTCGAACTGAACGTACGCTACAAGCAGGCTTCCTACTACGATGATGAACTGCGCATCAGCACCTGGGTGCAGGAGCTTTCCCGCGTCAGACTGGTGCTGGGTTATGAGATAGTGCGCCTGCCGGAAGAACGCCTGCTTATGGAGGGGAGCACCATGCACACCTTCATAGGCCGTGATGGCCGCCCCATCAGGATTACCCACCACCCCGAAGCCTGGGCAAGGCTCCAAGCAATGGCAGAATAATAAAGCAAAAATCAAATCGCCTAGCGATTTGATTTTTGCTTTATTATCGCTTTATTATCCTCTTAGTAAGTGAGGAATGCGGGTAGGCGATCCTCAAACTTCTCCATCTCGGCTGTGTGCGATAGGGGTATCTTCAGCAGGGAGGCTATAGGCACCGTGTTATTGAATGTACTGATTTTACGGTTGATGTCGTCCAGGCGCTGGGCGTGGATGGCTGCCGCGCGGCGGTGTTCGGCTTTCAGTTGGTCCACTATCTGGCGTAGGCGCTTGACCGCATAGGGGTCGCTGCCCACCTCTTGCAGTCGCCTGCGCAAATAAGCAAAATGCAGGTCGGCGGTGTGCCTCATCCTCTCAATCTCGGCGTCTATTTGCTGTGCCACCACTATCCAATCAGGCGCGTAGCCGCTATTCGACAGCACCTTGAAGGCAGCCCTCATATCGTCGGGAATGAAGGGATTATCGTCAATATCTTTGAGGGGCTTGCCCATGCCGGGCAGGTTATCGAACTCGCCCGCCCTG
>JBBQIC010000158.1:0-9303 GCA_038324555.1 Chloroflexia bacterium
TGCTGCGGGCGCGCACCCATTTTCCCTGTGGCAGAGTCAGCCGATCACCCAGGACGACAGGCATAAAATGCTCGAAGAGGATATGCAGGACGTAGTGCGCTCTATCCTCATTTTCGGTCTGCACGTTCACGTTGCCATACATGACCGCGATCTCATGATCGAGATAATGAACGAAGCCCGCTACTTTCTGCCTCACCTTTTGGCCCTTTCTTCAAACTCTCCATTCTGGCAGGGCAGGGAGACCGGGCTGAAATCCTACCGGACCATCGTCTGGCAGCAGTTCCCGCGCACGGGCATACCCTCGACGTTCAATTCATGGGCCGATTTCGAGGGGTTCGTCAATACGCTGGTATCCACAAACTGCATTGATAACGGCAAGAAAATCTGGTGGGACCTGCGCCCGCACCCGTTCTTCAGCACCCTGGAGTTTCGCGTCTGCGACATGATGACCAACATCAACGACGCGCTTATGATAGTGGCGTTCTTCCAGGCGATTGTCGCAAAGCTGTGCAAGCTGCGTGAGAAGAACCTGGGTTTCAGGATTTACGACAGGGCGCTCATCATGGAGAACAAGTGGAGGGCGGCGCGTTATGGCATAGACGGTAATCTGGTTGACTTCGGCAAGAGAGCCGAGGTGCCGATGCGCCAGTTGGCTCTCGAACTGCTCGAATTCGTAGACGACGTAGCCGACGAACTTGGAAGCCGCCAGGCTCTGAACCATATCCATAACGTTATTCAGCAAGGCACGGGCGCGGACCAGCAACTTGATGTCTATCGCAGAAGCAACGGCGACCTGAATGCGGTCATGGATCACCTTATCAAGGAGACGCAAAGGGACGTTACCTGGTCCGATAGTGAGGCGTAAGGGATACCCCTATGGTTGCCCCGTGCGGGCGCATAAATAGGCAGGGCAACCACAGGTTTTACAATAGTATATACCCAGGTCGCCCGCAAAAGCTTCAAAGTTTTCGGAGGAATTTTCAAAAAGGTATGAAAACAGGCCGAGTATGCCCGGCATAGACGTAAACAAAATGCTCGTGCCAGGCACTCACGTCCTGGAAATTATCATCCGCACCTTTGTGGTCTACCTGGTGGTTACCCTGGGTCTGCGACTATTCGGCAAGCGCGAATTGGGGCAAATGACGCCATTCGACCTGGTGCTCATTCTCACGTTGAGCAACTCAGTGCAAAACGCTATGGTTGGGCCTGATACGTCGCTCGCGGGCGGGCTAATATCGGCGTCTACGTTGCTCTTTACGAACTGGCTAGTGAACGTGCTGGGAGGCCGGATACCCTTTATCCGAAAATGGCTAACCGGCAATCCAACCCTATTGATACATAACGGCAAGACCATAACGGCCCATATGAGGCGCGAAGGCATAGAGGAAGACGAACTGCTAATGGCAGCACGCCAGCATGGCATAGACGACCTGAAAGGAGTAAAAGAGGCAATACTGGAAGTAGACGGGAGCATCAGCATCATCCCCACCGACACCGCATCCCATGTGAGCCATCGCAGACGCAAGCGCTATAGGAAGATGCCGTGACGTGAAACGTGAAACGTGATGCGTGATTATTAGGTTCACGCATCACGTTTCACGTTTCACGCAATGATCAAATAATAAGGAGAACCAAACACCATGAAATCACCAATTACAGTATCTATAACGGGAGGGGGCGGGCAGGTCGCTTATAGCCTTATTTTCCCGATTGCCAGCGGTTCGGTCTTCGGCGATGACCAGCAGGTGAACCTCATTTTGAAAGAAGTTCCGGAGTTCGTGGGTACGCTTGAAGGCGTGAAGATGGAGCTTGAAGACTGCGCGTTTCCCCTGCTGGGCACAGTCAACGTCACCGACGCCGACTCGGAAGCCTATAAGGGCGCTAACTGGGCGTTGCTCGTGGGGGCCAGTCCTCGCAAACCGGGCATGGAGCGCAAAGACCTGCTGGCAGAGAACGGCGCTAGTTTCCGCGACCAGGGCAAGGGTATCAATAGCAACGCCGCCTCGGACATCCGCATCGTGGTTGTCGGCAATCCCTGTAACACCAACTGCCTGATCGCCATGCGCCACGCGCCCGACGTGCCACACGAGCGGTGGGCCGCCCTCACCCGCCTCGACGAGAACCGCGCGAAGGCGCAGTTGGCTATCAAGTCGGGTATGCCCGTCTACGAAGTGTCGAACATGGCTATCTGGGGGAACCACAGCACCACCCAGTACCCGGATTTCGAGCACGCCCGTATCGGCGGCAAGGCTGCGGAGGAGGTGATAGGCGACCGTAGTTACCTGGAAGGTCCATTCGTAGAAACCATCCAGAAGCGTGGAGCTGCTATCCTGGCTGCTCGCGGGAAGTCAAGCGCGGCTTCGGCGGCTAACGCGGTATTGGACCATGTTCGCAGTGCGGTGCGCAAGACCGAAGGCGACGACTGGTTCAGCGCGGCTATATTGTCCGACGGCAACCCCTACGACGTACCGGGCGGCCTCGTCTTCTCGTTCCCATGCAGGTCGGACGGCAAAGGCAACTACCAGATAGTCGAAGGACTAAAGCTAACGCCATACGCCCTCCAAAAGCTGGAAGTAACCACTAACGAGTTGATCGGAGAGCGCAACGACGTGGGCGAACTCTTGTAACAGGTTCGCTATATCTAATATAATATGATAGGACTCAGGGAGGAGCGGTGCAAGCCAATCCTCCCTTTCTTTGGTTCATTATGACGAGAGAAGTAAGCGTTCGGAATAAGGATATACCCGTAGGGGCAGGCCCCCGTGCCTGCCCTGTTGGCGTGCCACCCAAACATCCTGCTAAGGGTAGAGGGCAGGTAAGGGGACCATCTGTTTCAATTAATTCCAACATTGGGTGGCGTTTTGGCCTCAACATTGGGGCAATCCGAGGCCCAGCGACTAAAGTCGCGGGCTACTTGGCGGCAAAGTCCCCCTTCGGGGACTACCAAAAGGTGTGGCTATGGGAGTCCGCGTAGGCGGACTTCGCTCAGATGTAGCCCGCGACTTTAGTCGCTGGGCCTCGGATTGCCCCAATGTTGGAATTAGTTGGAACAAATGGCACGGGAACCTGCCCCTACGAGTTCTGTAGTACCGCAACTCCGAACGCCTGAACATAGCATTGGAATGGGAGAAACTGATGAAAATAGGTATTCCCAAGGAAATAGTCGCGGGCGAGAACCGCGTGGCGCTCGTGCCCGACCTGGTTTCGCGTTTGACTAAGGCTGGCGTTGAAATCCTCGTTGAGAAGGGCGCGGGCGTTCATGCTGCGTTTACGGACGAAGCCTATACCAAAGCGGGCGCGACGATAGCGCCCGACGCGACCACCCTCTATGGGGGCAGCGACCTCGTAGTCAAAGTGCAGAAGCCTGTCATGAACGACGCGCTGGGCAAGCACGAAGTCGCGCTTATGCGCCCTGGCAACTGGCTAATTGGTTTCCTCCAGCCTTTGATAAACCCGGACCTCATCAGGATGCTCACTGAGGCCCGCGTCACCGCGTTCAGCATGGACGCTATACCGCGCACCACTAGAGCGCAGTATATGGACGCACTCTCCTCTATGAGCACGGTGGCGGGCTACAAGTCGGTGTTATTGGCGGCGGCTGCTAGCGGCAAGTTCTTTCCGCTACTTACCACAGCTGCGGGTACAATACCGCCTTCCAAGGTGTTCGTGCTGGGTGCAGGCGTGGCTGGCTTGATGGCTATCGCCACCGCGCGGCGATTGGGTGCTGTAGTGTCAGCGTTCGACGTGCGACCTGTCGTGAAAGAGCAAGTCGAGAGCCTTGGAGCCAAGTTCGTGGAGATGGAGATAACCGAGGATACCCAGACCGCCGGAGGTTACGCTAAAGAACTTTCCGAGGAGACGCACCGCCGCGAGATGGAACTGCTCCACAAGAACGCCGTGCTCTCCGACGTGATCATCACCACAGCCCTCATCCCAGGTAAACCCGCGCCCGTGCTCATCACCGAAGACATGGTGAAGGACATGCACCCCGGCTCCGTGATAGTTGACCTCGCGGCTGAGAACGGGGGCAACTGCACCCTCACCGAGCCTGGGGCCGAAGTGATACGGTACGGTGTGAAGATAATCGGCCCGCTCAACCTCCCAAGCTCGATGCCTATCCACGCCAGCCAGATGTATTCCAAGAACATTTATAACCTGCTAGAGCTTATGATAAAAGACGGCCAACTCAACCTGAACCTGGAGGACGACATAGTGGCGGGCACTCTCATCACGAACGAAGGCAACATCGTCCACGCAGGCACGAAAGCGGCTGTAAAGGCGGGCGGTGGCGTCGTGGGCGGTGACATCGTAGGGGCGCACGGCCGTGCGCCCCTACAACCAACGGAAGGAGTTAAAGCTCAATGAGTCCACAATTACCAGTGCTGCTCGTCAGCCTGACGGTCTTTATCCTGTCGGTATTCCTCGGTATCGAGGTGATCGCAAAAGTGCCAACCACGCTGCACACCCCGCTCATGTCCGGAACCAACGCGATCCACGGCATAGTGGTAGTAGCGGGCATGATCGTCTTCGGCCTCAGCATAACCAACGGCCAGAACCTCCTGACCACGATAATCGCTTTTATAGCTGTAGTCTTCGGCGCGGGCAACGTGGTAGGCGGCTTCGTGGTCACAGACAGGATGCTGCAAATGTTCCGCCGGAAACCTGGGCCGCAGGAGAAGAAGTAATCGGACGATGGACGATGGACGATGGACGATGGTAATCAATCGTCTATCGTCCATCGTCCATCGTCCTAACCAAAGGGTGAACCAACATATGGACACTAAAACAATCATAATTCAACTGATATACCTGCTCGCCGCCATTTGCTTCATAATCGGGTTGAGGCGGCTGAGTTCTCCGGCTTTGGCTCGCTCCGGCAACCAAATAGCGGCCCTGGGAATGACGCTGGCAGTGCTGGCGACATTCTTCCTCGACGACATAATCAATTCGGGCTTTACCGGCTACGCTCTGATTATCGTAGGCTCAGTCATCGGCGGAGGCATTGGCTTCTATCTCGCCAGGACCGTGCAGATGACCGCGATGCCGCAGATGGTCGCCCTCTTCAACGGTATGGGCGGCGGCGCGGCGGCTTTCAGCGCGACGGCAGAGTTTCTGAACCACGTAGCCCGTAACGAGGCGATTACCGTAGATGTAGCCATAACGACAGTGCTAGGCGTGCTCATAGGCTGCGTTAGCATGTCGGGCAGCGTCATTGCCGTCGGCAAGTTGCAGGGTTTCGTGTCCTCTGCTCCGGTTACATACGCAGGGCAGCAAGTGGTCAATGGTATCCTTTTTGCCGCTATCGTCCTCATGGGCGCTTACCTGGCGCTTTTCACGACCGCAGCCATAGCGCCGATAGTACTCTTCGTTCTGATAGTGGCATCGGTTATCCTCGGTGTGGCAATGGTCCTTCCCATAGGCGGGGCCGACATGCCTGTGGTCATCTCGCTATTGAACTCGTTCACGGGCCTGGCGGTGGCGTTCACGGGCTTCACGCTGGGTAACAACGCGCTTATCATCAGCGGTACTCTAGTCGGCGCTTCAGGTACTCTGCTGACCCTCCTCATGGCTAAGGCTATGAACCGCTCGGTCAACAACGTAATCTTCGGCGCATTTGGCACAGGCGGCAGTGCGGACGTCACCAGCGTAGGGGGCACACAGCGTCCGGTGCGCGAAATCGGCGCTGACGACGCAGCCACTATGATGGCCTACGCCAACCAGGTGGTGATAGTGCCGGGCTACGGTATGGCGGTCGCCCAGGCCCAACACGCCGTACAGGAGCTTGCGAACCTCCTCGAGAAGCGCGGGGTAGAGGTAAAGTACGCGATACACCCGGTCGCGGGTCGTATGCCGGGCCACATGAACGTATTGCTCGCCGAAGCCAATGTGCCCTACAACCAGCTTTTCGAGATGGAAGAAATTAACTCGGAGTTCCCGCGCACCGACGTGGCCCTCATCATCGGCGCGAACGACGTGGTGAACCCTGCGGCCCGCACCGATCCGAAAAGCCCCATCTACGGTATGCCCATCCTCGATGTGGACAAGGCTAACAACGTCATCGTTATGAAGCGCAGCATGAAGAGCGGCTTCGCGGGCATAGACAACGATCTGTTCTATGAGCCAAAGACCACCATGCTCTTCGGCGATGCAAAAGAGATGGCGCAGAAGCTGGTCAGCGCGGTCAAAGCTGCTTAACTCACCCTCTTATTGACACTTACATGGGTTGCTAATATTCAGACGATGGACGATAGACGATGGACGATTGAACGAGCATCGTCTATCGTCCATCGTCTCTGGTATTGGCGACTTACGTAAGTATCAGTAGTCGCAATTAGCAAACATCAGCGGTTACGCGGCTGGCGTTCGCTGATTGCGAACGCTCAGTTGTTTCGGGCACGCCAAGCCACTTCTCAAAGAACGCCACGACCCGATCTATATATGCCTGACGGTCCGCAAAATAAGTCCCGCAATGAGCAGTATCTGGCGCTATCCATAGTTCTTTAGGCTCCCCTGCGGCGGCATACAGGGCGTGAGCATCTTCAATAGGCGCTATAGTGTCGATATCGCCGTGTACTATCAATATAGGGCGCGGAGCTATCCTAGCGATATAATCAACCGGCCTCACGTCCGATATTCGGTAGCCTGCGCGGAGCCGCACCAGCAGTTCAGTAATCTCAAATGCCGGACTTGCGGGCAGATGAGTTACCTGGCGGAAAGCCATGCGCAACACTTTCCGCAAGTCAGCGAAGGAACTATCCGCCACCAGCACTCGTATGTCCGGGCGGCTCGCGGCGGTCATAATAGCCACAGCAGCGCCCATGCTATAACCTAGCACGCCGATCTCGGCTCCCGACAGGCGCGAATGGACGTAATCTAGGGCGGCTTCGAGGTCGTGCCGCTCGAAGTGCCCAATTGTTGCGATTGCAGGCTCGCTCTCGCCCTGATCACGGAAATCGAACAGCAGCACGTTATACTCCGCCTGCCACAGTCGAGAGCCGATGCCCAGCAAGTCCGACTTGTTGCGACCATAACCAGGACACAAGATAATAACCTTGCGCGTGGCAGGCCTGTTGAACCACCACCCATTGAGCCGCATTTCCTGGCCGTTGCGGAAAGTCACCGTCTCGAAGGGCACACCCAATTCGAAGGGTGTGTAGAAAAAGGCCGAGTCGAGGTTGGTCCGCATACCCTTATGCGTCAACATGTGGGCAGCCCACGCAGACGCCGCGAGTGTCGCCCCGGTCATCAAACCCATCGCTTTTATGTAAAATCGCATTGCAGTTACCCCAGTTCCGTATTGTGTTCACAATGTTTTTGCAATATCCATGCCCGGTTCCGAAGTAGGCACGGCCAGTTTCCAGCGTCACCCAGGCTGTCGAAGGAAAAGGATCAGGGCAACCCCTTGTCATTCTGAGCGAAGCGAAGAATCTCATCGTGGGCCAGGATGTCAGGGCATAGACTCTTTTTTCGCATCCGGTTACACGATGAGATTCTTCGCTTCGCTCAGAATGACAGAGGTGAGTGTATCGGTTTCCTGCAACCAAAGTATACGACCTTCGTTTAACGTTTCGAGCAGGAAAAACCGCCTTCTGGCACACAACTTGCTCACCAAAGTAGCGAGCTAGAACCACGTAATCAGTCAGGAAGCTCAAGTATAGGCGTGAAACGCTTCGTTCGACAAGACAGTGGATCGAAGAGGTAAAAAATATACGGCTCAGTTTGTTAGTCAAGCGTTGAACGCATAAGGAGGAGAACAGTTACATGAAAGGACGTTGGATAGCAACAATAACATCGTTGGCCGCAGCGAGCATGGCATTCGGGGCAGTCGCGCTGGCGCAGACTCCCTCGCCCACCGCTACTGGAACACCGACGGCCACCGCCACAGCGGAATCGACCACTACGCCTGCGATCACGGCTACCGCCACAGCTACTACGGCTACATCTGGAACAACCAACACACCCGCCCCTACAAGCGCCGTAACAGGCACGAGCAGCACAGCCACCACCGTGAGCACCGTTGTAGCTACGGGGACCGCAGTGGCGGCAGGGACTCCATTCCCCACTATTCCCGTGCCCGCCAACATATACGCGCCAGGCGGGCAGGGCCTCTTCCCGTTTGCCCATAGCGCAATGCAACAGCAATGGAATCGCACTGATAGCCTTGTGATCCAGCGTAAAGTCAGCCGCACATGGTTCTGGGGACCCGATCCGAATACACCAGGGTTGCTCGAGCCTTACGCGGAGGCTCCCACCCAGGCACGGGGACAAAGATTGGTCCAGTACTTCGACAAAAGCCGCATGGAAATAAATAATCCTTTGGCTAACGCCAGCCAGCAGTTCTTCGTCACTAACGGCCTGCTCTCGGTCGAGTTGATTTCAGGTTTCGTACAGGTTGGCGATAAAGACTTCAGCAAGTTCCGCCCGGCTTGTATCCCGATGTCCGGCGATTTCGGCGATAATCTCGCGCCAACGTATTTCGCGTTCCAGGGTGTGTCCAACACGCAAGCAGGCGATCATAACGCAGAGGACCGCACGGGTCAAAATGCTATTGAGACAATAGACCGCGATGGCAAACTAGGTAGCGACCCTGCTAAGGCAAGCGTGGCGGGAGTCAAGCTTATGCACTATGAAAACCACCACAATGTGCCCGCCGCCTTCTGGAACTTCCTCAATTCGACCGGCCCTGTCTACAATGCAAACGGTCAAGTAGTCAACGAGCAATTGATAGTGCCATGGTTCTACGCTTCGGGTCTACCCATCAGTGAACCGTACTGGGCCAAGGCCAAGATACGCGGTACAATAACCGATGTGATGATCCAGGCGTTTGAGCGCCGCGTGCTCACCTACGTGCCTACTAATCCCAAAGGTTTCCAGGTAGAGATGGGCAACATCGGCCAACATTACTTCGATTGGCGCTATCGAAACTTTGGCGTTTGCCCTGGCACAGTGGTTGGCACTCCTACCGCACCGGTTCCCGCGCCTACCGGCACGGCAATACCGGCAACAGGCACGCCCCAAGCAACTGGCACTGCCCGCGTAACCACAACCGTATCACCGCAACCGCAGGCCACAACTACCTCGGTGAGCACGCCTCAAGCCAGCTCTACGGTAGCCGCATCCCGCACGGCAACCGCGACCATGACGCCCATCCCTGCTACCCCAGTAGGCACGCGAGTGCCCTAATATCCGTAATTATGTCAAAACAACAACTCCAGCCACATGGCTGGAGTTGTTGTTTTGATATTTCCTCGCCTACTGTGATGCGCGGGTGAGCCGATTGCGGGCCTCCCACAGTTCAGGAAA
>JBBQIC010000159.1:0-9300 GCA_038324555.1 Chloroflexia bacterium
GTGCAGGCTTTGTTCCCTGCCCACCGCCTTACAGCACATCGCAACCACAATACTTCAGTTGTTGGAGAGGCACGATGAATGGCCGCCTCATTTGGATCTATGCTGGGGTTCATCAACAAGAAGGCGATCCACAGCAAGGCGTATTAGGGGTTGGCTCCTTCGATTTGGATCAAGTATCAAACCCTACTCATGATGTTTACGATACGCCGCAGGCGGTCGGGCGTATGACCATTACAGACGTCACGGGAACGCTTGTTACGTTGGTCTCGGATAACCATATCCCGCCTGTATCTTTCGTTTTTGACATCACTACTCGCCAATGGGTATCGCCCTCCCCTGGACCATCGCCTTCTGCTATGCCGACATCGGGGCCGTCGCCTTCTGCGGAGCCATCACCCATACCATCGCCTTCGCCATAGCTCCACGCTACCAAGATAAAGCGCCCACACCAAAGCAAAGACCAGCCCTTGCAAAACGGCTGGTCTTTGCTTACATTCACCCTCGTTGGTTACTTTCCTTTAGTGCTAAACACCGCCGCAACGTCGCTATCAGGGAACAGCGCCAGGAACTTGTCCCCACCCAGGGAGGTTATGCCCGCCGGGATCAACTCGGCGCCGTCCCTGCGGTAGACCCAGCGATTTAGCTCTTTGCCGTTCTTGTCGTACATGACTATCGCGTGGCCTTCAGCCTGCGTTACCAGCACATTGCCCGCGCCGTCTGAGGCCAGGCGGTTGCCGTCGCGGGCGATGCTCGCCCCTACGCCCCACTGCGCCAGGGGTTTGAGGTCCGCACTGAAGCTTTGCACGCGCTTGTTGCTCGTGTCCATCACAAACAGCGTGCCGTCCGGCGCTTCCGACACGCCCGAAGGCTCGTTGAACTGGCCCGGTTTGTCTCCCTTCTCGCCGAGCGACGCCACCTGGACCCCCTTCACGTCTACCTTGAGCACCTGATTACTGCCTGTGTTGACCACCCAGAAGTTTCCGTCTTTAGAGAGCGATACGTCTCTTGGATAGAAGCACGTGCAAAGGTGAACGTTATCGGCTGGCTGACCGTCCAGCGTGAAAACGATCAGGTCGGAAGTCTGGGCGTCAAGCACATAAACATGGTCGTCCTTCACGACAAGCCCCGAACCCTCTGTAAGCGGACCTGATGCGCCCTTCACGGCCCATGAGGCTACCTCTTTGCCCAGGGGGTCGTATTTGTGTATCTTGCTCTCCCTTTCGGTGAAGATGTAGATATTGCCGTTTTTGTCCACGCCGCCCGCCCTCGGCCTGCCCGATACTACACTGCTATCGCCTACCAGGAACAGAGGCTGGAAGATATTGCCTTTGGAGACCGGCTGCTGGGGCTGCGGGTTAGCAGGGGGCGGTGCGGGCTGTCCCACCTGCGGAGGCGCGCCACCCGGCTGAGGCTGGCCGCCCTGCGGGCGCGGCGGGCTATACGTGATAAGTTCAGGCGGTATCTGTTTGCCGTCGGCGTCGGCCAGCGTGGGCCAGTCTCCGCTCTCCGGCTTGCTCGCAGCCCCCGCTACGCTCATCCCCATCTTCGGCCAGAGGAAGATTGACGGTATGATGCTCTGCCCGTGAGCAGGCGGCGTCCAGTATAGGTACATATGCGAACCGGCCCCCGCATTAAGGTATTGCACATGCAGCGCATGAAAGCCTGTGGTCAAGGTCACGCGCCCTTCCTGCAAGCTATTCATCGCACTGTTGTTTACCAACAGTTTATCGTCTACAAAGAGTTGGGCGCTGTTTAGTTGCTCTGTGCCAAAAACATAATCTCCGTCCTCCGGGATATAGATGCTCCCGCTCCAATCAGCGGTGAACGGCTGTGGCAGGGGTGGATTGTGGTAGTAGTACGAAATCACAGGGTCAATGCGGGCGAGGGCCACAGGGCCATCAAAGGTCGGGCTGGGACGATAGAGGCCCGTGAGGCCGTGCGGCTCGATCTTGGTCGGGTCAAACATGTTGAACGCGGACACGGGCTGCTGTGCGCCTCCAGGCGGTGGCGACCACAACAGTTGGGTCGTGCCCGACGCGCTCTTTACCGTGTCGGTAGCCACGACGCTGTGCAGCCCCTGCTCCAGGGTAATGGGTTGCCCAGCCTTTACGATGTAGCCGTCTATGAGCAAGTCACTCGACGTGTCGCCCGATGCGCTCTTCAAGGCGAAGGAGTACGTGCCATACTGTTCGGCCTTCAAGGTAGTGGAGAAGCGCATGACGCCTGGACGCGCGCCCTGACTACCCCAGTCGTAATTGAGGTCGGGAAGTATTTTGCTGGTGGAGGGCTTGGAGGAGCCTACCTCGGTTAGAGTGGCTTTTACCCCGCGCCCCGCCCGTATATCCGCGTCCGGTATCTTTATCGTGATAACCAGAGGTTCGGGATTGTTCGGAGCCGTGTAGATGTCAAAGTGGGAGTGCGGATACATACGCGCGATCATCGTCATATCCGCTACCGAAGGCAGGTCCAGTATGATGATTGTGCCGCCCGGTTTACCCGGGCTGAGAGGCAGCGCGTGCAGGCCGGACCAGGCTATCGTCTGTACGTCGGGCGCTAAATACTGACTCTGCGGCACGCCTTGCCAGACCGGCGACATGTAAACATCGTAGTTCTGACCGTAGAGCAGCGTTTGCCTGGCGGCTTCTGCCTGCGGCGATTGCATATCCTTTACCACGCTCAGGTCCTGCGCCTGCACGTCGAAGTACTTGTGCAGGTTCATGTCCCCCGCGAGCCAGACCAACACCAGTAGCGTCGCACCGCTGACTACCCAACCGATGCGAGCGGGCCACATGATAGGGCGTCGCAATGCTTGATATGACGCTCCACCCGCTCTCCCCAGCCGCCCGAAGAGCCAGCTAAAGAAACCGCCCAGCCATTCCATCATAGCGGCCCCGGACACCGCCTGCCACGCTTGCCCTATAAATATACCGGCTATCAGCGCGGATATTACGCTCAGTTCGAGGGTGCGGTGGCTCTGCGGAGCCTCGAAGGGCAGGGTGAACACGCCGCCGGAGATCGCGCCTGCGCCCCACACTACAGGGAAGGCGTACTGCCAGCGCCATATCCTGAGCAGGCAGCTTACCAGCCCTGCGAAGAAGAGCGAGGCCGTTATCCAGTCGAGCATGGGCGTGCCGGGTAGGTTGTGCCTGCCGTTGCCGTCGCCCTGCCAGTTGAACATCAAGAAGTGAGCCTTTACGTTGCTTTCCAGGTTGAACTTAAGAGAGTCGCGGTTGGGGCTGTTCTCCGGGCTGAAAATGGATACTATGTCGGTGCGGGCGTTATACAGCTCGGGCCTTTGCACGGCGAACAAGCCCGCCGGAGTGAAGGCTATTATCCCGCCCACTACAAGCACCAACGCGCCCACTCGCAATGAACGCACCAGCCTCATGCGCTCGGTGATGAGCCTGTGTACCAGCAACAATATGAGCACCACAGGCACCAGCTTGCTCACGTAGTACATGTGCAACGCGAGGCCAGCGAGTATGCCGGCAGCCGCGTAGTATCCTAATCGCCCCGTGCGCAGAGCCTGCGCCATGCACAGGTATATAGCTACCACCATCGCTACGGTCGGCATGGAGGCCATACCGATGCGGCTCCAATTGATGTTCCAATCGAGCATTGCCACCAGGCCGCCCGCCGCCAGCCCTGTGCGCCAACCATACAGGCGCGCTCCCAGCATATAGAGCATCGGCGCGATGAGTGCGCCCATCACGGCGGGTATGATACGCACTGCTATTACGGTGTTACCCATGAACTTGATGACCAACCCCATGAAATACCAGAGTAGCGCGCCCATCTGCGTCCAGTCGCCTATAAAGGTGAGGTGGGCAGCGTTCGGCGCTACCAACTGCCTTCCTACTATGCCATCCTGTCCCTCGTCGAACCACAGGCCGGACGGTATCACCCCCAGGTCTTTGACACGCAGGTAGATGGCTACTCCGAAAAGCGAAAGCAGGATTACCCATTCGAGCCAGCGCGGGAACCTGTCGAGGGGCGCGTTGGGGTTATCGCCTTCTACGGGTGGGCGGGTCGTGCGCTCCCAAATCACGAAGGTGAGGCCGAACAGCAGCATGGAGGCGATCCATAGCAACCACGAGCCGTTGTTTACCCACCAATTCTGGACGACGATGCTGGGGTCCACAGCCTGGTTCAGTCGCGTGAAGAGAGGCACTGACGCGCCCAGACAGGCTAGGGACAGACCCAACGGCACAAAGAAGAGCAGCACCCTGCGCCACACGGCTCGCCTGCCCCGCGTTGATATTTCCTCTTTCTTTGGCTTCTGCGCCTGAGCGGTTTCAATCGCGAGCTTTTCGTCTACCGTTGCCGGCTCTACAGCCCCCGTAAGTTCATCGGGTGCAGACCCATCCATCACAACCACAGCAGATTCGGCAGATGCGGGAACGCCCACGGCCAAAGTAGCTGTTTCCCCAATGAGTGCAGGCTGATCTAATAGGTCGGCTTTGGACGTTATCTCAGCTATTTCTGTTGCCTGCCCTGCGGGTTCCTCTGAAGCGGGCGCTGCTTCCATTGCCTCCGGTACGGACGTGACCTCGGTCTTCCCACCGCTTTCGGGCACGCGGGTTAGCTCGCGCATGAACACCGACGGTCCTGCTGGCCGCAAACCTGGTATGAACGTGGCGAGGAGACCCGCCAGCACGAGCGCAAAAAAGAGCGCGAGCCAGGACAGCGCCAGCGTAAGCAAGGGGGACAGATTGGACGTCGAGACCATGAGGAAGGGCCAGAGCCAGGTGGTTACGGCCCAATTGAGCAACTCGACCTTGGACGCTTCATACACGGCTGCCGCAGAGACCAGCGCCGATGCACCTATCAAGAGCGCAAAGTCCAGCCATGTGCCAATGTTCTTGGCCCTGAGATTGCGCAGATAAGCTCGAAACCCCTCGGGTTCCGACAGGCGCTTCGGGAACACGGCTATTGCCAGCAGCAACCCGGCCAACGCGAATTGCTGCCAGCTATCACTGGGCGGCTCTGTTGGCCTGGCTGTAAGGGAACTGCGGGCTTGCTCGACCGCATACCCGGCGGACAGGGCTAACCATACTGCTGGTATGGCGAGTAGCCAGCGCGAACCGATTATGACCGATAGGACCTGGCTCCATAACGGCTTGCGCGCCGCTTTGGTAACGAGCGCCGGCTCACCGATTGGCGTCGGCTCCTGGGGCGGGGCAAGCTGTGACTCCTCTGTGGTTGGGGTTGCGAGTATGGTAGCTAAAGTAGCATCCTGATCGTCCTGGCGCACGGGCCTACCCATAATGGGGGCAGGATCATCCTGGGGCTGAACGTCCGGCGGGTCTGCGATTGTTGCCGAAGCCTCCGAACCGTTGGCAGCGCCAATAACAGCAGACGCTCCATCAACGAGCGTCGTCCCACCGTCTGGGTGCGTACCTGAGGCCATAGTCGCATGTGTATCGCGTTTTGCGTCATCCATGCCTGTTTCCTATCTCCTTCTAGTCGCTTAGAAAGGCCAACTTGATAGCTGATGATACTAACCGCTGGCTACTAGAATATATGTGATGATTACGCTTTCTATTTTACCCCAAAGAGCGGACTTGTTGCTAGTCACTGCGGCGACTTCGTAAGAGTGCAGAATAAGGCTACTATATTCATTGAGCCTTAGCGTACTTTGCGCTCTTTGCGCCTGCTCTGCTCTGAAAATAGGGATCAGGGATCAGGGCGGGTAGGGGCGCACGGCCGTGCGCCCCTACGGGTGCGTTCCCATTTTCATCTACGGGTGGTGTGCCCACGCTCATAGTTACTTTGCGGTTCGTTATAAAAAGCCTGATAACGCTACTGCTCATACCAGCCCTTCACGATGACCTCGCCGTCTTTGATCATATGACGACCCCTCGCAAACAGGTGCTTTATCTCCAGCGTGTCCTTCTTGAGCACGAGAACGTCAGCGTCCACATCTTTAGCCAGGCGACCTTTGTTTTCGAGTTTCAGGACGGTTGCCGTGTTCAGGGTAAAGAAGGGGAGTATAGTGTCGAGCGACAATTTGTACTTTAGTACGCTTGAAACGAACTCCTCGTACAGCCTGTTGGTACTGCTGCCCGCGTGGGCGTCTGAAGAAAGGGTGAACTGGCTCGGCGGCCCGTCGTTCTCCAGGTAGTATTTGAGCCACTCGCCCATGCCCTCATCAATCGTATCCGTATCCACATAGGCCCCCCTCCTCGCCAGCTTGATCGCATCGTCCATCAATTCTTTGCTCCTGGTTATGTGGGTAGCGTGGATGTGTTTGGGATCTATATCGTATTCATCGAGCAGGGTATGGAGGATGGACAGGTATTTCTTCGTCGGTCCGACGTGGAAGTGGGTTACGCCCGCCTTGCCGGTAAGTATACTGGCGACTGCGCCCTGCGAAACTATCCGCGCTAACTCTTGAACAGTGGGCTGCGATGAGCGTACGTCCGAGATGGCGATCTCGCCGACGCCGATTACTTTGTCAATGATAACTATGTCGTCCAGGATGGATGCGGTGATAGTGGGAGTGGGCACCTGGAAGTTGCCGGTATAGATGTACGTAGTAACGCCTTCGTTCTCCAGCCCCCTGGCCTTCGAGAGCAGCGACGTAAGATGCCTCGACGTGCCATCTGTCCCCAGGCAGCCTACAACGGTGGTCGTACCTGCGCGGAGTATCTCGCTCAGGCTAACTTCGGGCGAGCGGCTGGAATAGCCCTGCTCGCCTCCCGCGCCGAGGATGTGCTGGTGAGGGTCTATAAAGCCGGGGGTTACGTAGCAACCGGTGGCGTCAATGACTTCGCATTCGAGGCCGGAGGACGCCAGTTTCCCGCCGTCTATTTCCCCAATTTTGACAATCTTATCTCCGGCCAGTAAGATAGATTGGACGCCTACGTAATCTGGGGTATACACTTCGCCATTTTCGATTAGCTTGAGCATTGGGATACTCTCCTGTGATTTAGAATTGTTTTCTTTTCTTCTGATTTCGCCCCTTCGGGGCGAAATCAGAAGAAAAGAAAACAATAGTATGATACTAATTAATGACGATTATGCAAGACATAGCTGAAGCATATAGCGAGCCGCAATCCACACCCATATCGGAGCAAGAGGAGCGGGAAGACATACAGGAGATGGCCTCGGCGGTGGAGGCGCTGCTGTTCGCGTCTGCGGAGCCTTTGACGCTGAACGATTTGCGGCGGGCGCTGGCGATACGCCTTGCCACGCTGGAAAGGGTGCTTGAACAGTTGGGGCGGGCGCTTGCAGAGGGGAAGCGAGGTCTGCGCTTACAGAGGCACGGCGATATAGCACGATTGGTCACTGCACCGGAAACCGCTCTCTATGTTGACAAGATGCGCGGGCAGCAGGCTACACAAAAGTTGTCGGACGCAGCGCTCGAGACGCTGGCGTTGATAGCATATCGCCAGCCAGTGACGCGCCCGCAGATAGAGGCGATACGCGGGGTGGACTGCACGGGTGTCATGAACACGCTGCTGGCGCGCAACCTCGTAACCGAGGTGGGCAGGTTGGATACGGTGGGCCACCCCATATTGTACGGGACCACCCTGGCCTTCTTGCAGCACTTCGGCCTCGAAAGGCCCGACCAGCTACCGAAGTATTAAACTTAGGGCTTGCGTAGAGACGATAGACGATAGACGATAGACGATAGACGATGTCTATTTGGCGTAAGTCCTGAGACTGTGTTATTTGGCAGGGTGTACTTTCCGGTACGCAGGGATGGTCGCAATCGGCGGGCGCTCTACGTCCCCGACGTGGCGCACCATCAGCGACAGGTGGTCCTTCTCGAAGCGAATCAGCTTCATGCTACGGTTGACCTCTTCGAGTAGGGGCGCACGGCCGTGCGCCCCCCCGTGCGCCCCTCCATGTGCCCCCCCGTTCGCCCGCTCTTGCAGACGGGTAAGTATCACTTGCACGATGGCAAAGGCCGTCAGCGATAGGTCGGCGAGCGAGCGGTTGCGGTGGATGCGCTTTTCGAGGTTCACCTGGCCTATGGTAGACAGGCCATATTGTTCAAGCAGGTCTATCAACAGGCCCGTCTCCACTCCATAGCCGGAGAAGAACGGCAACCGCTCCAGCACCTCACGCCGCCCCGCATACTCTCCCGCGAGGGGTTGCACCAGCCCCGACAGCAGAGGGTAAAAGAGATTAAACAGGGGCCGCACCGTAAGCTCCGTTACGCGACCGCCGCCTTCGTGCTGTAGGTCATCTCCAGTCTTTATCGGCCTGTGATAATAGCCTTTCACGTAGCCGATGCGTGGCTCCCTGAGCAAAGGTCCTACCAACCCGTACACAAATTGCGGGTGCATGTTGGCTACGTCCGTATCCACCCAGGCGATGAGGTCGCCTTTTAGTACGTGCAGCGATTTCCAGAGAGCCTCTCCCTTGCCGTCTACGGGAGGTCCGGCTTCGGGCAACACCTCCTGGTGTATGAACACGGGTATGCCCAGTTCGGCGGCTATCTCGCGGGTGTGGTCGGTCGAGTTGGAGTCTATAAGCACTATCTCATCGAGGAGCGGCACGTCGTCCATCAGGCTCCCTTTGAGCGTCTTTATCACCTCACCAATGGTCTGCTCTTCGTTTAGCGCGGGCAGGCCGACCGAAATCGTCAGCCCACGCTTGCGCTTTATGTCTATCAGCCGCGACAGGTCAGAGAACTCCTCGGCGTGGAAGGTGTTTTCGGCGAACCATTTGTCCACGATCAGCGACAGGGTTTCGGGGTCGAGCACATGAGGGCGAGCGCGCTTGCGGGCCGCGCGTATAGCGGGTCCGACGGGGATGCGCGATTTGACCGCTATCAGCGCGGGCCTGGCGGCTCTGGCTACCTGCCGAGTGAAGCGGCCTACACCGGTGGCAGGCCTATCGCCCGCGCCCATCACCAGCAGGTCGTAACCGTCGGCGGCGTTGCTGATAGTTTCAACGGCATCGCGCCCCACATCCACACTATGCAGAGGGATAATCCGCGCCTGGCTGCTCGACATGGCGCTCGAGAACTCGGCAAACGGCGCTTCTTCGGTAGCCCGCACGTCATCCGGCAGGTTCTGGACAACATGGAGCACATTCACCTGCGCTCCCGACCCTAGAGCATCGGCCAGATCCTGCGCAATCTCTAGCGATAGCTCTGCCTGCGGGCCACCACGAGCGGGAACCAGAATGCGTGGGGAATCGGGAATCGGGAATAGGGGAAAGGGGAACGGGGAAACCCAAGCCGAAAAACCAATACCCAGTGCCCGTTGCCCAATGCCCCCCCCATATTGTTGCCCCAAGTGGGTGCCCCCCGGGAGGGGGAAGGCGAGTGGATTGGCCCGGTCG
>JBBQIC010000160.1:0-9284 GCA_038324555.1 Chloroflexia bacterium
CTGGAGGTGGGTGGATACCTCGTCTTCCAGGCCCAGCTAAAGCCTCGGCGCATTACCGGCAGGCAGGGCCGGTTCAAGTTGAGCCTGACCAACAGCAGCAACAAGGAACTTCAACTTGAATTAGCCGGGCGCGACCCGGAAGGCGCTCTCTCCTATAAGTTCAAAGATTCCGAGCCTTCAATAAACCCCGCCAGCGACGTGAATATCCCCGTCCTGGTCAAGCCCAAAAGGCCGCGCTTTATCGGGCTTCCACAGAGGTACGACTTTGAAATTGCCGCTACCCCTGTCGGTGGTGAGGCCGCCGACGCCCAGATTGCCGCCGGTGAACTTATCCAGAGGACATACTTCAGGACCAGATGGGTGCCGGCCTTGCTGCTGTTGCTATTGCTAGTGGTTGGGCTGACTCTGTGTGGGGTTTTACCAACGATCGTGTCCGGCATTCCGTGTGATTTCCCAGTTTTAGGCGATATTCGCTGTCCCAGGGTCCAGGCGACGAACTTTGGCGCCAATAAGATTAGTGTCACCCAGGGCCAGAGCGTCACACTAACCTTCAACATTAAAGGCCCCATAGACAAAGCAACAGTGACGATCAACGACACACCGGTTCCCGTGACACCGGTTGGCGCAGCGCCCGTTAACTTGACGCCGGGTGGTCTGACGCCCGTCAGCCTATTGCCTGTTGGGGTCAGTAACGGTAAAGGGGAATTGATTGTTGTACCCAAGGATATTCCCCAGACGCAGTACAAACTCCATGTTTATGATGCCAACCACCCTGGCGTTCTCAATTCCGAGAGCATCCAACTGATAAATGTGCAGCCTCAGCCCACCGTCACGCCTCTGCCTACTCGCCCACCAGCCGCTACTGCTCCTCCCACCCAACCTCAGGGCGGCACGTCAGGAGGAGGAGGTACAACTGGAAGTACAGGAGGCGGCGGATCTCAAAATACGAGCGGTGGCAAAACCTCACCCACAGTTCCAAAAGCCACTGCACCGAAGCCTCCGGCTACTGCCACTGCCTCCGCCAGGCCGACTCCACCCCCTAATAGTAGTTGCAGTTTGGTAGGGGTGCCTGGACAAACGATAATACTCCGACCTTCCGGCTTTTCTACAGCCGAAACCGTGACCTTGACACTTACTACGCCCAATTGCGTAGTGCAGAGCAAAAGTGGATCGTTAGAGCCTGATGGTTCGCTCGTCTATCCGATCACATCAACCATCTCTCAACGACCAGAGTTTTGGGGTCGCTGGCAGGCCACCTTTGTCGGCGCGAAAAATCGCTCAACAATTTACTTCTGCGTCGCCGCCCCCTTTACGGACCTCAAGAACCCCAATCCATGTGGCCTTCCAAATGACGCTGACGGTCAGGCTGAACCCAGAAGTGTGAAGGTAGGAGATAGGATCACCTTTGATGCGTGGGGCTTCCAACCGGGAGAGGAATACAAGGTAAGCGTGCAATATCCAAATGGCGCTTCGGTCGTTCCTGCCACTCCAACAGGCGCTTCAACTGCCCCAAAAACACTTATGTGTGGAACGATAGACGATCCCTCACAGAATCAAAAGCTTGTAACTCCAGGCAACTACACAGCCACTTATGAAGGACTAAAGAGCGGCCACAAATCAATAATACACTTCTGCGTCGTCGCAAAGTAGGGGCAGGCCCCTATAGGCGCAAACTTAAGGAGATTACAAGGGCAAACAAACCCACTAACCCGTGTCATTCTGAGCCGCAGCGAAGAATCTCGTCCCTAGCGTGGATGCTGGATTTTCTGTGACCCAACCATCCCCATATACGACGAGATTCTTCACTACGTTCAGAATGACACGGGTTAGTGGGTTTGTTTGCCCTTGTAATCTCCTTAAGTTTGCGCCTATAGGGGCCTGCCCTTACGCATACATCTTCACTACCCTAAATATGAACATTAACTCCGGGGATTTCCTATTGACAGAGGTGAGAAAAGAGTGCTATACTCAGGCACTATTAGCTTGGGTGCTGGCCTTGCGCGAGGGATTCTGACACCCGGGGTACTGAATATGCGCATTCGAGATGTGGCAGCGCGTGGCTTCTGTTTTATTGCCCCCGGCACTCTCTGGCGGGCTTTTTTCATATAGTCTTTTGCGTGCCTGCGTAGCCTATGCTTGCTCATTCCTGCACTATGACATTCTGCTCCAGCCGAGCCTAAGAACACCTTCTCGCGCTTTTCAGGATTTCGCTTTGCTGATTTGTTTCATGTAAATAAGGTAGATTAGGAGGTACATTGATGTCTCAAATTATGGTTTCACCCGATCAGATACGGCAACTGTCCGGCCAATTCCAGCAGGCCAGCCAGGACAGCCAGAATATCCTGGGCAATTTGCAGAACTCCGTGAATAATATGCAGGGCGAATGGGAAGGTATGGCTCAACAGCAATTCTTCCAGGAGTTCGAGCAGTGGAAGGCTTCGATGACCCAGTTTACTCAGTTGCTCGACACTATCGTCCAGGGGTTGAACGACTATGCCATGAGGCTAGAAGCGGCTAATAGCGGAGGATAAGCTCCGAAACTAGCCGGTGGAGAATAAGCTCCGACCCCAGGAGGTAAAATATGTCGCGCATATTAGTGAATCTTGACCACTTACAGCAGTTGTGTACACAGTTGCAGCAAGCCAGCGACCAAATGCACTCGCTGGACGGACAGATAAGGAATCTCCAGGGCAACCTCGATTTTCAGGGGCGCCAGAGAGATGGTCTGGACGACCAGATAACGCAGGCGCGCCATCAAACTGTTGACCTCGCCGGGCAACTCGATTCTTTCGCCCACTCATTGACCCGTAAGGGACAGGGCCTGGGCGACGCGGACAGGCATTTCGCGCAGGTATTATCAAATCTCTCGTCGGCAGTCCCCTCTGCGCAAGGCGGTCAATCGGGCATGAGCGCAGCCGGAGCGCCACAACCAGCCTCTCCCGACCAACCGCCGCCCAGTGGAGCCGATGGGCAACAGCAATCGCAAGCAACTGCACAAGTCACTGACCAGCCTCCTCAACAGCATCCAGCGCCAGACCAGGCCATGGCTGCCGGTGGCGATCAGCAGCAAGCAGCCTCGCCACCCCCCGATAACGACCAGCAACACCAGCAGGCGCCGCCACCGTTAGACCCATCTCAGCCGTCCGATGGGCATAGCCAGACCCCTGATGGTGGCAACCAGCAAGCGCCGCCGCCTGGGGACCAATCGCAGCTGCACGCCTGGCAGGGCCAGACACCACCCGATGGAAGCGACCAGCAACAGCACCAGGCCGCGCCACCACCACCCGACCAGTCCCAGCCATCCGCCGCGCATGACCAACCTCCGGCTACGGGAACCGACCAGCAGCAGGCCGCACCGCCATCTGGACAAGACCAGCCGCCCGCCCCGCCAGCAGACCAGCTCGCCCCACCAGCCGCGCATGACCAAACGACTCCGGTCGCTGGGGATAGTCAACAACAAGCAGTGCCTGCATCTGATCAAGGCCAGACACCACCCGATGGCGGCGACCAGCAACAGCATCTAGCCCCGCCACCACCACCCGATCAGTCCCAGCCACCAGCCGCGCAGGACCAGCATGTTGCTACAGCAGGTGACCAACATCAGGCTGCTCCACCAGCAGCACAGTCGAGCCAGCCAGCAGCGTCGGTACCCGCACCCGCAGCCCCGTCGCCCGCTTCGGCGTCAGCGATGCCGACATCAGCATCGCCTGGCCTTGAGCATACCATCCCACCAGCCGGAGACGCCCACGCTCCTTCGCCTGTGCCCGCTCCTTCTCATACCGCGTCAACAGGTTCCACGTTGAGCGCGGAGATCGGCGCTATGCAGGACAAAATAGTGGCAAACTCGGCGAGCCAGAGTGCAGCTAACCCGTCACAGCCCTCGCTCATGGGCGAGATAATGCTGCAAGGCGATCCGATGTTGGCTAATACCAACGCAGCGCCCATAGGGTCTAGCGGTGGGAAAGCCATCCCAGGAAGCGGGGCAGCCGCCCAACCCGGCGTCGTTAGCGGTAGTAGTGGCGGCGATAATAGCCCTGGCGACCAATCAGCCCACCCTTCTACCCAGGCGAGTGGGCCGCTCCCACCAGCCGATCCCGGCCCCAAGGACCAGACGCAACCGAGCGCTCCGCCAGCCGCGCCAGTGTCAGATGCCGCACCCCCTCAGTCTGAGGTAGGCGGTGGCGGCGATTCCGACTCAGGGGCAAAGACGGGCAGCGATTCGCATCATGGCTCGCTCCCAACCCCTGCTGTCGCGCCACCTGCTGCTGAGACGTCGCCGGGTCCCAGTGTTGAGCCGTCGTCTGGCGGCGGTGTTTCGCAGGGTACTGGAGTTCAACCGCCCCCTGCCGAGACGCCACCGCCCCCTGCTGATACACCGCCCGGTCCTGGCGTCGAACCACCGTCCGGTGTTGGTGTGCCCCCTGGCAGTGATGTGCCCCCGCCAGGCGACACTACCCCGCCAGGACAGGTCGGCGGTGTTGCGCCGCCTGCCTCTGATACACCTCCCGGCAGTGTAGGTGACGTTGCGCCCCCACCAGGCGGCGATACCGACACTAAGCCGCCCGAAACGGTCGGCGGTGTTGGACCACCCAACACTCCCGGCCCAACCGATAACTAGCCTATTCTCAGCTAAACCTATCAGTTCTTAGCTATTAGAGATAAGCGACGACTGACGACTGACGACTGACGACTGACGACTGATGACTGACGACTGACAATACTAAAAGGGTAATGGATGGCACAATTAGAGGTTAATCAAGAAATAGCGCTCGGCGGCGTGACTTACCAAGTCGCCGAGCACCCTGTCGCGCCGGGCATGCCTTACGGTCAGGAAGGGCGACAGGCAATAGTTTACAAACTCGTGGCGGGCGACCATAACAAGGCGCTCAAGGTGCTCAAACCCCGTTTCAGGGTGCCTGGGATGGTCGGCCTGTCCAGGAGATTGGCTTCTTTCGCTAACATTCCTGGTCTCCAGGTTTGCCAACGCACCGTGCTCACCCCGCAAACTTATTCCGCTGTGCTGCGTGGGAACCCCGATCTTCTTTACGCTGTTCTGATGCCCTGGGTGGAAGGCCCCACCTGGATGGAGGTCATGCTCAACAAGGACGAGCTTAACCCGGAGCAAAGCCTGACGTTGGCGCGCTCTCTTGCGGGAGTTATGTCGGCCATGGAGCAAGAAGGTCTCGCCCACTGTGACCTCTCAGGGCCGAACGTGTTGCTTCCTATGCTCTCTCCTTCCTTCGCAACCCAGCCGGGCCAATCGGCAGTGGCGCTGGTGGACGTAGAGCAGATGTTCGGGCCAGACTTGAAGAGGCCGGAGTTGGTTCCGGGCGGCTCCCCCGGATATGCGCACAAGATAGCGCCTGACGGAATGTGGGAGTCGGACGCCGACCGCTTATCGGGCGCGGTGCTCCTGACCGAGATGCTTGCCTGGTGTGACCAACGGGTGCGCGACCTCACCTGGGGTGAGAGCTATTTCAATCCCTATGATGAGATGCAAAAAGATAGCGAACGCTATCATGTGCTGGCGACCGTGTTGTGGGAGCGCTGGGGGGATAAGGTGGCGCGTCTGTTCGACCAGGCATGGGGAAGCGATACTCTTGCCGATTGCCCCACGTTCGGAGAATGGCTGGTGGCTCTGCCCGAAACGGTGCCGACGATGCAGACCAGTAAGGGCGCATTCAGGCCAGGCGGGTTATTCAGGCCGGAGGTCACGCAGGTTGCAGATGCTGGTGTCGCCGAATTTATCCGCAGCAACGATACTACTGACCCGGCTCTGCGAGACCTGATGGAACAGGCTCGCAACTTCGACATGCAGAATGATGTCGCCAGTGCGCTGGATAGCTATCGAAAGGCACAGGCGCTTGCCCCCGAAGGGAGTGGGCTTGCCTGGGAGTTGGGTCTGATCGTGCGCGACCTGGAGAGCAGGCTATCCACAACACCCACGACACCCACATCACCAACGCCGCCTGCCCAGCCCGATACTGACGAGGCGGTAGCGCCTGCCAGTCTACCTGCGGATGCAGATGTGCCGGAGCCTGCGAGTGATGCCACACTACCGCCCATCGCTGAGGATATGGTACAAGGGCAATCCGCGGGACCGACCTCGGACCTCGGAAGCATATTAGAGAGCATGGGGCTGGTCACGGAAAAAGCGGTCGTAGAAGAGCCTGTCGCTCCCACGCAAGCGCCCGAAGCAATGCCATCTTTGAGCGAAGCGAAGGACAGTCATACCGAGGCGGAAGTACACGGTCTTATGCGCCAGGCTCAAAAGGCCCACGATAGTGGCGACTTAGTGAGTGCGCTAGAGAGCTATCGCAAGGCGTTGGCGCTTGTACAAAGGGGGAGCGGGCTTGCGCAGGAACTTGAACTGATTGTAAGTGACCTGGAGTCCAAGCAGGGCGCAGATCAATTAGCTACTCCTGAGTATGTGGTTTCTTCTGCCGATGCTTTGCCAGAGCAAACTGCGCCAGAGCAAGCTACCGTTGAGCAAAAAACAGAGCCTATGGCTCCGGTTCCAGCCACAGATGTCGAGGCCAGCGCCACGCCTGCCAGGAGTGCGCCTCCCGTCGAGGAGAATCAGGCCCTGGTACTTCAAATGGCGAAGCAAGGGCAAAGCATGGAGGCGAACGGCGATATTGCGGGCGCACTTGCTACCTACCAAAAGGCATTGGAGTTGACGCCTGAAGGGAGCGCCTCCTATCGCGCGCTTACATCGCTGTTGGAGAAGCTTGAGGCAGCGCCTCCTGAGCCTGAGCAGATTGTAGCGCCCCCGCCGCCTCCTGTAGCGCCAGTAGCGCCAGTCCCACCCAGTGAGCCAAAACCTGCAAAGGACGTGGCAACCGAAATGCCATCGTCCGCATCGCAAGTCCCACCCTCTCTCCGCAGCACTCCCATGCCTCAAGTGAGGGAGAAGGGTAAGGTTGCGAACAAGGAAACTGCGCCAGAGGCAGGGGATGTATCTAAAGCTAAATCAGGGCCACCTTTGGCAATAGTGGGCGTGGCTGTGGCTGTTGTTTTGCTGCTTATCGGGGCGATTGTATTGTTTGTTATACCGGGAGGGCAACATAACGGGGCTACAGCTACTCAAACAGACCAAGCAGCAGCAACCCAGCCTCAGGGGGTAATAGCCACCTCGACCTCGAACACTAGCACCCCGGTCACAACAGCCACACCGAATGCCGCCACGAGTACTGGCGTACTCGTTAGCAACTATACATATACTTTAGCGAGCAACGTTCCTTTCGATCTAGCAGGGACTGTACTGCCCGACTCTCAGGGTCCTAGGGCTGACGATTCAGTTATACCGATTACGTTGCCGTTTCCTATCAAGATTTACGACACCACATTCATAACAGCGAATGTGGCTATCAATGGCATTCTCCAATTCAAGAGCGTCGACTCAGGCACAGCATATCAGGACGCAGCAGATCCCAAGAAGTGTGAGCAGCCACCTTACAAAGAATTTGATTACGCTTTGATGCCTTATTGGAGCGATTTAGCGATGAATAAATGCAAGGCCGAAGAACAGTGTGGAATATTCACATCGCTAACTTCCACAGTAGGTACCAGCACCGCACCCAGCCAAGTCTTCATAATAAGGTGGCGAGCCATAGAAAGCAATCTAGATGCCAGTAGGCCCCTAAACGGCTTGGCCGACTTTGAGGTGCGATTCTATAAGTCGCCTCAACCTGATGGAACTCAGTTTGACTTCCTTTATGGTGGCGTTTCGCAGCCATGGCCAGGCATATCGGAATCGGTCCATTCAACTATAGTCGCCATACAATCAAGCAAGACCGTAGGTGCATACGCTTTTTATACCTGCGATAGAACTGCGATCCACAAAGGTTTGCTCGTCAGCTTTAAAAAGGCTCCATGAAGGGGGGCTAATGCGCGAATGCGATAATCACCCCCCACGTTGCGCGATCAGCGCCACCCAATCGCGTACCCGCAAATCCCCTGCCTGGGCGGTGGCGGTCTTGATCCTGCGCATACGTCCTGTCCTGCCGTAGTAGCCCTGGCCGGGCGGGAGGGGCACGCTCGCCTCGTTACCGACCAACATTCTCGTGCTCAGGTTCAGTACTTGCAGGTCTGATTGGTCGTTGCTCAGGGCGAAGCCGGTCCGCACCGCTTTTATCTGCTTGGGCAGTTCTTCCCAGTTTGACCCAAGGTCGGTGGACGAGCCGGTCACTATCACATGGAGACCCAACCCCCGCTCGCGCAACTGGTTAAGTGCGAATTCTTTTGTCTCAGCAGGCGCGATGTCGCGCAGGGCGTCATAATCATCTATCGCCACAACGAGGGCGGGAAACTGAGAGAGGAAGGATCGCTTGTCTACACTGAGGTTCCGTTCTTCGGCGTCCCGCTGGGCTAACTCCAGAGCCTGCTTGCGGTTGCGCAACTCCTGACCAATCTCCGCAAAGGCGCTTTTCAGCTTGCTATCCTCGTCAATGTATGCCTTCACCTGGGGCAGGCGCTGCAACTGCGAAAGGCCAGAACGCCGGAAGTCTACGAGATAGAGATTTAGCTGGCTGGGGTTGAAATGCTCCGACAGGGCCAGCATCCATGCCTGCAAGAGCGTCGTCTTGCCGCTCTGCACGGGGCCTGAAATCAAGAAGTGGGGGCCGTCGCTCAGGTCCACGAGCACAGGTTCCAGCGTATCTACGTCGAGGCCCAGGGGTACTACCAGGTCTTCGTCGTCGAACGTCATGCCCCATACGTCGCTACCGGGTGGCACCAATTCACAGAGAGGCACTGTTTGGGGCAGCATAGGTATCGGTGGCGCTGCACCAAAGGACGAAGGACGAAGGACGATGGGCGATGGAATACCCTGGCTATCGTCCGTCGTCTGGCGCTGCCATGCTGATGCCATTTGTGAGACAAGTTCGCGCAGCGCCGTGGTGCGCCCGTATTCGTTATCGGCGTCGGTAGGTAGGGCCGTCTGGAACTCGAGGGGCGGGGTGCCTTTCACCAATCCCCTGCCCGCCACGGGAGCAGGCTCGATGCTGCCAAACCGCCCCATGACGGTTGTGTAATCAGACTTCTCGGCCAGTTGGAGGGCCACCGCCAACGTGAAGTTACCGCTGACCCTCGATTTGACGAAAGATGGACCATTAGCTGTCATTGCCAGGTGAATACCCAGTAGGCCGCCTTCGCGCGCTATTTCGGCCAGTTGCTCCTCAAGTTCAGGATAGTTACTCATGAAGCCGCTGTAGTTGTCGAGCACTACAACGATGGCTCTCGTATCGGGAATAGGAAATGCGGAAGTAGGGAGTAGGGTGAGA
>JBBQIC010000161.1:0-9271 GCA_038324555.1 Chloroflexia bacterium
GCCTGGTCGAGGTTCACGCACACGCTTCGCGGCAGGGTTATCATGGGTTGCTAGTTATTATAACATGGGGTGAGAGCGCCCGGCGACTAAAGCGTCGCTACGCTCCGAGGGCTACACATGGCAAAGTCCGCCTGCGCGGACTCTCTGAGGGTAGTGAGTTGCGGTGGGTAAGTGTTCAGAGTAAACATGACCCTACGGGCCACCACAGGGAATGAAAATAGCCATCTATGTAGGGGTAGGGGCGCACGGCCGTGCGCCCCTACGGGGTCTGCCCTTTCTATTTTCAGAGGAGTTAGGGTAGAGGAGATAGCCGGGTAGGGGCGACCCTTGTGGTTGCCCTCTTGCCGAAGACGAAGCGGTATGCAGACAGGGCGAACACAAGGGTCGCCCCTACCGTAGCGTTTCCCGTACCCCATCTCTGAACTCTTACTGGCGCACTTTTCGCGCTTCTTTTCTAGCGTCTCTTACCCTACCCAGAAGCCACGCACAAACTGGCTTGACCAGACCAGCAGGAGGCTGATCCAAAGGGTGACGATTAGCAAGTGGACCATGCGGGGACGCTTGGTTGTCCATAAAGCCAGGACGATGAAGCAGGGAAAGGCTGACAGGGCGTAGCGGGAGAAGCTCATCAAGGGGAATTGGGAGCCGACGTGGAGTAGGGAAGGAGCCAACACTGTGAGAGCCTGCAAGCCATAGCTTGTGCGCAGGCGAAAGCTGGCTACGGTCAGGATGGAGAAAAGGGCGAATACGACAAGGTCGAAGGTGTTTATAGTCAGTTGGCCCTCAGCGAACGCCTTTTGGACAGCTATGGCAAGGGTCTCGCCGGGCCAGGTGACCTGGTGATGCCACATGGCGTTCTGGCGGGCGCTCCACGACAACGAGTCGCCGACTACGTACCTGATGAAAGCAAAAAAGGCCCCAGTAGCCAGAGGCCCTGCCAACACGACAGCTGCGAATTGGGTCGCTCTGCGGGGCAGCGGCCCAGGGTTGCGTCGCGCCCAGGCTATGTACTCGAACGCCAGGGGCAGGCAGAGGAGCGCGCCTTGTACTTTGGTAAGGCCCGATAAGCCAGCCAGCAGAGCAGCCAGCCCCCACATGCCGCCGCGAGCGCACCAGAATGCGCCAATCGCCAGCGCCAGGAAGAGCGACTCGGTGAAGGCCGACTGGAGGAAGAAGGCGGTTGGGAAAAGAGCCAGATACAGCACGCTACGAAGGGCGGTGTTAGGCCCAACGTCCAGGCCCGCTAGTTTGTAGAGTAAGGCCAGGGCAATAACAGCCGCCAACGAGCTAACCAGCATACCTGCAAGGGCGACGTTGCCCAGCGTGAGGAAGCTTGCTATGCGCATGAGCAGGGGCAGCAGGGGCAGGAATACAGAAGTGCCATCTTCTGGCCGGTAGCCCTGGGTGGCTATCTTCTCATACCACTGGGCGTCTTCGCGTTGCCAGGGAGCAGCGATGCCTCCGCTTTGCAAGGTGACGCCCACATGAGCATACTGGGCTTGCAAGTCGGTAGTAGGGAAGGTAGCAAGCACGTAAGCAGCCCACCCGCTCAATAGCAAGCGCGTGCATACCACGATTATGAGGGCGATCAACAAAGGTCGCCGCCACCCTGTTTCCGCCGTGCCAGGTTGGGCTTCATTGTCGCCCGCTACCACAAATCCAGCTGTTTCGATAGACGCCTTTGCGCTTTCACCGCTTATGACGCTCATAGCACGGGTAACTCCTTGAAAATGAGCATGAAGCATCCCCAATTTCATTTAAGAAACCGCGAAGACGCTAAGACGCTAAGACCCTCTTATCACAAATTGAACCCGAATTGTCAACAACGTTGACAAGAAATGATGATGACATTGACAGCCCTCTAGTGATATGCTTGCCACACCAGGAGGCACTTCCTGGATGATCGAAGACGTAGGTAATAACCACAATTACTTTTACATTGTCATACATGGGGGTGTTCATCCGCAAGGGTATATAGTACCTGAAGGATACGACTTTTGGAGTACTAATTATCCCCCATTAGTACCACGTCGCAGGCTGGCGAAAGCTGGTAATGCTGCAAGGAGTGTTGTATAATAAATGTGGAGAGCTAGAACACCTAAATTTATATACTGGTGGTTAGTTATTGTTGCTCGCAAAATCTGGTTAGGAAAACAGGAAAAATTGAGGTATCAACATCCTCATGGCACGCATGTTGCTTGATGTATAGCAGAGAGCAATGAGGCGTGTAGCAAAGCTCCCAGCCTCCGTAACCCTTCGCGTACTATAACGTATATAACGATGATAGTACGCCGCTTCGGTCTAAAGTCTAAATAGGATGCGCGAGCCTATTTAGACCCGAAGTACGTTGACTCTTTAGGAACAGATTGCCCTTTTTGAGCGGCAGGTATCGCTCTATACACAAATTTTAGAATGCCAGCCTTCTGGATAGAGGTCTGAAAAGGAAAAGATTAGATGTCAGGATCGCATGATGCTTCATTAGAAGTAGCTTTGTATAAGCACTTCGGATATAAGGAATTTCGCCCCGGCCAGCGAGAGGTGCTCACTTGCCTGCTGGACGGGCGCGACGTTTTGGGCGTTTTTCCCACAGGAGCGGGGAAATCGCTTACTTATCAATTAGCAGCGCTGATGCTGCCGGGCACTGCCCTGGTGGTCTCCCCCCTTATCGCCTTGATGCGCGATCAGGTGCTGGACTTGCAAAGTAGGCGCATCGAGGGTGTGTCCGCTATCAACTCTACGCTGACAGGGCAAGAGGTTGACGACCAGTTGGCCGAGATGTCCGCTGGCGGCGGAAAACTGCTTTACGTTACTCCTGAGCGATGCTCGGACCCGCAATTTCTTGAGCACCTGAAGGATACCAATGTCTGCCTGTTCGTGGTGGACGAAGCTCACTGCATATCGGAGTGGGGTTACGACTTCCGCCCGTCTTACCTGATGCTCGAGAAAGCCATCAACGCAGCCGGCAGGCCGCCCGTGCTGGCCCTGACAGCTACGGCCACACCACAGGTGCGCGCGGACATTCAGGCGAACCTGGGCCTGCGCAATCCTTGCGTAATCATCCACGGCTTCGACAGGCCCAACCTTACTTTCTCAGTAGTGTCGGCGTCTACCGACCGCGAGAAGGACTGGCAGTTGCTCAAGCAGTTCGGTAAGGCCCCTTCCGGCAAGCTGGAAATCGGCGTCAGCACGACCAGCAACGGCGCGACCACCAGACGCACCAGCGATATGACTCCGGAAGTAGGCGACAAAATCGAATTCTTAGAGTCTACTTTAGAAGGTTCCGGACTGGTCTACGTGGCTACGACTTCGGAGGCCAAGCGCGTCAGCGAACTGCTTCAGGAAGCGGGGATAAAGGCGGGCTACTATCACGGTCAAATGCGGAAGAGCGACCGCGACCGCGTACAGCAGGACTGGATGGACGAGAAGACGCCCGTTGTAGTGGCGACCACCGCGTTCGGAATGGGCATCAACAAAACCAATCTGCGATATGTCGTCCACTATGACCTGCCTGCGTCGCTCGAAGCTTACTACCAGGAGGCAGGGCGCGCAGGACGAGATGGTTTGCCTGCGCGGGCGACCCTCATATACGATCCCCGCGACCGCAACATTCAGGCGTTCTTCATCGGCGGCAGCGTGCCCTCAGAGGCCAGCCTGCGCGACCTGTGGGACGGCATACGCAAGGTGTTGCGCGACAAAGAGAAAGCGGACGAGAATGGCGCGAAAGTACGCACGCTTCCGATAGGCGAAGTGGCGAAGATACGCAACCTGCCGGTGGCCCGCGTTCGCCCTCTACTGGCCGCGTTCGAACAGGCGGGCGGGCTTGTCACGCTGAAGGGTAACGGCGACAACCAGGACGTAGCCCATTTCCACAAGACTACCGTGCCTGGCAAGCGCATACGCCTCGATATGAAGAAGCTGTTGGCGCGCAAGCAGTACGAACAGAGCCGCCTCGATATGATGTTGCGCTACGCGGCTACCAGGGAGTGCCGTCGCAAGCAGCTGCTTGGCTACTTCGGCGAGGAATTCATCACAGACAACTGCGAAGCTTGCGATAACTGCATCATGAATAGCGTTGATACGATGGTGAAGATCGCCCAACCCGTCAAGGTAGCGGCGCAACACGCCGTGCCCGTGCCCACTATACCCTTCCGCACAGGCGACTGGGTAAAGCACCGCAAGTGGGGCGGCGGCACCGTGCAAACCATCGAAGGCGACACGGTGACAGTACACTTCCCGGATGTCGGCTATAAGACGCTGGCTTTAGACATAGTGCTGTCGTCGGGTCTGCTGCAACTCGCATCGTAAATTTGTGTTTTCAGAATGGAGCGCAACCAGGGAGTGGTTGCGCTCCATTCTGAAAACACAAATTATTTAGGGGTTGCACGTGCAAGTCTATTCTGTTAGAATTGACTCAGGCGGACAGCTTATAAAAGGAGATATATCAAATGGCAATTGATCAAAAAGCTATTACAGGCACAAAAACGGCCAATACAGACTTAATCAGCATGAGTGACATGGCGGTAGTCCAACTGCGTGAGCTTATCAGCCAGCAGGAAGGGGCAAGCCCCGCGATTGGTTTGCGCGTATTCGTCTATCCGGGCGGTTGCTCCGGCATGTCCTACGGAATGGCCTTCGAGGACCAGCCTGCGGACGATGACATGACGCTCGAAGTGCAGGGCCTCAAGCTCTACGTAGACGACATGAGCTCGCAGTACATCTCAGGCGCTACCATTGATTATGAGGACAGCTTGATGGGCGGCGGATTTCGCATCCTGAACCCCAACGCGGTTCGCTCGTGCGGCTGCGGCCACTCGTTCGACACCGGCGCGGACGCAAGCTCGGCTCGCGGCTGCGGCTGCCACTAACAGACATTCTCCCTTCGGGGAGGTAATAGGTTCATAAGTGAACAAAAAACAGCCACATAGTGGCTGTTTTTTGTTTGTAAGTGAACCAGAATGCCCAAGAATAGCCCCAAGAATAACATTGAGAATAATGTTTACACAGGTCAAGCCTGCCGAGTGGACCGTGCTGGCGCCGTTCGGCGTTTTCTGCTTCGTTTATCCCTTTGCGCTGCTGCTGCTGTCGCTCGACTTGATGCCGTTCGGCATGGAATGGATGAGCAGTTTGCTGCTGGCGATGCTGGGTTTGGCTGCTGCGGGTTGGCTGTGGCTCAATTTCGGATTGAGGGGCGCGACATTCGGTGCGGTGATATTTGCGCTCGGTGTTGGGCTAGAATACGTTGGGGTCAATACGGGCATACCGTTCGGACGCTACAGATATACAGGCGTACTCGTTCCCGGTCTGCCGGGTGGGGTGCCTTTGGCGATAGGGTTCGCCTGGCTATTTATTATCGTGGGTGGCTATTTCACGGCTCGGTGGGCGTCCGAGGGACGTAAAGACGTACTGAATCACGTCCCCACCTATGTTGGTGGGGCTGTGCTCGCGGTCGGGCTGGATTTGCTATTGGAGCCTGTGGCCTGTCACGTAAAGGGCTATTAGCAATGGTTGGGGGAGGCTGGGGGTTATTATAGCGTTCCCTGGGCCAATTTTGGGGCGTGGTTTATCGCGGCTCTGGTCATGGGGTGGTTGGGGGGCGCGTTCTTGGGACGAGGACAGGCGGTTAGATGGCGGTGGGTCCCGGTGGCGCTGTATTCGATGAATATTATACTGTTCGGTATCGTCAACCTGGCACACGGCTTTTGGGCGCCTGGGTTGATAGGGTTAGTCTTATTGGTGTCGCTTTACTATACTAGTGCAAGATCAGGGAACCTGTTAGGGAAAGGGTAGGGGCGACCCTATGTGGTCGCCCTCTCGCTGGGGCATCTTTCCCACCAGGGCGACCACATAGGGTCGCCCCTACCCTTTCCCTAACACCCCTCTTGAATCTGCACTAGATATACGCGAGGGCGTAAATACGCTCTAAATAATTGATAAGTAGAGAGTGATACTTTATACTTCATAATATGCAAGAGCCATCGCAGCGTATATTACAGAACATTAGCGATAAAAAAGCCAGGCTAGATGGTTATAGGCCACTCCCTCCTCAAATGGCGAGAGACCTGAATGACAAGCTAAGGGTGGAGATTACATATGAGAGCAACGCCGTAGAGGGAAATACTCTAACAAGGAGCGAGACTGCGCTTGTAGTTGAGAAGGGCATAACGACAGGCGGCAAGTCACTCAGGGAACACCTTGAAGCGGTCAATCACGCGGAGGCCCTCGATCATCTGACGGCCCTGGCGTCCGAACGTGGACGCTCGATAAGCAGGCACGATCTCCTCTCCCTGCATGGCCTGATGGTCAAGAGGATAGACGATGAAAACGCGGGACGGTTCAGGACCAGCAACGTGAAGCTATCCGGGATCGAGGTAACGCCGCCTGGTCCTCAACAAGTGCCGAGGCTTATGGATGAGTTTATGATGTGGCTGAACCTGCCAAACAACAAGCACCCTGCGATGTTTGCGGCAGATGCGCACCTCAAGTTCGTAGGTATAAGCCCTTTCGTTGACGGCAACGGCAGGATGGGGCGGCTGTTGATGAGCCTCCTGATAATGAGACACGGCTACCCACCGGCCCTCATCAGGAAAGAAGACCTCGAAGAATATTTAGGCTCTATCGAAACGGCGCAACTCACGGGGAAAATGACGGGCTACTATGAGGTAATGTACAGGGCGATTGAGCGGTCCCTTGACCTCTATCTTGCCGCGCTTGAACCAAAAGAAGTGAGCGCAAGGGATACACAGCAAGGTGAAGGGGCAGGTCTCCTCAAGATTGGGGAGTTAGCGAGGGAAGCCGGTGAGAACGTTCATACCATACGCTACTGGACTAACGAACGTCTCTTGTCCGCAACTTCACGCACAACAGGTGGGTATCAACTATATGAGCGAGCGATGGTCGAGCAAGCAAAGAAGATACGACAGATGCAGCAGCAGGAACGCTTGACCATAGAGGAAATAAGGAACGGGATGGGTGACGATGGACGATAGACGATGGACGATAGGTACAATCGTCTATCGTCCATAGCAGGGCGGATGCAAAGTAGGTGTCAAGGGTAGAGCGAACCCGCTGAACTTGTCATTCTTCGCTTCGCTCAGAATCTCGTCCCTCGCGTAGATGCTGGATTTACCGTGATCAAAACATCCTGCCCCGCAATGAGATTCTTCGCTTCGCTCAGAATGACAAGTTCAACTTGGTTCTTTTCCTACAAGCACTACGACTTTGCCTTCGTCTATCGTCTATCGTCCATCGTCTGTCGTCTGTCGTCTATCGTCCATCGTCCATCGTCCATCGTCCATCGTCTATCGTCCATCGTCTGTCGTCTATCGTCCATCGTCCATCGTCCATCGTCCATCGTCCATCGTCCATCGTCCAGACTGCTTGCACGCCCTTTCCATGTGCTCTTGCCGCTCAATGCCCAGCGCATTGAGTTCAGGAGGATGGCGGCCAGGAAAAGTATCGAGAGGGGGTGCAGCAAGGCGTCCAGGGGGCGGTTTGCGAAGCGGATTGCCAGCAGGAAGCGTGTCGTGGCGGCGGTCAGGTATTGGGCCAGGGGTAGATAGAAAAGTTCGAGGGTTAGTCGGTTGGCTAGAAGTGCATAGAAAACCAAAACGGGTGGGACCACGTAGAGACCGAGTAAGATGATGACGCCCAACATCAGGAAAAAAGGAGAGTTGCCGAAGAAGGCGTAGGTGTTCTTGGAGTAACCTTGCCAGACGCCTTTGAGGCCGGTATACATACGGGTCTGGACGAGCGGCCCGCCATCGGCCAGGATTGCTCGGTGGCCCGAACGTTTCACGGCACGCGCCAATCCAACGTCTTCGAGCACCTGATCGCGCACGGTGATGTGACCTCGACAGGCTTTGTACGCTTCACATGTAAATAAGAGGAATTGGCCGTTGGCGGCGGCGAACGCGGGGCCGGTGCGCGACGAAAAGGCCATGGGCAGTGGCAGTGGCAGTGGCAGTGGCAGTATGCCATAGACGGCCCAGTGTTGCATTGTGGGGACGGCGAGACGCTCGGCCCAGGTTGAGGGGGGTAAGCTGGCGCGGGAAGATGGACAGCAATCCAGCCTGCGTTGCCTGCGCGGCGGCTATGGCTTGAGATAGGGCCATAGGTTCGTGGCGCACGTCTGCGTCGGTGAAGAGCAGGTAGTCGGGGTCTGATTGCTCGCGCATGGCGATGTAGAGCTGGTCGCAAGCGTTGGCCTTGCCCAGCCAGCCGGGGGAGGGTCGGCTGTGCCTGCCACTACGTGGAGTTTTGAGTTTTGACCCTTCACTTCGTTCAAGGGCATGGTTTTGAGTTTTGAGTTATGTTGCTCAGATATGCGCGTGGCTATGCTGAGGGTGGCGTCGGTGGAGGCGTCGTCATAGAGCCAGATTTCGTAGCTGGGGTAGGTCTGGGATAAGAGGGAGCGCAGGCACGCCTCAATGATGGCTTCTTCGTTGCGGGCGGGGGCGAGGATGGCGACGCTTGATTGCGGATTGCGGATTGTGGATTGCGGATTTTGGTCGGTGAGTTTGGGTAGGGTGTGGAGGTTGATGAGGGTCAGGCCCAGGAGGACGAGTAGGATGGCTAGGATTAGGAGTTGGTAGATGAGTGGTGGTGTGGGCATGGTGTGGTGTTATATTTGTTCGGTGTCAGGTAACCCTCTTACTGGAAACGTCGTCAACACATCTTGGCATCCCCTAATAAGGCCGGGAAGATAACTCTGGTCTACCTCAAAGCGGAAGATATGCTCCTGTGCTATAAAATCAGGTGTAATCTCCACAGTAGATACAATGTGCCCTTGCTTATCAATTTGGAGTTTGACAGCCAATGCTGGTTCTATGTAGGTTAGACTTGCTTCCCCCGATAGTGTTTGGTACATGCGTTCACATGCCTCCAGCCAGCGAGCGAGACCTGGGAGATGCATGACTGGGCCGCTCGTCCATACTTGCGCATTGTGCGTACCGTAATAGATTGTAACATTCAACCAATTCCCATCCCAATAGTCATGCGCTTCAGGAAATTCACGCCCATGCACCCAAATGTGTAATCCTTCAAGCACAATATTAGCGAGTCCAAATTGGTTCTCATACTTTTCTAACATGCTCCCAGTATACTAGGTCTCAGAAGCGTGTACCCACGACCCCTCTTGTCATTCTGATTCAGAACGACAAAGTCAAGTTAGTCTTTTACTGTAAGTGTTCAGATTTAGGGTATTGCCGTAGGGGCAGGTCTCCGTGCCTGCCCTGGTGGTTTAACACCAACCTTTGGGTAGCGAGCAGGGCAG
>JBBQIC010000162.1:0-9260 GCA_038324555.1 Chloroflexia bacterium
TGGACGATGATGAAGGACCAGTGATATACCTGGCTTTGGCGGCCTTGCAGCTTGAGCAAGGTGCCTTAGATGATGACATCCGCAAACAGGCACTAAAGATCATAAATACTGGCGAAGAACTTGATAATTGGGAGAGATCTAGTCCAGGTGATTTACTTGAGCGTAAACAGGTACTAGAAAACTTTCGCGTGCAGCTAAATCAAGGACCTACTCAACAGTCTAACTGAAGACCCGAATAGGTTTATGCACCCAGGTAATCCAGAGGACAACAATATCAAAGCCACTACCCTTCCAAAATTCTTGGGATGGGTAGTGGCTTTGATATTGGTTGTGGTTGGTACTTCTACTTCGGGCATGATGCACTACCATCACACGGATGGGCTGGGCAGCATACGGGTGATGGACGACTATCAGGGTTTTGGGTACGCAGCCTACACCTACAACTACGATGCTTACGGCAATCGCACTTGCTCGTCATGCCCTCAATACAACCCGTTTGGGTACACGGGGCAGTACACAGACGACGAATCGGGGATGCTGTACCTGAGAGCGAGATACTACGACCCCACAACCCAACAGTTCATCAGCCGAGACTCTGCATCTGCCTCTGGTGGGAGTGAACAGCCCTATACGTATGCAGGAGGGAACCCTGTCAACTTTGTAGACCCGACCGGCAACTGGCCCAGTGGACCTGAAGAGCAGATACCGTCTGAGGGCGGGGTAAGGGCGCAATCGAACGGCACATGGGTGCAGCAGTCCATGCCTGGGTTGGGGGACATGTTTAGAGGTGTCGGGCAGGGGGTGAACGGTAGTCTGGAAGGGGGATTGCTTGCTAATGAAGGAAGGGTCGGGACGTTTAAGTATCTTGATAAGAAAGTAGGGTCCATCAATGATGATCTAACCCCACATCATATACCATCAGATGATTACATGGCGAAGACAACACCCCTCTATTCTAGTGAGGAAGGTATTGCCATGATGATGGAGATGCCGGTTCCCGGAACTGGAGGCCGACATCGTCGTACATTCTCTTACGGTAGAAGTCCTGACCTAAGCATCAACCACAGAACTGCGCTTGCTAGAGATGTAATGGATGCGAGGTCGGTCTACATGCAGGATGGGACATACACGCCCGAAATTAGGCAAGGGCTACAGGAAGTTATCAGACAGAATAAAGGGGCGATGCCTCTTTATTTTGGACGAGCCAGATAGCAACGCTACTAATAACTCAGCGAAAAGTGAAGAATATATACCCTCACTTTTCGCTGAGTTATTATCACTATATGGAGGGAAAGATGGTAATCAATCACATGATTGCTCAATTGAAAGCAAATAGGCATATGCGCTCACGAGAAGAAGTAATCACTTTTGATGAAATTCTAAGCAAATTGGCATCACGCCCTCAAGATGAGATTAGACAGTATTTACCTAATCTTCTAATGGTTTTCGATGACTCCTCGGGGCATCAAGAAGTCATGTGGAGTCTACTGCATTACATTGAACACTTCGACTTGGAAACAGAATTGCGTGCTCTAGGAGAAATCCTGCCTTTGATGAGTAATCACGCTTCTATATGGGCTGCAAGGCTCGTAAACAGAATGCTTAATAGCGAGCAGGCACGCAAAATGCTCAAAGAAATATTGCCAACTTTACCTGCAACCAGTCAAGTCTCTGTACGCCAAGTCCTAAATGATATTGCTAAATGGGATGCTGAGAAAAGAGTGCAGGTCGAAGCTGTCTTGGGTACTAATACTAGCAGTTGATTAGACACCATCAAAAATGGACGTTAGTTCAGAAAGCAATAGGAGGTGCAAAACTATGGGAACGTGGGGCACAGGTATCTTCGATGATGATATAGCGGGAGATGTGAGTGATGCTTTCGAGGATGAACTTGCAAGCGGGGCTGATGTATCAACAGCTGCTAAACATGTGCTTGCCAGCTTTGGGGATGCTGTGGACGATTCAGATGAAGGACCAGTAATATGCCTGGCCCTGGCAGCCTTGCAACTTGAACAAGGTGCTTTAGATGACGACATCCGCAGACGAGCACTAGAGATCATAGATACCGGGGAAGGGCTGGATCGCTGGGAGGAAGTTGGCCCACCCAAGTTACTTGAGCGCAAACAGGTGTTAGAAAACCTACGAGTGCAGCTAAATCAATGGCCTACTCAACACTCTACATCAATAACGTAACGGACTGAACAAGGCGCGGTTGCGGTATGGTTGCATGTGAGTATAGCACCGGAGGGAGGGGGGGGTGCGGTTTTCCACTTGACGACGGCTTTGCTTGAAGAGCAAACTTTTCGTTCTCCTTTCAATAAAAGGCTCCTTGAAGGAGCCTTTTATTGAAAGGAGAACCTGCATCGTTATGGTATCAGCTTAAAGTAGCCAATCGCCTTGGAGTGTGAGGTTGTGCCTTCCATAGTAATGGCCCAGACGCCTAGTGGGAAGTTGGGCTGCGTTGAGAAGGTCACCAGGTTCGTACCTCCACTTGAATTGGCTGTAGTCTGGAAGGGAGCGCCAAAAACTGACTGGTCAGGAGCGGTAACGTACACTCCAATCGACTCTCCAGGTTGGAAGCCCCTGCCATTAAAGATAAACTGGGTGCCTACTTGTGCGCAGTTGCTAGGTAGTATCTGCATGTTCTGGGAGGCAGGAACGTTACCACAGGAGGTGTCTCCCGGGTTGGGTGTTGCGCCCGGACCAGGGCCTGTTATCTTGAAATATCCGATAGCCTTGTTGTGTGTTGTGGTGCCCTCCATAGTGACCGCCCATATGCCGGGATCGAAAGTCCGATCCGACTGGAGGCCAATACCGGACACCGTGCCCGCCGAGTCAGCGGTCTCTTGGAATGGCGCGCCGAACACAGCCTGACTAGGCTCCGTTACATAGATGCCCACGTCTTCGCCGGGTTGGAATCCCCTTCCCTCAAACGCAAAGTCGGTGCCCTGAGGACCACACATTGGCGTAATCGTCGTGTTCTGGCTCCCCGGTATTCCACTGCAAGCATCAGAAGGCGGAACGGGAGTATTTTGCGGAGGCGCTGGAGTGTTTCCAGGCTTAGGGCCGCCTGGATACTTAGCATTGTAGCGGAACCTGCCTAGCTGGGACAAAAGCACATTGTAGGGGGCTGGGTTCTCTGGGTGCAACTCAAACACCGCACGTTCAAAGTATTGCACCTTATATGGCTTGCCATTCAGATCTGAGACTTCGGTGAACTCTTCGGAAATGGGGAAGCCCTGTTGGGCGAGAGCGCCGTGGGTCTGCCAATAGGTGAGGAACAGACCACCTGCGTGCTTGCCCGTCTCAACGAACAGGTGGGAATTAGCCTCGGCGTTAGGTAGTGGGCCAGGGGCGCCATTGGGGTACTTCTGTTTGTACCGAAATACGCCAAGCAGCGAGAGCAGCACATCGTTCGGAGCTACGTTCTCAGGGTGCGCCTCGAATACGGCTCGCTCGAAATACTGCACCACGTAGGTCTTGCCGTTGGTGTCAGAAACTTCGGGCATAGAGTCAGAGATGGGATAGCCTTGTTGAGCAAGACCCCCATGTGCTGTCCAATATTGCAGGAAACTGCCACTCACGGTCTTACCCGTTTCCGGGAAGGTGCGCGAAGCCCCTTGCGCGTAGCTGCTGTGGGCTGCTGGGCCAAAGCTGGTCAGCATGAGCAAAAGGGCAGCCAATAGAGATAGAAACCGAGCCTTGTAACGGGTCATTGTTTTCCTCCTCCAATGTAAAGGGGTTGATAATTGCCGCACCTGTGCAGCAACGGAGGAGTCCGAAGGTGCGGCCTGACTCGATAGTGTTTGACGCCCGAATTCCCGAATTAGTGTTGCATGGAAGCTGTTGGCGGCAACTTGCTACTTTCCCTCCAGCGAAACGGCTCGTGACGGGGTCGGTGTGATCTCACAGGTCAGGATTATATCATGAGCGCGTTGCAAAAGCAATAGTCTGGATAAGAGTGAATGTTCAGGTTAGGGGTAAGAATTGTCCTATAGTTTTCGGGAGGTTTGGGTATGTTCTGGAATGTAGAGGCATTTATGCCTGTTAAACGAGAAAGTCTCTCATGGGCCACATCTGGTGTGGCCCATGAGAGACTTTCTTGAAACTTCTAGCTTCCGCTAACGCGGGTAGTGTAAACTACCAGACGCTCTCCCCGGAGTAGGTACTACTTCTAATACCTGTTGCTGCTGCGGTTTCCGCCCATTGTGGTAAAACAATCGGAGCAGTAAACCGGCTTATCCCCGCGTGGTACGAATGGAACCTCGGTGTCCTTGCCGCAGTTAGCGCAAGTGACCTGGGTCATAACGCGTTCTGGGCGATTGTAGCCGCCTCCACCGCCACCGCCATAACCGCCGCCGCCGTAGCCACCGCCCCCGCCATTGCCGTAGCTATCGCCGTAGCCACCGCCTGAACGTGACGCTTTCTTGGCCGCGCGGCAATCGGGGCAGCGCATAGGCTCCGTGTAGCCCTTCTGCCCATAAAAGTCCTGCTCACCCTCGGTAAAGGTGAAAGTCGAGCCGCAATCGCGGCACGTGAGTGTTTTGTCTGCCATATGTGTGTGTTCTTCCCTCTCGAATTTTCAAAAACTAACAACGCTTCTGGTGATGTATGGCCAGTATGGGGGTGTACCGAGGACTTTCACACGCTACCAGGGAGGTTTATGCGGGATTACCTTGCGACACGTTTATTCTTGCCAACTTCATCCGTAAATTATTATATCACAGTGACATGCGAATAGCAATAGGCAATTTTTGGCGCATAGTTTGTTCAATGGGCGAATGTCCGTTTCCTTGACGTTACAAGGGCGCGAAACTATAATGCCAATAATGAACAGCAGTTCCATAGCTTCAGGCAGGTCCGAAAACTCTGGGCCTGGGCTGCCGCGTATTAGTTATTATCCTCCTATTGTGGCTACGCTGCTTGCGGCCATCTTTATCTTTGCGATAGTAGCGACGCTATGCGTTGTTACGGCGCTGAACGCCTTTACGCAGCTAGGGCGTGTTTCACAGCATGAGCCGGATAGTTCGCTTGCGAGTGTGGGCTTCTGCGGGATTATCAGTCTGGTCCTTCTCGCCGGGGCGGTCTATTTCTTTTTGGCTGTTATAAAGGGTATACGGGACCTGGGGGCGCGAATATATTACACACGGGGCACGGTCATGGAACGGCAGGCGATGAGCGCCCGCAGGGTCAAGGATTGGCTGCTGGTGGACCCCGCGTATTCAGGCCCTGACATGCGCCAGGCGAGTATCTTGACGGACGAACAGATAGCTGCTTCGGCTGATCGCTCGCAGATAGTACAGCCTCGCGGTATTAAGGGCCTCCCCAGAATAGGGGGCAAGTCGGGCAAGTCGGCTGATAATCGAGGGTTTGGAGCAGGGGCCGGGCCTGCTTCCACTTCCAAGCCGAGCGCGTATCTCAGTCCAGAGCGTATATCGGCGAGCGCGAGCGTAGAGAAGCCCATTATTAGTAGCGGGGGCGAGGCCCGCAAGCCTCATGTGATCTTCCGGACGGACTTCGCGTCGCACGCCAAATTGGGGGCCGGTGAAGAAGTAATCGTGGCGCATTCGCCTTACCTGCAACACCTCTATTATGTTGCGCGCCTGACTAACGGCGAGTGGGAAGTTTATCGGAATAGGGGGTTGATTTAGAAGCTATCAGCTATCAGCTTAGGACTGATAGCTGATAGCTTTTCCTTACTTAAAATACCTTGAGGTTGTTAACCCAATCGTAGCAAAATACTACAATGTGGTAAGGGCTTACTTCCAAAGCTGATGTCGGAGCGGTATACTGTTGAATATTTCCGGGCGCGTCGGATGGGGGAGTCTTTTGATGACCCTTTTGATACGTCTACGCGCGCGCTTAAGGGCTACCGGCGCGGCGTGAGGCTGCTACGACCCAACCTGAGTGGCAAGCGGGCGCTTGACGTTGGGTGTGGGTTGGGGGCAGGCTCGTGGCTCCTGTCCACGTTAGGCGCTCATGTGACGGGGGTGGACGTTTCGGAAGACGCTATAGAGTGGGCGCGGCGGACCTACGGGCCGGAAGCGGCCCACGCAGGCAAGCACATCGAGTTCTGGACGGTTGACTTGCTGGCGCAGGACGGAGGCGGCCTTGGAGGGTTTGACGTGCTAACTGTTGTAGACGTACTGGAGCACTTTGCTCCTCATGAGGCCGAAGAACTGTTGGTGAGATTGCGGCGGCTGCTGCGGCCTGGAGGGCAGATGTTCTTGCATGTGCCTGTGACGGCGAATACGTTGGACTGGCTGCTTGTGGTTAAGAACGGCCTGCTTGGGAAGCGGCTGAGGGGCCAGGCCCTTGACCATCACGGCGACCCTACACACGAGGTGCGCTATTCCGTGCGCTCGCTGGCGGGTTTGCTCAAGAGGACGGGCTGGGCTACGCAGAAGTTGGAATTGAGGGCTTATTCGCCAAGGCTGCGGAGGCTAGAACGGGCTGCTGGGTCGGGACAGTGGAGTTTGGTAGACTATATGCAGCAGCAGATGGTGACGGATTGGGATAGTGTGATGACGAGTGAAACGTGAAACGTGATGCGTGAATTACAATCTCATCTTACGCAGTTGGCTTAACGGAGGAGAGGAGCTAACCCTTGTCATTCTGAACGTAGTGAAGAATCTCGTCGTAGACCCTGATGCCTATGCCTGGGCCTCAGTTGTGCCTTCACATCCCGGTAAGGGACGAGATTCTTCACTCCGTTCAGAATGACAAGGGCTGTTTGGTCCCGCCCCTTCAAGATATTGCGTAAGGTGAGTTACAATAATCACGTTTCACGTTTCACGTTTCACGAATGACATGAAGGAGTAAGAAGATGTCGAAGTATGTTCTTGGTATCAACTGGTATTCGCATGATGCGGCGTCGGCTTTGCTGCGCGATGGGGAGATTATTTTCGCGGGGACGGAGGAGAGGTTCTCGCGCATCAAGAAGGACAATAGCTTTCCTCGGAAGAGTATACAGGCCGCGCTGGATTACGCGGGGATCGGGGCCTCGGAGTTGGAGGCGGTGGCGTTTGGGTGGAACGGGCCGTTGGCGACGCCCTGGCATACGCTGAAGGCCAGCCTGCGGGACGAGTTGCCGCGCAAGGGAGACTTTATACCGCGCTCGCTGGCCGGGATGCTCTCCGAATATTGGGAGAAGGGGGGCAAGCGCTCGCTGATGAAGTTCTTTCCGGGCGTAACGTCTAACGTGTCGTTTATTGACCACCACCTGGCGCACGCTTACAGCGCGTACAGCCTGTCGGGGTTTGACGACGGGATCGTGATCGTGGCCGACGGGCGGGGGGCTTTCCAGGCTACTTCGATCTATCATGGACAGGGTGGCAAGCTGAGGCTGGTGAGGTGGATACCGTATCCTAATTCGATTGGGCTGCTTTACGAGTCGTTTACCGACCTGCTTGGGTTCGAGCGGCACAACGACGAGTGGAAGGTGATGGGGCTGGCGGCTTATGGTGAGCCGAACGTGCCTATGGACGACTTTATCACGATTACGGAATATGACTATCAGGTCCACACGCACGCGCTGATGGGGCGGTATTGGAGCGACCTTACGCCTATGACGCGGCGGTTTGGGGCGCGTAGGAACCCGGAGAAAGAGATTACAGATGAGGATAGGAACATAGCGGCCTCGGTGCAGAAGGCTACTGAGGAGGCGATGTTCGCGGTGCTGCGGGACGCGCTGCGACGGATACCGGGCAGCAAGAATTTGTGCCTGGCCGGAGGCGTGGCGATGAACTCGAAGGCCAACGGGAAGCTGATGGCCTCCGGGTTGGTGGACAAGGTGTTTATACAGCCTGCGGCTACGGACGATGGGACGGCTGTTGGGGCGGCGCTGGCGGCTTACCACAAGCTGGTGGGACAGATGCCACGCTATGAGATGAAGAAGGCTTATCTTGGGCCTGAGTACACGCAGGAACAGATCGAGCAGGCGCTCAACACGTTCAAGATACCGTTCCACCGCTCGGAGAACGTCACGCGAACGGCGGCGCAACTGGTGGCCGACGGCAACATCGTTGGGTGGTTTCAAGGGCGGATGGAGTTCGGGCCTCGCGCCCTGGGGAACCGCTCGATTTTGGCAGATGCGCGGGACCCTGAGATGAAGAACAAGGTGAACGACTCTATCAAGTTCAGGGAGAACTGGAGGCCGTTCGCGCCATCGGTGCTGGTGGAGAAGTTTGGGGAGTATTTCGACCCGGTGGCGCCTTCGCCTTTTATGATTTTGACGCACACGGTTAGGCCAGAGAAGCGGAACGTTATCCCGGCGATCACGCACGCGGATAATTCGGCGCGGATACAGACGGTTGAGAGGTCTGTGAACCCTCGATATTGGGAGCTTATCAGCGAGTTCGAGAAGATTACGGGCGTGGCGGTCGTTATGAATACGTCGTTCAACCTGCGCGGCGAACCTATCGTGTGCGAGCCGAAGGACGCGGTGCGCACGTTCTTTTCGTCGGGGCTGGACTTCCTGGTGATGGGTGATTGCCTGGTGGCTAAGGACCCTGGACGGCTGGCGGAGATTGCGTCGCGGGAGGCGGCTGTGAAAGAGGCTGAGGCGGTGGTGAGATAGACGGGAGAACGAACCGCAAAGTAACTATGAGCGCAAGTTATTCCGATGCTGCGGTGGCGGCAAGAAGCGCATCAGAGGCTACTGCGCGGGCCAGGGTGGTGGCTATGTATAGGTTGAGGCTTGTTCCCTGTGCTTCGGCGGCACGCACCAGATCGCGGTGCAGGCTTTTGGGTACGCGCACGTTGAACTTGCCGCTGTAGTTATGCTCATCCTCAGCATGGGGCGGAGGGATAGCCATGCCATCTTCCAGGGCTACCTGGAGCCACAAGCGTTGTGCGTCCCGAATCATTTCCAGGGCTTCTTGCGGCGTTGTTCCCTGGCTCATACAACCGGGTAGGTCGGGGATGGACACGAACCATCCTCCCTCATCGGGCGCCAACTCTATGCAATAAGGTAGAGCCATATATCGTTTTATCTCGTTGCCAATAGTCGTCACGTTTCTTTCTCCATTTCTATTACGGCAAGCGTTTGCTTTACATAGACCGACAGGACCGACAGCAGGAAGGGATGGCGTTGCGGAAAGTTCCCGGTTTGATGCTGGCTAGTAGTACCATATATGGTACTACGGATAACTGTTGTTGTCAACTTTTGTTCCAACTGATTCACTGGTTCGACACCGCCCGGCGACTAAACTCGCGGGCTACGAGCGGCAAAGTCCCCCTACGGGGACTCGTCTAATGTA
>JBBQIC010000163.1:0-9197 GCA_038324555.1 Chloroflexia bacterium
TGCGTCGCCAGTTGTGGGGTAATTTCACTTATCAAACATCACCACAAGACCACGATGTGTGTTTAGTCCCACGCTCACATGTGGACAGGCTGGCTTACTCTGTCTGCTATTGATTTGTTATTGTACAAAGTCGAGCTAAGGAACCTGCAAAAATCCGCTCTGACTTGACAGCAAAGCGTCAGGTTACAGAAAACCCATAAAGCCACGCCCAATAAGGAAATCTTATGAGAGCTAGTGTGGGGAGGCGGGTAAAAGCTATCCATGGGTTCTCCTTTGTGATATAATTAGGCATGGTACAGGCAATGAACCTGTATGTCGTTGCCGCAAGGCAAGTCCTTCGGGACAAGAGCACTTTTATAATCTAGCATTTGGCGGGTTGGCTCAAAAAGGTTGAGCTGTAAAATGTTAGCCGCATAAAGCTTCTCTAAAGTATCTCGGAGTAACCCGAGTAGTTCGTGCGGACACCACGCAAGTAGCTTGTAGAGATACAAGAAGCCTCTGGCATTTATGCCGTGAGGAGTGTCACTATTATAATTAGTAGCGTTTAGTTTGCACCCGCCCGTGAAAACGAAAACTAATGGCATCGTCCTGTGATAGAATGGCTCAACACTTAGGGTCCGTACGGAGATAAGCTGACAGTTGCCGCGCATGATGCGCTGCGTAAGGACTATCAACTTACTTGCGGAAGACCCCTTAGTTGTTGCTTACTCTATTCGTGGCGACCTTTGACGTAACGGCAATAATAAGTGAATGCGAGTACCACATATGGGCAGAACAAGACCTCATATTACCCTGCGAACTGAAGACGATCAGCCAAAAGATTTGGGTTACACCACCGCCAACGATTATGGCGAGACAGGCGTTACCGCAAATGAAGATGGCGATAGCGTCGAAGATTACAGCGAAACCTTCTATGATGAAGATGAGGGTGAAACCGCGCCAGGCGCTTCAAGTCTCTTCAGCACTCCCGCCCGCGCAATAACCCTGGTAGCTTCTGTGCTCATGCTTGTACTGATTACCGGCATTGTGGCGTGGCTCCTTGGCACGCGAGCAGGCAAGTCCAGTTCATACGTCGGGACTTCAACGGGCACGGGCGTCACCAACGCAGGCCTGCAAACGGCGGTCAAAGTGGGCGCGCTCGCACCCAATTTTGCGCTGAACGAAATAGATACCGGAAAGCTGCTCAATCTGACCTCTTTGCGGGGTAAGCCGGTATGGGTAAACTTCTGGGCGTCCTGGTGCGGGCCGTGCAAAGCCGAGATGCCCGAAATGAAGCAGCGTTACGACAAATATAAGGACAAAGGGCTGACCATCCTGGGCGTTGACGACAAAGAGGACAACGCGACCGTCAAGCAATTCACCGAACTCAACGGTTATAACTGGACGTTCGTAATTGACGGCGATGGATCTGTCTTGCAGCAATACGTGGTAAGCGGCATACCAACCCATCTGTTCGTGGATAAAACTGGTGTTATCAAGTATCTCATCGTAGGCGGCATCACCGGGGACATGATGGACGAGGGTCTGAACAAGATTTTGAGCCAATAGCTATCAGCCGTCCGCCGTCAGCCATCAGTTATCAGTGGCACACTACCTATCTTTAGCTGATAGCCGATAGCTACTTACGTACAAAACGTTATCCAGGAGGGGGTATACAAGGGATATGAACCAGACTCCATCGAATCGGTCCCGTATTCGAAGAGTGCCTACTGCAAGCGGTGCAACTGCAAGTAGTTCAGTTGCAAGCGCCTCGACCCGCAAGAGTGGCGGCAAGAAGCAGGTACCCGATATACAGCAAAGCAGACTAGCGGACAAACCCCAGGAATACGAGTACCTGCTTCGCCGCGTTCCCGTCGGGGCGACCTCAACTGTCGAACTTGAAGGCGCCCGCGCCAAGAGGAGGACTTTGGTTGCCGCCGCAGCAGTCAGGTCACAAGGCAAGGCTCGCGGGCGTTCCGCATCTTCAAGGCGCGGCCCATATCCTCTTATTTTGGGTCTGCTGGGCGCTTTTGTGGTACTCGGACTGGTGCTTGTCGTGTTCCTCCTAGCCTCGAAGGGCAAGCTGCCCGCGCTCGCATTCGGAGGAGCTACGCCTACCCAGGAGGTTGCCCCAACCCAACCGGTCGAAGCCGTTGGATCCAATGTCACGGTGGCGCCTACTGTGAAGTCACAACCACCCACCGTAGACCTCAACGCCACACCCGTCAGCCTTTTCGGACCGAGTTCCCCCGGTGTGAACAAGGGCCAACTCAACCTACCGAGGGGTATTGCACAGGACGCCAACGGCAACTTCTTCGTAGCTGATGCACAGAATCTGCGAATAGAGAAGTTCGACGGCACTGGCAAATTCGTTACGATGTTCGGCAGCAAAGGCGATAGGGACGGACAATTCAACCCGATAAGTGACGAGGGAGTGGGAACGGGTCCCGGCGGTCTGGCGGTTGACAAGGCAGGAAATGTTTACGTCGCTGATACCTGGAACCACAGGGTGCAGAAGTTTGACAACAACGGCAAGTTCCTCGCTAAGTGGGGAGGCTATATCAACTTAACCGATGCCGATGCCGCCACAAACCCAACCAAAGATCAGATGTTCTGGGGACCAAGGGGCGTGGCAACTGGGCCGGACGGGAATATCTACGTGACTGACACGGGCAACAAGCGAGTGCTGATATTCGATGCCAGTGGCAAGCCCGTGCGCAAGATCGAGAGCGGAATGTCCCCCACCCAAAAAGGGCCGGAATATCCCTTCAGTAAGCCCGGCGAGCTAAACGAGCCTATCGGCATAGCGGTTGACGCAGGCGGCAATGTGTACGTAGCTGACACAGACAACCACCGCATCCAGAAGTTCGACAAAGACGGCAAACCCGCGGCCCAATGGCCCGTCCCAGAAGGCATGTGGGCGCCTGGACCTTACCTGGAGCCATTCCTCGCGGTGGACAGCGCGGGCAACGTCTACGCAACCGCACCCACCGGACACACTGTGCTCAAATTCGATCCCACAGGGAAACTCCTGGGCCAGAAGAACAAGCAAGGTGACGTTACGCTCAGGACGCCCACCGGCATTATGGTAACAGCCGACGGCACAGCCTACGTGGTTGACACCGATGCCAATGCGATTATCAACCTGGGGAAGATACCATAAGGTAGGGTGAGGGAATAGGGTGAGGGAGTAGTCTTTATTCCTACTCCCTCACCCTATATCACGCATCAAATACTCGTAAACCAAAGAGTGAAAATGATGCACGCCATTTTCGCGCTTGACTGAGAAGCGGCCCTGATTATAGACCCGCGAGGCCAACCCGCGCTGTACGTTCTCGCAGATGACTATGTCCTCCTGCTGGATCTCATCGCTGAAGGCAACCGCCTGCTGCACGCCCTCCCATGCCTCCCCGCCGCCTTGTTCGTGGAAATACCACTCAAAGATGGTCAGCGTTTTGTCGTGGCCCAGGGGCAGGATAATGTTTGAGGACATGTTGTCTGGATAGATATTCACCATGAAGTTAGGAAATATCCAGTAGTAGAGCACTTCTTCGTCGGCCTTGACTTCGGCGTACCTGCGTCCCGCGCCGTTCCCCGACACCGGGCGCAAAGGCGCTAACTGCCGCGAGTGGTAGCGGTGCGTCTCCACCTTATAGTTTTCGTAGTCCAACTCACGATAGAGGCCAGGGTGGGCGATGGGCAGGTGGTAGCCTTCCAAGTAGTTGTCAATATAGACTTTCCAGTTGCACTCGATGATGTAGTCGCGCCGCTCCACCGGGCGCATCTCGGCCAGGGGGATATGGACCGTTTCTTCCAGGATGACACCGAGCGTCGCGGTGAGTGGAGCCGAAGATGCGTCCAGGTTGACGAAGACGAACGGCCCCCAGGTTTCGACCCGCACGGGGTGCAGCCCGTAACACGTCTTATCAAAATCTTCCACGCCCTCGAACTCAGGCGTAGTCATCAAGCGACCATCCAGCGCGTAGGTCCAGCCGTGATAGCGGCATTGCAGCGATTTGCGGTTGCCCTTACCGGCGGCCACATTGCCCGCCCTGTGGCGGCAGACGTTATAGAAAGCTCTAAGCACACCGTCAGTGCCGCGCGTGACAACGAGCGGCTCGCGCTGCACCTCGCATGTAAAGAAATCGCCAATGCGCACCACTTCGTCTGTCCGGCCCACCGCCTGCCAGGTGCGGGCGAATATCTTCTCCTTCTCCAACGCCAGGAACTCCGGCGCGACGTACCAGCGCGCAGGCAGAGTCGCCGCCCGCGCCAGGTTGGGTTCAAAGTGAAAGTCGGTCAAATCAACCACGTAAGGCCCCTCCGGTTCTTGGTCCAACGCTATGTTGCCCCGACAATTATAGCACTTCCACACTCTCACCCTACTTCCTGACAACCCTTGGATGTGCAAAACACGTCATATTGCCTCTTGATCTCGACATGTTTACGCCTTATACTAAGGCTACTTCGAGGTTACGAGTTCGCTCGTGACAACGGAGGATCGGAAGCCCAGAGGGTCCTCACGGATTGTCTGGGTTTTCTGTTTAATTGGACCATTTGTGCTAAAATAGCGGCTATGGAACCTACCTTCTTTGCAACCCCATCCGAATTACGCGCCTGGCTTGCGGAGCGCCACGATAAAACCCAGGAGTTATGGGTTGGATTCTATAAGAAAGGCTCAGGCAAGCCAAGCATCACCTGGCCGGAAGCAGTAGACGAAGCGCTCTGTTTCGGTTGGATTGACGGCATACGTAAGGGTATTGACGAAGAAAGCTACACCAATCGCTTCACCCCACGAAAAGCGGGAAGCATATGGAGCGCCGTAAACATCAAGCGTGTCGGAGAGCTTACCAGCCTGGGGCTTATGCTGCCTGCGGGTCTCAGAGCATTTGAGAAACGCTCCGAAGAAAAGTCCGGGATATATGCGTACGAGCAAAGAGACGCCGCGAGGCTCGAAGATGCTGACGAGCGGCAATTTCGTGCTAACAAGCCAGCCTGGAACTTCTTTCAAGCCCAACCAGCCTCATACAGAAAGGCCGCCATCTGGTGGGTCATAAGCGCAAAGAAAGAAGAGACCAGGCGCAAGCGACTTGCCACCCTCATCGAAGACTCGGAGCACGAGCGGACCATAGCGCCACTCACACGCCCGCCAAACGTGAAACGTGACGAGTGACGAGTGACGAGTGACGAGTGACGAGTGACGAGTGATTATCGTAATTCACGTTTCACGTTCCCCTACCGCCCACCCGGTGAGATCGGCGGCGCGCCTCCTTGTCCGAAGTTGGTTTTGAGCACATTGAAATCGGGCAGATTTACCGCATTGTCGTTGTTGAAGTCGGCGCGCGCGTCGTATCCAGGGTCGCCTTGCGACTTACCGAAGGTGGCTTTCACGATGTTGAAGTCTGCGCTACCGACAGCATTGTCGTTATTGGCGTCGCCCCCGCGCATAAGACCCATCTCCACATATACTGTTGGAACGTTAGAACGTTGGAAGGTTGGAAGGTTACTGGCCCCCAACGTTCTAACCTTCCAACCTTCCAACGTTCTAACATCTAATCGGACAGTGCCGGAATTAGCCAGGTACTTCGGACCCTTTGCACGCCAGTTGTAGGTCCCTGACGGTAGACCAAACAAGCTTACAGCGAAGTAGCCGTTGCTGTCGGTGGTCTGTACCGGGTAGTTTGTCTCGTTTGCGCCCAGCTTGAGGGTGAGAGTGATAGGTAGCTGTTGCCTTGCGTCCGGTTGGGCGGGCGGCCCTTGCCAGACTACGTGACCTATCAGCGCGGGCACGGGTGTCGGCGTTGGCGTGCGGGTGGGAGGGCAGCCGCCCGCCTGGGTATCACCTGTTGCCCTTATCATCCAATTGCCCGGCAAGCCGAACGAATCGACCGTGCCTAGCTGGTCGTTGTTGCTCAGGTTGTTTACGTCTGGCGGCGCGCCACTCCCCATAGCTGCTATCCATGAGCGTGCCTGCGAAGTGGTGGTGTCTTGCGAGGCGGGAAACATACGCGGAGTGTAACCAGCCTCGGCCCAGAGGTCTTCAAAGCCGATGTAGATGTCTCCGCTCGGCCCCGGCGCGACGATATTCACCGGATAATTCTCGTATGCCTCCGTGCCGGATATAATGATGGTCATCTGGCCCAACAGCGTGGCATTGGATGGGTTGCCGTCGCCATCGGCGTCCTGATAAACCACCAACCTGGCGGTTTTGCCCGGTAAATTATCTCCCGTCCCCGACTGGTCGGGCCACATTATCTGTATGCCGTTGAGGGTGATGGGGTACGAGTTGGAAGGCGGCGTGAAGCGGTTCAACCAGAGGGCCGCGCTCTCGGTATTATCTATCCCAAAGCCAATCGAGGTTTCGCGGGCACCGTCGTCCAATGCAAAGGAGATGGGCGCTTCTGATGTTGGACGTTGGAAGCTGGACGTTGGATTGGGAGCTTTGCTCGCAGTTGCGCTTTTCGCAAAGCTGTTGGTAGCTTTCCTGGTTGAATGGATAATCGCTGGGTTGGCCGGTTGGCTTTGTCCAACGACGATACGCAACGGAGGGCACGTAGGAGTAGGTGTTGAGGTGGGCGTGGGAGTTAAGCACGGGTCGTTGTACCGGTCTATCAGGGTCTGGCGACCGGGGTAAGTAAAATGGTCGTTTCCGACAGCCCACACATCGTTAGATGAGACGCCCCCTACCCCATAGAATACCTCGGAGTTGGAGTAGGCAGGGATTAGGACTGTAATCCACACACTACCGTCCCAGTGGAGCGCATGGGGGAAGTTGCCCCCAAAGTAAGTGTACCCTACCGCCCAGACATCATTCACCGAGATTGCTGTAACTCCGTTCAGCCAGCCAGAGGGAGTGTTTGGGATCACGTTCCATTGAGTGCCATCCCAGTGCTCTATCAAATCTATGCCGCTATTCATGGTATTGTAACCGACGGCCCACACTGAATTCGGCACGCCGCGTACAGCCGCTACTCCCGTGAAGCCACATAGCGCATAGGGACTTGGACTGGAAACTATGCTCCACTGGGTGCCGTCCCAGTGCTCCGCGAGAGTTTGATTATTGTGTTCGCCCACAGCCCACACATCGTTGGACGCGACCACGGCCACGCCGTTGAGTTGGTCCGAGCTTCCAACGTTCGGGCTGGACACAATGCTCCATTGGGTGCCGTCCCAATGCTCTATCAAGGTGCGAAAATTGGGATAGGAACCTGCGACCCCCACAGCCCAAATATCGTTGGTTGCCACTGCCGCTACTCCATCCAGGTCGTTATTCCCTGCCCCGACATTGGGGCTTGGGACAATGCTCCACTGAGTGCCGTCCCAGTGTTCGACCAGCGTGGTGGATGAGGAGGAGCCTACGAGGCCGTTTGACCCAACAGCCCACACGTCGTTTGACGAAAGCGCCGTTACGTCAGAGAGCGCGCCGTTGTTCGTGGCGGGGCCCGAGAAGGTACTCCAACTCGTGCCGTTCCAATGCTGCATCAAAGTCTGCTGCCCGCCAGAGACGTAGTAACCCACAGCCCAAATGTCATTCGCCGAGATGGTCGCCACACGATAGAGGTAGTTGTCGCTGCCGGGGTTAGGACCGGTGACTCTGCGAAATATCAGCCCGCAAGTGGGTAGGGGCGTGGGTGTGAGTGTGTACGTAGGTGTTCGCGTGGAGGTCCAGGTTGGAGTGGGTGTAGCCGTGCCGAAGGGCGGGCCGCAAGGCGAGCGTAGCAACTCCGTCAAACCCGTAACGTTTCCGGGACTGGTCAGTCCGCCATAGACGATTATACGCCCGTCACTAAGCGTGCCCTGGGCCATGCTCATGCGCGCGGTTATAAGAGGCGGCCCATCAATCCAGGTATTATTGGCTATATCGTAGATGTGCGTGGTGCCGCCCGGTAAATAGTCGGAGGTGCCTCCGTCTACGACAATCAGGTAGCCAGCTCCATATGAGGAGATACCCCCATAATTGCCCAGCCCGCCCGTGTTGGGCGAAGCCAGGGTCGTCCAGCTATTTGACAAGGGATTATAGGCGAAGAGGGTATCTGTTGCCTGCCCGGCTGCATCTAGCCCTCCAAAGAGGTAAAGCAGCCCCCACTGGGCTGTTGCGTATGCGTTTTTCCTGGAAACGGGAAGTGGGGCACCTGTGCTCCAGCCATTGCTGCCGATATCATACATGTAATTGGTGGAGAGAGTGTCGGTGTAGTTGTCGCCCCCGATGACGTAGAACTTACCGCTTAGCACCGTTCCCGCCGCCGCTTCGACACGAGATGGCGCGGGCGCGCCCGTTGACCACGTACCAAACATGGCATTATAAATGCGTAGTGTGCTGGTCACAGAGTTGGGACCGTTAGGGCCTAAATATCCGCCCGCAGCAAAGATGTAGTTACTGCTGCCTCCTACGGCCACTCTACCCGCTGCCACGGGCAGAGATGAGACGGTTGACCAGTAGTTCTGGGCAGAGTTGTAGCGCGCCACATCTGCAATGGGGTTATTGAAGGCGTCAAGACCCCCAACAACGAAGAAGGAGGGTACGGGCGTGAAGCGTGGATTGCCATCATTAGCCAGCGCGCCCTGTATGGCGTAGCGGGCACGTGGACCAACAGCGCCCGGTGTCCAGGTGGGTAGCGAACCGCATGGCGGTGTAGGTGTAGTGGTAAGGTTGGGTGCATTCGGAATAAGCGAGCGCGGAGACGCTGCGGAACCGGCAGCTATAGCAGCGCTTCCCATTGTGGGCTGCCCCAGCCAAGCGAGGAAAACTATCATGCTCATACCCAGGCAGATGCCCAGGCCCAACGCGACCAGCGTCACAAGCGGTCGGTATCTCATCTTCATTGCCGTATCTCCTTCTGGAGGGAATACAGTGTCCCTGTTGTTCGCTTCACTTCTATAACTTACACACGATTACATTATATAAAGTCCTACCCCCACCCGGAAGACCTTAGCGGTATAAAAAGCTGTACAAAAAGCTGTATAAGTAACCCGCAGCCTTGATATGTGTTCAGATTAGAGTAGAGGCATAATCGTAGGGGCAGACCCCATAGGCGCAAATTTAAGGGCAAACAAACCCACTAACCCGTGTCATTCTGAGCCGCAGCGAAGAATCTCGTCGTATAGGGGGATGTTTGGCTCACAGAAAATCCAGCATCTACGCGAGGGACGAGATTCTTCGCTGCGGCTCAGAATGACACGGGTTAGTGGGTTTGTTTGCCCTTAAGTTCGCGCCTATG
>JBBQIC010000164.1:0-9139 GCA_038324555.1 Chloroflexia bacterium
TTTGTAACCCCTCCCCCTTCATCACCCCCCCCCCCCCCCCGCCCCCCCCCCCCCCCCCCCCCCCCCCCCCCCCCCCCCCTGGGTGCTATACCGCCTCCCTCAGACATTAGGAGTAGCAGCGCACACCCTCGACGTTCAAACGGGTTGGTTCCCTGCGTTAGGGATGCTTATCTAGAACTCCGCCCGCAGGGGTCTGCGCCTCCTAACGGAGGTATAGCGCATGTGGGAGATAGATTCGTACTCGAATTGTGGCTCGACGCCGGTTCTAACAATGCTACCAGCCAAGATAGTCGGTTAACATTCACTAATCAGCTGTTGCAAAATGTCAGAGTGTCCTCTATTGGCTCCGATTGCGTGCTGACGAATACGGTCACGAGTGACATCAGCACCTTCCCTATTGAATTCGTCAATCAGGTATGCAACGGGCCAGACCCATGCGAAAGCAGGAATCCGGGTTCCATCCGCTACAGTTCTGGGACGTTTACAAACGGTTTCCCAGGAACTTTCCGGGTAGCGCAAATTGGCTTATGCGCTACCGCGCCTGGGCAAGCTGTGTTGCATTGGTCTTATGCTCAGATGACTGGCAATTGTGAAGGCTACGAAATACAAAACTTCCCGGAACTGTTTACGGACTATGTTATTGACATTCTGCCTCCTGGGGGCACGCGGATTCCCACAGATACACCTACGCCCACCGATACCCCTACCTATACTTTCACACCTACACCCACGGCACCCCCTTGCGGCCCAAACAGCAACTACACCTACACCCAATCCACAGGGACCATAGTGCCGGGCACCAGCCTGGTGGCAGGCTCCCAATGCGATGATTGCACCAGCATCATATCCCTGCCTTTCTCTTACAGCTTGTATGGAGCCTCTTACACCAATGCAAGGTTGAGCGACAACGGCTCCGTGAGCTTTATCAACAATAGCACTTCTTACAGCAACAACTGTTTACCTGATTCGAACTTCAACGACGCCATCTTCGCTCATTGGGACGACCTGGATATGAGCTCAGGCGTGAGCTCCACTCTTGGCGTCTACACTTCGGTGTCAGGCTCGGCTCCCAATCGGATATTCAACATCGAGTGGCGCGCTTGCTCCTTTGACTTTGGACGGTGTGGAGGTTACGTCAACTTCGAGGCGCGGCTGTACGAAGGGCAGAGCAAGTTCGACCTGATATATGGGGAACTGTATCAGAACGGCAGCGCCACAGTGGGAGTGCAGAGGGACACGGGTTCACAATACACAGAGTTCACGTGCAATTTTGGCGGGTCGAATTCGGGCTTGCAGTTGACTTTCGTACAGCCCCCTTGCGGTACTCTTACACCCACGTCAACATTCACGCCAACCTTTACACCTACACTCACTAACACGCCAACCTTTACACCTACACTCACTAACACGCCAACATTCACTAACACGCCGACGGACACACCGACCAACACGCCAACATTCACGCATACGCCTACATTCACGCCTACATTCACTAACACGCCGACCGACACGCCCACTCATACACCGACAAGCATACGCATACTCACAAATACGCGCACCTTCACCAAGACGCGCATACCCACAGGCACATTCACCTTTACCAAGACCCGCATACCCACACGCACATTCACATCTACGCGCACATTTACATCCACACGTACATCTACGCCAACGCGCACACCCACACGCAACAGGACGCAAATAGGGGCGACCAACACGCCAACATTCACGCCCACCAACACACCCACCGACACGCCCACCGACACGCCCACCGACACGCCCACCAACACACCCACCAACACACCCACCAACACACCCACAGGCTCACCCACATGTGTCAGGGATGCTTACCTGGAACTCCGCCCGCAGGGGTCTGCTCCACCAAATGGGGGCACAGTACACGTAGGAGATAGATTCGTACTCGAATTGTGGCTTGACGCCGGTTCTAATGCAGCCACAGCGCAACAGAGTTACATATCGTTTACCAATCAACTGTTGCAGAATGTCAACGTGTCCGCCAGCAGTTGCGTGATAACCAACACAGTCACGGGCGACCTAACTACCTTCCCCACTGAAATCTATAATTTGGCATGTAACGGCCCAGGTCCGTGCGTAAATAGGGGTGAGCTTAGTGATCCAGGTTTTGTATCTTACGATTCTGTGCGGATAAGCCCAACTGGCGCCACAGGAGCTTTCCGTCTGGCGCAAATTGGTTTATGCGCTACAGCACCTGGACAGGCGACATTTCGATGGCAGTTCGAGAACTCGCCATCTACACATGATAACCAGATTGTTGGTGATTGTGGCGGCTACGAAATAGATAACCCAGCACTGTTTACCGACTATGTTATCAACATTCTGCCCAATACAACGATCACACCGATCCTCACAGGCACACGCACTAACACGCCCACATTCACATTCACAGGTACACGTACTAGGACACCAACGCCCACCACCACCAATACAGCTACAAACACACCCAACAACACGCCTTGCCCTAGCGCTACCATCATACAGGGCTCCATAACCACAACCGACGCGCGTCAACGAGGCAGGATCCTGCGGGACCATAATCCAAGCGCCTGCGGGACGGTCAAGTCCTGCCCTGCTCTCGTAAACACCACTCTGAGGTACTATGATACCTACTCGTTCCCCAATACCACAGGTTCTGCCCAGTGTGTAACCATCAACCTGACTACCGCGTGTACAGGAGGTAACGATATATTCAGTGTCGCCTACCTGGGAAGCTTTGATCCCAACAACCTATGCACTAATTACATAGGAGACATTGGGTACAGCCCCAGCGAACTTGGCGGTACCAGTAGTTACTCTATTGATGTGCCCTCTGGCATGACCCTCGTAGTGATAGTGCATGAGATATCGGCCAATGCGGGATGTGCAGCTTATACACTCAATGTACGGGGTTGCCAATTGAGCGCACCGTAATAAAGTCATAGCAACTCTTATCAACACTTTATATACTGTGTGTCGTAAGGTTGTAAGGGCACGGAAAACCGTGCCCTTTTTCCTGTCCGAGAAATCCTCCCTGCTTTCACAGCACGTACAGAGCATAGGCAAACTCGCGCTAGCTGCGTATAATGAACAGAACAAGAATGAGTTTCGCTGAATGACTATCGAGACTCAGCACGGAGATGATAGTGATGTTTGGAGAGCGACTGGGAACGGGAGACGAGGGCTACACCGACCTGCTGGGGCCGGAGCGGGTGGCTAAGTACGATTTGCGCCCGGAGACGTATGGTACGTTAGACGAAGCCAGCAGCGCGCTTGGGTTGGCCCGCGCTCTCGGCACGCAGGAGCGCACACGCGAAATCCTACGCCATGTGCAGCACGACCTCTACTTGCTGATGGCCGAGGTGGCGACTCCCATGACTCAGGTGGAGAAGTTGCCTTACCGAGTGAGTGTGGAGCAGGCCGACTGGATAGACGCCACCATAAAGGAACTTGAGCAGCAGGTGCAGATGCCCAAACAGTTCGTCTTGCCGGGGGCCAGTGCGGGTTCGGCGGCGATAGACCTGGGCCGCACCATCGTGCGCCGCGCCGAGCGCCACGCCGTACAACTGGTCCACGAAGGCAAAATGCCCCAGGGTCAGGTGTTGCGCTATCTGAACCGTCTGTCGTCGTTGTTATTTGTCCTGGCGCGGTACGAGGAAAGCGCGTCGGGCACGCCTTATGATATAGCACATAGATGAGATAAAAAGGAGCCCTTGTGGACGAAAGTAAGCAATCTCAGCGTTTCGGAGCCGCGTATGCGGCATATGCCGCCGCCATTGTCTTTGTCGTCAGCCTGGCGCGTTTTTTCTTTATCCCACTCCTGCAACTGCCTGCCAACTCACCGGTCGTGGCCGAACTGAACGGGGGTCTACTGCCTGTTGTTGCTCACCTGCTCCTGTTCCCAGTGGTCGCAGCGCTTCCCGCGCCTCAGTGGGCGCGCGCCGCCGGATACGGTTGGCTCGTCATTGACATTGCGACCGACATAATGGCCCTCGATGGCATACCCGACGCCACCTATCTCCCGATGCGTTATGGAGGGCATATTTCTGCTGCTCTCTGGATCGCGTTGGCGTCCTGGCAGGCAACAGGTCCTGTGCGCGTCTTTGGCCTGCTCTTGGCGCTAGATCTTGGCGGTTATTCATTCATTCCCAACGGGCCATTCTGGGTGTTGCTCCCTTCGGGGCTGCTGCTCATAATCTGGTTTGCGCTTGTGGGACGCCTCCTCACCCACCTCGCTGCTCGTCAGACTGAACATTAGCCCACCTTAAGAATTCTTTGACAAAGAGACGCGGCGCGTGCTATGATTCCCGCATAAGCATTCACTAAGACAAGAGGAGAATTGCAAATATGCCTCTGTTCAAAAAGAAAGTCATCCACGACGGATCGTGGGTCCCGGCTTCTGAGTCGTCGAAGGGCGACGAGAACACCATGAGTGGCAACGAGACAGGCGTACAGCAGGGCCGCAAACCAAAGTCCAAGAGAGTATTCAGGGTAATCACAGTCAGGGGCAGGCAAGAGCAGGCGTGGCTAGACTCCGGCCTGTGGCAGCCTAACGTAGAGACGATAACACCGGCAGAGGCCAAAGCGCCCCTTACCGTCGTTTATTACGGAACGTATGGTTCCGACGGTATGCGACACGACGGCGCTCCCGGTGGGGCATACTCCTCGGTGTTTGACGAATACGCCATGCAGGGCGGCGACCTCTATACCAGGGACGAGGCCCGCACCCTTAAACAGTGGGACACTCGCAAGCCTTTCCCTGGTTTCGACCCCAAACTGGGCAGCAAGACACTTGATATTTACTCCGAAGACTAACCCATTGGGGCATATATTATAAAAATCACACAAAATGAAATCGCGTAGCGATTTCATTTTGTGTGATTTTTATATAAGGAAAGTCTAGAAGTCTAATTGGAATAGATTGGAGATGTAAACATAATGCATATAGGTGTACTTGGAGGCGGCGCGGCGGGTCTGACGGCCGCCATGAGGCTGGCGCGGCGTGGGGCGAAAGTCACGGTTATCGAGAAGGAGGAGGTGCTTGGCGGTCTGGCGTCGGGCTTCAAAGTAGGGAACAACGGGGTTTACCTCGAAAAGTTCTATCACCACCTGTTCCGCTCGGACAAGGAAATACAGGCCCTCATCCAGGAGCTTGGGTTGGGCGATAAGCTGGAATGGCCTCACCCCATCACGGCTACCCTCTATAAGGGCGAGAAGCACCGTATCGACTCGCCTATAGCGGTGCTGAAGTACAAGCCGTTTTCGTTTCCTAACCGCGTGCGCTTCGCGGCTGCAAGCGCTTACTTGAAGTTCGAGAAAGATTACCGCAAGTTTGGCAAGCAGACCGCGATGGAGTGGATAAAAAAATGGATGGGCAAGCAGGTGTACGAGGTGCAGTGGAAGCCTCTGCTTACAGCCAAGTTCAGCAACTTCGCGCCGCAGATTTCCATGCCCTGGTTCTGGTCGCGGGTGCATGAGCGCAGCTTCGACCTTGGTTACATGCGCGGTGGGTTCCAGCAGCTATATAACCGGCTCGGCGAGGAGATAAAGAAGGCGGGCGGCGAGGTAAAGCTGGGCGTGGCTGTCACCCGCATCGTGTCCATCGAGGGCGGCAAGACCCGCATAGAGACGGACAAGGGCGGCCCTTATGAGTTCGACGAGATAGTGACCACCCTGCCCACGCGCCTGTTCTTACGCCTGGCGGAAGGCATACCCGACGATTATCGGCAGAAATACGAGTGGGGGGACGCGCTCGGCGCGCATGTGGTGATCCTTTCCCTGAAAGAAAAACTGATGCCGCCTATATACTGGCTCAACATCAACGACCCTGGCTACCCCTTCCTGGTGGTGGTCGAGCATACGAACTACATACCGTCGTCCGACTACGAAGGTCGCAACCTCATCTATCTGGGCAACTACCTCCCGATGGACCACCGGTACTTCAAACAATCTGACGAAGAGACTATAGCCGAGTTCCTGCCGCATCTGAAAAAGCTGAACCCCAACTTCAAAGAGGACTGGGTAACGGAGAGTTGGGTGTTCAAAGCCCCCTTCGCGCAACCTATTGTGACCCGCGATTACGAGGAGCATATACCGCCGCTCAAGACGCCCCTGCCGAACGTATACATGGGCAACATGTTTCAGGTGTACCCACAGGATAGGGGACAGAACTACAGTATCAAGCTGGCGGACGAGTTGGTCAAGCTGGTGAAAGTGTAGCGTCTGCTGGACTCTTAACCCTACAAATGTTACACTTGAATTTGGCTGCGCTGCCCTACGTGGCGCAGCCAAATCCATTTTTTACGCACGAAACGTGAGAGGAGCTAAGTTAAATTGAAAAGATTGGTAGTGAGTATTGTAATGCTCACAATATTATCGGTGACGCTGGTTGCGTGTGGAGGGGACAATAGCGCGCAGCCGACCTCTGTGCCCGCGAGCACTACCGCGCCTACCACTGCCCCTGTAAATACGCCCCAGACCTCCGTGGAGAATACTCCTATGACGCAAGACACCACAGGACAGGACCCGCACATCACAGTCCAGCACATTCTGATCGGTTTCAAAGATGCTGTGGGCTTCAAGGGCCAGAGCAGCCCGCCTCCAAAGGCCGCGACGCGCACCCAGGAAGACGCCAAAAAACTCGCCTATGACCTCCTGGCCCAGGCCAAAGCCGGTGCGGATTATGACAAACTGGTAGCGGACAACACCGATGACCAGGCTCCGGGTATCTACAGCATGGCAAACAACAATATTACCCCTACTTCAAAGGCCGAATTTCCGCGCAATCGGATGGTGCCTGCCTTCGGGAACGTAGGCTTTACGCTCAAAGTAGGCGAGATAGGCATAGCTGACTATGACCCGCAGACCAGTCCCTTTGGGTACCATATCATCAAGCGTGTTGCCCTTGCACCCACGCCTACCCCGCTGCCCAAGCGCGCGGGCCAGGACGACCATATCCAGGTGCAACACATCTTGATCGGTTTTAAGGACGCTGTAGGCTTCCAGGGCAACCCGCCACCCAAGGCGACAGCTCGCACCCAGGACCAAGCGAAGATGTTAGCAGATGACTTGCTGGCGAAGGCCAAGGCGGGTGGAGACTTCAATAAGCTGGTGACGGACAACACGGACGATCAGCCACCTGGCATCTATGGCCTGGCTAACGATGGCGTGACACCGGCGCAAGGCGAGTCGCCGCGCAGTGGCATGGTCCAGGCATTCGGTGACGTCGGTTTCTCACTCAAGGTAGGCGAAATAGGCATAGCCAATTACGATCCCAAAGTTAGCCCGTTTGGGTACCATATTATCAAGCGCATCAAGTAGAGAATAACATAGGGAGGGGGAGTAGGGTGAGGGAGTAGAAATAAAGACTACTCCCTCACCCTATTCCCTCACCCTATTTTGGGTGATAGCATGTCAAGTGAAAGCAAAGGCGCGCGACTGGTACGAGTGCAGGTGGGCCAGGCTGTGCTTGAAGGTGATCTGAGCGTCCCCGAACGGGCTGGAGGCGTCGTGCTGTTCGCGCACGGGAGCGGCAGCAGCGGGCATAGTCCGCGCAATCGTTACGTGGCTGAGGTGCTGCAAGACGCTGGCCTCGCTACCCTGCTGATAGACTTGCTTACCGCCGACGAAGAGCGCGTGGATGTGCAAACCGCGCACCTGCGCTTCGACATCCGTATGCTCGCCGAGCGCCTGGTTGGAGTCACAGATTGGCTGAATGGACTGCCGGACATTGGCCACTTGCGGGTTGGCTATTTTGGGGCGAGCACAGGGGGAGGCGCGGCCCTCGTCGCGGCTGTGGAGCGTTCCCAGGCTATCGGCGCGGTGGTGTCCAGAGGAGGGAGGCCCGACCTTGCTGGCCCTGCCCTGCCCAGGGTGCAGGCGCCTACGCTCCTCATCGTTGGCGGCAACGACGTACCCGTAATCGCCATGAACCAGCAGGCGATGGCAGAGCTGCGCGCAGAGAAGCAACTCGCCATAGTGCCGGGGGCAACCCACCTCTTCGAGGAGCCAGGCGCGCTAGAAGAGGTGGCCCGGCTGGCGCGTGATTGGTTTTTACGTTACCTTGGGCGGACGATGGACGATGGACGATGGACGATTGAATAGGCATCATCCTTGTCCATCGTCCATCGTCCGCTTATACACACCAATCGGAGGTCACTGAACAACAATGTACACCCACATCCTTATCCCCTTGGACGGCTCGGAACTCGCCGAGCAGGTATTGCCGCACGTCCAGGCGCTTGCAGAGAAGTTCAACCCTACTATCACCTTATTGAGGGCAGTTATGCCCCCTACGCCAGTCATCGCTCCTATGCCCGTAGGAATGTCTATGACCCCGCCTGTTGCCTTTTACCCGGTTGGCGATATGGCCGAAACGCTCGATGCTGAACGCCAGTCAGCAACAGATTACCTCACATCGGTTGCCGAGCGGCTAAGTAATGCGGGGTTCCAGGTTACCCACGAGGTAACGGAAGGCCATATCGCTACCCTCATCATCGAAAGGGCAAGCGCCCTCGGAGTCGATCTGGTAGCCATGACCACGCATGGCCGAAGTGGTCTGGAGCGGGTGATTTTGGGCAGCGTCGCAGACGAGGTAGTACGTAGATCGAATTGCCCGATATTGCTGGTTCGCGCCTCTGAAGTCAATTCTTAGAAATCCCAGAGATCAAAATCAAAACGACAGCTGGAAGGCTGTCGTTTTGATTTTGTGCTTACCTAGAGCCTTTACTGCCAGGATGCCTTATAGCGTTGCTGCGCGTCCTGGACGGCGTTCTGGTTCAAGTTAGCCTTGTCGCCGAGGTCGCGGACTACGAGACTGGGCATCATATTGCCGATGTCCATGACGAAACGGGTGTTGTCTTTCAGGTAACGGGTCGCCAGTTCTGCTGTCTCGTTGTCGTTGCAGGCCAGGCAGGTGGTTATGAGCATCTCATAGCTGATAACGCTCAGGCTGAGAGCCGTGTAGTTGTCGCGGAAGTTCTTGGAGACTTCCTCGGAGCGAATCTTATCTATTAGCCCGGCTGCTATGCCCAACACGGACGCGCCCGCTTCCTTGATTGGGCTGGTCGCCTGCCCACCCAGAGCGTCAAGTCGGGTGCGAAGCGAATTGACGTGCTGCTCCAGG
>JBBQIC010000165.1:0-9019 GCA_038324555.1 Chloroflexia bacterium
GTAGGCACGCGAGTGCCCTAATATCCGTAATTATGTCAAAACAACAACTCCAGCCACATGGCTGGAGTTGTTGTTTTGATATTTCCTCGCCTACTGTGATGCGCGGGTGAGCCGATTGCGGGCCTCCCACAGTTCAGGAAAGAACTTATAGCCCAGCGTCTTGCCCAGATAACCGGAACCGGATGTGCCTGCCGTACCTGCGGAATTATCGCCGATTGTGCGCTCCACCAGTTTGATATGGTGGACGCGCCACTGGCTGAAGAGCACTTCATATTCGCTCAACGCCTCGGCCAGCCAATATAGTTCACTATATGCAGTCGGGTCACTGTATATATGTACCAGCGCGTTTACGGGGTCCGGATCAACGCTTGCTAATGCGTCAAGCATAGCTTTATGCAGGCTGATGGGCCACCTGGCGCGGACTGATTCCACGTCCATGAACTTCCCTATCAGCTTAAGGAAAGTGAGATCGTTGAGGCCCGAAGCCAGTTCAAGCTCGCGGAACTGCTCGGACTCCAGGCCACTAGACGGGGTGAGCACGTACCGAAACTTGTTGAACTCCTGTGGCGGCATCGTCTCAAGCACTTCTACTTCGTTGCCCATTACGCGCAGTATGCGGTTCACCCGCAGCAGCAAGCGCACGGCCTCCATAAAGTCATTGCGCTCTATGAAGGCTATTACCGAGTTTAGTTCGTACAATATCTGCTTGAACCATAACTCCTGGGCTTGTTGCACGATGATGAACAGCATCTCATCGTGAACAGAAGGCGCTTTGAGAGGCGTTTGCAGTTGCACCAGTTCGGGAACCCGCAGATAATCACCATAGGTAAACGGCTGGGTAGGTTTCTCTGTGCGTTTATCTTCCTGCTCGACGTTGAGCATAGGAACTCCCTTTCATAAATTATGAAGTAAGAATTATGAATTATGAGGTCTGAGAATCGTTTTCATAATTCATAATTCTTACTTTCGGTTAGCTCCAGGAGTACGCCGTTGGCAGACCTGGGGTGGATGAATGCTACCATGCTGCCATGAGCGCCGGGGCGCGGCTCGTTGTCTATCAACTCTACTCCATTGCTGCGTAATTGCGCCAGCAGACCAGGCAGGTCCTCAACCTCGAGGCAGATGTGGTGAACACCTTCGCCTCTGCTCGCCAGAAACTTGTGTACCGGGCCACTCTCACCCACCGGCTCCACCAGTTCCAGGCGGCTTTCGCCAATAGGAAGGAAAGCTACACGAACGGCGTCGCTAGACACGAACTCCTGGCCCGATAGGGATAGCCCCATGCCATCAGAGAAGACGCCGAGCGCCTGCTCAATACTCCTTACGGCAAGGCCAATATGATTTATCCTGATGATACGTGGCAATGAGGCGGCGAATCTCCTATCGAAGAAGTGCTGGCTTGAAGATAATATAGCAAAATGGTTGGGTAAGCGTCAATGCGCGGTTGGATTGCAAATGTTCAGAATTGGGGTGCATACGTAGGGGCAGGCCCCTACGTATGCACCCCAATTCTGAACTCTTATCTCAAGCGCCTCCTGGGGTCCGGCTGCCAATCCACCTACCAACCCGATACCTTTACCGCATTGGAAGCGTTAGATAATTTAGGTAATGCCAGGCTCCTCCACCCAGCAGCCCATACGCAGTCAACCCTTCGTTACAATGTCTGAGAAAGGAAAAGAACAGATGATAAACCGTCTTTACAATCCCCGTGTAATTTCAAAGGGGGTTCTGTTGATACTCGCCCTGGTCGCAACGTTGGCAGGGATTACTCTGTTCGCATCTCTCAGGCAAGCTCCTCAATCCCGAAGGCCATCAGTGCAGGCGCGGACGGTCGGTCTGGGCCAATTACCGTTGTCATTTGAGCCTAATATGGGTCAGGCAGGTTCGCAGCAGACACGATACCTGGCGCACTCTGCTGGTGGCACGCTGTTCTTCGCCCCCTCAGAGGTCGTGCTTGCCCTTAGTGCGCCAGAGGCTACCAAAGCCAATATGGCAGGTGACGCATCACCTAAACCGAAAGCAGACAAAGACAGAGTCGCCCTCGACCCGGTGAGATTGCAATTCATAGGCTCGAACCCCTCCCCGGCAATTGAACAAGGCGGCGCGCTGCCAGGCAGGGTCAACTATCTGAAAGGCAAAGACACTGCCAAATGGCACACCGACCTACCCACGTATTCAGGTATCAATTACTATGACCTCTACCCAGGCATCAACCTGGAATATACGGGTAAAGATGGACAGTTGAAGGGAACCTACACACTCGCTCCTGGCGCGGACCCCACTACAATCAGGTGGCGATACACTGGCGCGTCCGGCCTTACCCTGGACGAGCAGGGCAACCTCCAGATGACCGTAGGTAACTCAGCACTCAGCACTCAGCACTCAGCACTCAAAGAGGAAGCGCCACAGGCATGGCAGGAAATAGACGGGCGGCGGGTAACGGTCAGCAGCCGCTACGTCATACTTGCCAACGGCACTGTTGGTTTCGCGCTTGGCGAGTACGACCACTCGCAACCCCTGGTCATTGATCCAACACTCACCTACTCTACGTACCTGGGTGGCTTCTATGGCGACTGGGCTAGAGGCGTCACTGTGGACAGCGCGGGCAATATGTATATAGTAGGCTCTGCCTCCTCAAGCGACTTCCCTCTACAGGACCCATACCAACCTCTTTTGCGTGGGGGTAACAACGATGCTTTTATCGCCAAGTTTAGTGCAGACGGCTCGACCCTCCTCTACTCTACCTTCCTCGGTGGTGGCCCAGGTCCGCAAGGCACGGGCGGGGATAGCGCATCCTTCATATCAGTAGACGCGAGTGGTAATATGATAGTCGCCGGCCTCACCGACTCGGTGGACTTCCCCACTACGCCGGGCGCGTACGGGACCGACTTTGGGGGTCCCGATGCCTTGTTCGTAACCAAGCTAAATGCCACAGGCTCAAGCCTCATTTTCTCCACCTACATTGATTACCTCTTCGACGATGGCGGTTTCGCCGTAGACAGCGCAGGTAATACCTACTTCACCAGCTACTTTTATCCAGGCTTCAACCGCTACGTGGAGGTGGGCAAGCTAAACGCCACCGGCACGGACCTGATCTTTGACCGAGCAATCGGTGGCGAACTACGAGGGCCTGGCGACGGCGATAGCGACAGCGCCGGACAGGGCATCACCCTCGATAGCGCGGGCAATGTCTATATAACCGGCTACACTCGCGCCGCCGATTTCCCGGTCACGTTTGGAGCTTATCGGACACAAATCGAACGGTATGAAGACGGCTTCGTGATGAAGCTGAACCCAAATGACGGCTCGACCATATACTCAACCTACATCAACGGCAATGTCAGCGAATACCCCTACGACATCGCCGCAGACGACGCCGGTAACGCCTACATAACAGGCTTCACATCGTCTCACAACTATCCCACAACAGCGGGGGCGTTTCAGACCAGTTGCGGCGATCCCACATGCGCTATGCTGACCAAGCTCAACCCGGCAGGCTCGGCGCTGGTCTATTCCACTTATCTCGGCGGTCCAACGTATAACGGCAATATTCAGGACATAGCTTATGCCGTGCGCCTAAACCAGGCAGGGAACGCCTACGTCGCCGGGTCTACGACATCGTCCGCTTTCCCTGTAATGAACCCCATTCAATCAACTCTGAACGGCACACAGGACGCTTTCTTGACGAAGTTCAACCCAAGCGGGACGGGGCTTGAGTTCTCCACTTACCTGGGAGGCAGTAGGGGTGAAGGGGCGGTCGGCATGACATTTGACAGCCGGGGCAATATCTACCTGGTGGGTGGAACCAGCTCAACGGACTTCCCGATGGTGCAACCCTACCAGCCAACCAGTCACGGCGGCACCGACGCCTTTATCGCAAAAATATCAGAAGCGTCTCCGAATACCACGACGCCCACGCGTACCGGCACACCGCCTACCACCACCTCCACCTCCACTCCGACGTGCGGCGCCATCGCCGCCTGGCAAGCCGAACCACCGTTTAGCGCCGCACGAGACTACGCGACCGGGGCGGCAGCCGACGGCAAGTTCTACGTTATAGGCGGCTGGGCTTACGTGCCAAGTCCAACTTACGTTGCCCAGGTTCAGCGGTTCGACCCCGCTACGTCTTCCTGGACCACCGTAGCGCCAATCCCCATACCCAGCACCCAGCTGTCGGCTGCGGCAATTGGCAACAAGATATACGTAGCAGGAGGCTGGGGACCAAGCCCGTACTTCGAGACGAACTTCATGCAAATCTACGATACCTCAACCAATACCTGGAGCCAGGGCGCCGCTATGCCCGTGCATCTCAGTAGCCCGGCGGTGGCCGCCTACAACGGCAAAATCTACATCTTTGGAGGCTCTCGCGGTTACCCCGACTACGGAAGTAACATGGTATTTGAGTACGACCCGATAGCTAATACATATGCCACCAAAGCGCCGATGCCCTCTGTACAGGACGAGATAGGCGCTGCTGCGATAGGCAACCGTATCTACGTGGTCGGGGGATACCAGTACGTGCATTGGGTGTACGATCCCGCCGCAGATGCGTGGTCTACCATTGCGAATCCACCGATCTCCACAGGCTTCTCTAACCCCGGAGTGTTCGCGTTGAACGGCGAATTGTGGGTTGTGGGAGGCTACGACAACTATAGCAGGAGGGGCTACCCACCCAACCAGGAAATACAAATCTACAATCCGACCACGAATAGCTGGCACTTCGGCCCAGCCTTCAATACGCCGCGTAGCCGTAGCCGCGCCACCGGAGTAATAGATGGGCGGGCTTATGTGGCCGGAGGGGCTGACCTCGGTGATGACCGTGCGCTTCTCACCAGCCTGGAGTCGATCACATACGTACCGTGCGGTACAGTCACGCCGACGGCCACTCCCGTAGGGGGATCGGTGTTGGTAGGCCACGTAAACTGGGAAGCGCGCCCAGCCCAGCCCAGCCAGCTACAGATGTTGCCTATTACCCTCACTCTCAAGCTAGGCACAACTGAGGTGAACTACCCAACCCAACCCACCGACCAGTACGGCTTCTTCACAGTAACGCTCGGCAGCCTGCCCAGTGGGATTTATAGCTGGCGAGTAGACGACTCCGCTTCCGCGCTTCACTCGCCTAACTACCTGGCTAATTCGGGCGTGATTGATCTTTCGGGACAGCCTGTTACCAACGTAGAGATGGGATTGATGCGGGCGGGCGATGCCAATAATGACAACCTCGCCAATATCGCCGACTTCAACGTTGTGAAAGTAGCGTTTGGCTACGGGTGTGGAGACCCGCCATACGACAACCGAGCCGATTTCACGGGAGACTGCTTCGTCAATGTCTCCGACTTCAACCCACTCAAGCGTAACTTCGGGCGAAGCGGCGGCCCACCCATTGGGCCTCTGAAACCTAAATAATTCTTATTCTTTCTTTAGATTTCTGCTCTTCGGGCAGAAATCTAAAGAAAGAATATTACTAAACAGTAGCCGACAGCGCCGGTTCTGCCTGCTCTACTTTCACCCTGTGAAGGCCGACTACCTCGAAGTTGTTCTCCCCCGACTCGAACCAATCGGGGCAGATCGTCTGGATGGAGGCCATGCAATCGAGGCACCACTTGGCGGTCTTGTAATCGTCGAAAAGCCCGTTAGCGTTGAGCTTGGGCTTGAAATGCTGCTCTACCAGGCAAATAAGCGGCTGTATCAGACGCAAGAGGTCTTCCCGCTCGCTATCCCAACCCCCCATACGGTGGTAGCATATGTCAAGCCCATACCACAGCAGCGAGTTAAAGAAGCCTCTGGAAAGGTCATAACCCAGAAATTGCCTACCCACCGAGGGTTGCTCGTCGCCTAATGTGGCTTCAACAATCTCAAATTCCTGCCCGGTGTAGCTCTTATAGGCTATAGCAAGCTCCTTAGCTTTCCCAAGGTCACACACTATGTCCAGGTCGTTACTTGCATCTTCTTTACCCTGCTGGATAAACCAGAAGAACGCTTTATTGACCTCGTGGTCTTCCCCAAACTGATCGCAAAAATATGGCCGGTCACGATACGTACCTCTATAGGTAGGTCGCTTCTTGACTATCCCTTTGCCTACAGGTTCGCCGATTATGAGTAGTCGCACTAAGGAGTCTCCATGATTATTTAGCCATCAGCCGTCAGCTGTCCATCGTCCATCGTCCATCGTCCATCGTCCATCGTCCATCGTCCATCGTCTATCGTCTATCGTCTATCGTCCGCTTTGGCTGACGCTGTTAGCTGATGGCTGACGGCTGATAGCTACTACCATTGTATCGGCTTTGGAGGCCGGACATAACCGTATCTTAGTCCTATAGAGGGCTAGGACTTTTCTGTTAGAAACTCCCCCAAGCGGCGCAAGGAGTCGTTGGTCATGCCCTCTATTTCGCGGCTGAAGACAGGCCACAAGGCCGCGCCCAATCCACCAAGCAGGCCACGCCCGTCGCGCAGCTTGTAGTCAACCGTGAGGGTAATACGAGCAGAAGGCGGATTGGCAGAGATTTGCGATACTTCCCAGGCGCTGCGGCTCATCACCGTCCCCTCACTGACGCTAACGAGACGATCAGGTTCGGCGTAAGCGATAATCCGATTGCACACGCGCATGGGCATCCCGTGAAACCGCCCCTCAAGCTCTATTTCTGCTCCAACGCCCCTTTCCTCCGCGCTCACCAGCCTTGCGGAGCTAAAATGCGGCTGCAAGCGCGGTATATTACGGTAATCGGCTATAAAGCTAAACGCCTCCTCAGCCGTTACGGGCACAGCTATAGATGCGGATACTGTGGACATTGGGCATGGGTCCTTCTGCAATTATTATTGTTGTGATACAAGCCCGCTTGTAACTTCATCACTTCCAGGGGTTGATAAGTGCTACACCTGTATCTTTGAAGTCCGCTTCGTTGCGCGTGACCAGGCTGCAATTGTGATGGATTGCGAGGGCAGCGACCAGTGAGTCTATTGCAGGGAGCCGCCGACCAACACGTTCCATTCGTCCTGATAGTGCGCCCCAGGTCAGCATCACGTCTACGTCCACAGACAATACTCGGCCACTGAAGCGCATGAGCAGATCATCGGTGAGCCACATACCAAGGGTAGCCTTGCACGGTGCGTCTGGCAGTTTCTCAATACCCTTGCGTAGTTCGCCTATCGTGATGGCGCTGAGGTAGACGCTGTTCGCGTCCAGGCTATCAACCCATTGGACCACCTTGGGGCTTGGTTGTTTAGCGACAAGTTCCGAAATGACGTTGGTATCGAGAAGGTATTTCACAAGTCAGCGTTATCACGGGCAGAGCTAGTATCACGGGTCAAGTCCAGGTCCTCGTTAGCAAGCAGGGACTCTCGGAAAAACTCGGACAGCCTTTTGCGGCCAAGTAGCATTTTCCGATAGTCTGTGAACGACAGAACGACAGCCGTCTCAACGCCACGTCGGGTTATGACTTGCGGGCCGTCTTTTAGGGCCTCCTCAACGACTTCACTGAATCTGTTCTTAGCCTCCTGAAGCTGCCAGTTGCGAACCATTAGTAACTCACCTTACGCAGTTGGGTAGGAGGGTTGTGGCAAAGTCGAAAGCAAAACTATGGGGGCAACAAACCCACTAACCCGTGTCATTCTGAGCCGCAGCGAAGAATCACTCACCTTACCAAGTCGTCTGGAGATCAGTATCAGTATTGCTATGCCTATGCCTGTCCCTGACACTTACGACCTCGTAGTGATTCTTCGCTGCGGCTCAGAATGACACGGGTCAGTCGGTCCCTCTCCTTCCAGTACCTGCGTAAGGTGAGTTAATAACTCCTACTTTGCGCACCATGTCTTTATATGCCATCTAGCCTGTCTAGATTATAAAGTGGAGAGTTAAGATTGTCAAAACTGCACCCCAAACCTAAACACTTACAGCTAGGCGCTTGTTATAATATGATGTATGGCAACCACAGATAGAGAACCCTTGAAAGCCGTTTTATTCGACCTCGACGGCACGCTGATAGACTCAATTGACAATATAGTGGCCTGCTGGCAGCATACTATGCGCACACTTCTGGGGCGGGAGATAACGCGAGATGAAGTATTGCCTATGGTAGGGCGCACCCTGTTCGATTCGTTCGAGGCGGTTGCTCCTGGGCGCAGCGAGGAGATGTTCTCTATCTACAGAGCCTATCAAGTTGTTACCCACGATGCAATGATAAAGCTGGTCCCCCGAACTGAGGAAGTATTGGAGCGGCTGAAGTCAAGCGGCCTGGCGTTGGGCGTAGTCACTTCAAAGGGCATACCTGCTGCCACCAGTGGACTAAACCTGTTCGACCTGTCGCCGTTCTTCGATGTTTTAGTCACGTTCGAGGATACGGCCCGCCATAAGCCCCACCCCGACCCTTTGCTTGTGGCCTGCGAGCGGCTTGGGTTAGCGCCTACTCAAGCTATATATATAGGCGATGCGGTTGTGGACATATTGTGCGGCAAGGCGGCGGGTACACGAACGGCGGGCGTCACCTGGGGCGCGGGGGCCAGGGAGGATATTGTGGCGGCGGGGCCGGATTATGTGTTTGAGAGGATGGAAGAACTTTTGATACTGATACCATCTTGATTTGGGAAGAGATTTAGCAAAGAAAACCACAGTGAATTTTAGATGTCGGCATGAAACCTGCTCATGTAACCCACAGAGAACCCGAAAACAGAGAACCCGAAACTTGAAACGATCACCAGCCACAAGCGAATACTCAGCAGGCGGTGTCGTCTACCGGTGCAACGGTGCGGACTACGACATAGCGGTCGTGCAGCGCGCCCGCCACAACGATTGGTCGCTCCCCAAAGGCCACATCGAGGCTGGGGAGAGCCGCGAGCAGGCAGCAATACGCGAAGTACAGGAAGAGACCGGGTTAGACGCCCGCATCGTGTCGCCTCTTGGAGAAGTGGTATACTTCTATAGACGACCGGGCGGCGACCTAATACGTAAGGTAGTGTATCATTACCTGATGGAAATAACGGGCGGCGAGCCTGGCGGTCCCAACTGGGAAGTATCGGAGGTGCG
>JBBQIC010000166.1:0-9013 GCA_038324555.1 Chloroflexia bacterium
CTCGTAGCATCATAAGGCCGCGCCTCACCATCGCCGAAGTAAGCGACCTGCTGGAGATGCGCGAGTCCACCTTATATGAGGAATTGCCTTTCATCTGCCCGGCTAATCTCGATACCATTGCTTGCATCACGTATTTTACCTTTCCAGCTTCTTGCGTATAGCATCCTGCAAGTCGCCGGGCGCTTTGGCGATGGCGGTCTCATATGCCTGTTGGGCCTGGGGCTTCTTGCCCTGTTGAAGTAGAACATCGCCAAGATGATCCCACACCCAGTAGGCGTCTGCTCCACCAGGAGACGCCAACGCTTGCCGAAAGAGGGCCTCGGCACGCTCAGTCTTGCCCGTTGCCTGGTAGAGCACGCCGAGGCGATTGAGCGCTTGCAGGACCAGGGGAGCCAGTCGGACAGCCTTTTGCAGGCTCTCTTCCGCTTCCGGGATGCGCTTCAGGGCGATTAGCGCCTGCCCGTGTTGCTGCCACACGCGGGTATCCTCCTGCATCGTCTTCAAGAGCGGCGTAATGGCGTCAAGCGCCTGCTGGCCCTGAGAGGTGGCGTTATATGCCTGCGCCAGATATATCCTTACAACCGCGTTGGTGGGGTTGCTCGCCAGTTCGGAGGCCAGGAAGTGTTGCTGTGCCTTGCGGCGCCTGGAAGCGGCCTTTTCAACAACGTCGCCGAAGACATCATACGGAGCGGACGAAAGGTACGCCTTTGCGGTGGACCAATCTGCTTCTGCTGCCGTCGCGTCGCCGGTATCGTAACGCTCGAAGGACCGGGCAACGAACCCACTTGCCATTTGGGAAGACAGTCTGACGTAGCTCTGCGAAAGGCCAGGCACGGCCTTCTCAGCCCAGTTGTAGTAAGCAGAGGCGGCGTCAAGGTCGTTGCGAACCAGGCAGATCGGGATCACAGAGTTGCCCTCAACCCAACGTGCCAGTTCTTGCTGCCTGTCCTTATCAAGCCTGTATTCCACTTGCGCGCTTTCTTTGAGCGCGGGGCACGAGCGGATTGGGGCCAGCGCCAACTGTACGCGGGAGTAGGCCGCGTTCGCATCGTTTGCGGCGTAAGATGGGGTAAGTCTGGCGGCTGCCCGACGTTGCAACTCGGATTGCTGGACTGCATCGCCTGCGAACTGAAGTCTAAGCATGGACAGGTGGCCCATATTGCGAGATAGCATGTCACGCAGGCCGCCACCGACGACCAGATAGGCAACAGCAACAAGGAAGAGCACACCGAACATGCTGTACTGTAGCCGAGTGCGCGTCCGCACGTAAGCCATCTCAGATGTCCTCGTCCAAAGTCCAAAGTCCAAGGTTCAAAGTCGTCATGGCGGACCTTAGATTTTGGATTTTGGATTTTGGACTTTGGGCAGCGAACCCTGTATATTGGACTTTGGATTTTGGACTTTGGACTTTGGACTTTTCAGTAGGAAGGGGAGCATTGGACCTTACCACAGCGTATGCCGCCGAGCCAATGCCAAGCATAATCCAAAGCGTAGTCTGGGTCCAGCCCACGCTCGTGGATATGTTGTCGCCGTTGATACTGATCATACCGCCGAGTACCCCGCCGAACGCAGCAAGGGCCATCGCCAGCACCGGCTCGTAGCGCTTGCGCAGCGTGTTGGTCATGCGCACCAACCATGAGACCACGAAGCCCACCAGGGCCGCAAAACCCGCTACGCCGGTGCCAAGCGCCCACAGGATATACGAATTGTGGGCCGGGTAGCCGGTAAGCCCACGAATCACCTGGAAGCCGACGCCAAGCGGGTACTGGTTGACCAGGTCTATACCTATACCCCATATCCAGTAACGGAATACCACCGTATCGTCGTCGAGCAGGGTACCGAAGGAAAAGATGCGCCGGGAAATCTCCTCGTTGACTAGCCCAAGCGAACCGAGCAGAAGCGCACCAAGGAACAGTCCGGCGAGGGTCCACAATCCTAGCTTGGGTAGCGAAACTTTGCCCGCGTGGGCCGAGAAGAGTACCACCGCCACGATGCCCACTACTGTGCCCATCCACCCGGACCGACCAGCCGCCATCAAGATCAGGAACACGAGCGGAAGCAGCAACAGGCCAGCCGCTATGCGCCGCCTGGCGGCAGACGAATTGATAACGAGAGCCGTCAGCGCGGGAATGAGCATCGAAAGCTGCGTAGACATCAGCACCGGAGTGACGATCAGGTAGAGACCGCCAAACTGATACTGGCCCGACAGTCTGAGGTCCTCTTTCTCGAAAGGTATGGGTGTCCAATAACCTGAACCTTGGAAGATATATGCGATTATGCCGAGCGCGAGCGTGGACGCGGCGAGTAGCAATATTAGCCGCTCGGCGTCTTTGGGTGAGCGCATGTATTGCCAGGTGAGCAGGTAAAACACCGGAGCGAGCAAGCACGCTTCGACGAGGAATTTCAGCCCGTTAGTCGAATCTATATCGAAACGCCCTGTAAAGTAGCCTATGAAGCCTCCCATGGCGTAGAGGCTGATCAGGGGCCAGAAAGGAGGGAGTAAAGCTGCCCCGCTCTTGTGCTCTGAGGTAAAGCGACCTACAAGCCAGAGCAGCGCCGCACCCGCCATAAGAGGCAGGTGCATCGGGATTATAGTATCGGTGCCCGGCAGGTACAGTTTGGGCAGGAGCCACATCAGCGCAGCATAAACGTAGAGTATGCCCACAGGCCCCATCCAGTTCAGCAGCGCAATGCCCACCAGGGAGGCGGCGGCGACGCCCATCCAGAGCGCGCTGCCAGTGCCGATAACAGCCAACAGCGCAACCAGGCCGATGCCTATAGGAATGACGACGCGCGGCGAGATTTCCTGGCGCATCCGTGATTGCTGTAATACCGCCACTTATGCCGCTCCGACCGTCTGTGTGGCTTGTGATGCAAACGCGGGTCGCTCGGACAGCGCGGGAACGAATGAGGGCACAAGGGAGCCGTAGGTCTTCCCCAGGCTCTCGCCCGCAGAAATGACAGAGGCTGTATGTGTGCAATAGCGGTCGTAATAATCTACATAGTCCACATCAAAGAAGCCAGGGTGCGTCTCGTTCACCGTTTGCATGAGACCGGAGTACTGGGAGGCGTTATGATGCGCCCAAAAAGCCTTGTCAGAGGGCTTACGGCCATCACAGCCTAGGACGTAGACCTCGTCGGCCAGGGTGCTTGCCAGAGGGAGCATGAGCAGGTTGAGCACGCTATCCAGGGTACGCACCTGAAACTTGTAAAGTAGTTGGACGTTTACTCCCTTTCTCTTCTCACGCATATCGTAACGGTTAGTGAGGGGCACGGCTATAGTGCGCGACTCGAGTTGTGGGTAGTGTTGAAACATCAATGGGGCGAGTTGGTCGGGGACCAGGAAATAGGCATCCGTCCTCTCCATAGCGTTCAGCAGGTCGCGTCGGAACTCAGCCGCATAGCGCGACGGCCCGAAATGGAACACGAAGTCCGAAGCGGCGATGAAGTGCGGCTTGATATGGTCGAGCAGTTCGGGGTTGCGCACAATGCTGTTGCAAACTATACGCACGCCATCTGAATAGTCAAACTCGGTGGCCCTCGCCAGCGACGGGCCGGTGCCGAAGACGTAGGCTCTGTTGAAGTGTTGCAAGTCGAGCGAAGCCCGTAGGAGGCGTTCCTTGCTGCGAAGCCTCATGGCGTTCTTCTCGGCAACCTTTTGGTGATCGAACAGGAAGGTCGCGTAGCGGGCGAACTCCCAGGTGCCTTTTGCGGTTGGGTCCAGGACCACGAAACGCCGCCCCGACAGCATGGAGATCTTATCCATCAGACGCGCGGATTGGGATACACGCCACAGGCCAATTGACGCCGAACGCGCGGCTAACGCCAGGAAACGCGGCTTTGACCACTTGAGCAGGTGCAGGTTTGAGCCGCCACGCCTGTCCATTTCATCTAGGTATTCGGGCACGCTTGCGTGAAGCTCCCTGGGGTTTACTTTCAGCGCTGGGTCGTGCAGCAAATAAACTTCGTATGGACTATTGGCAGGCATATACCAGCGCAGCCTATGGTATTGCTCCGCCAGTTCGTCAAGATTGGTGAACGCCGGGTACATCACTACGGGGCGTTTTTTCGCAGTTGTTTTGTGTGTCATGGTCATAATCCCCTCACTGACGATGGACGATGGACGATGGACGATGGTGAAGATCGTCTATCGTCCATCGTCTATCGTCTATCGTCATTCCGTACTCAACCGCGCCAGCGCGCCGCCGTCTACTACGAGCGCCTGGCCCGTGACGAAAGACGACTTGCGGCTGTCGGCCAGGAAGAGTATTGCTTCGCCTATCTCTTGCGGGCTGCCGACGCGGCCAAGTACATGCTTTGAACCGAGGGCGGCTACAAGATCGTCGGTGTTCTTATCGTTCTGGTGGCCTCTCTCCAGGCCGGAGATCAGCATCTGGGTATGCACAGCACCGGGCAAGACAGCGTTCACCCGAATCCCTCTGTCGGAGAATTCCAGGGCGAGGGCGCGCGTGAAGGCAAGGAGAGCGCCTTTGCTGGCGGCGTAGGCGGCAATGTTGGGTGAGGTCGCCATGGCGTGGACCGAACTGACGTTCACGATTGAGCCGCCGCTCACCAGGAACGGGTAGGCCGACTTCACGCCCAGAAAGACCGAGCGGACATTGGAGGCCATCACCGCGTCCCACTCCTCAACGGTGGTATCCATGATCGGCTTGCAAATCTGTATTGCGGCATTGTTCACCAGGGCAGATATATCCCCTACGGTCTTGCCGATAGTCTCGTACATCTGCTGAAGCACCTGGGCTTCGGAGATGTCGGCCTCTATGAAGCTGTGTACACCGCACAGATCACGCCCGGACTTTTGGCGGTCAATGCCCACTACGTGCCAGTCGTTGTTGGCGAACACTTCGGCGGTGGCGCTGCCTATTCCGCCCGCCACGCCCGTTATCACAACGGTGCGATTGCTCACTTCGACCTCCGGTAAAGCTCGTCGAGCAGGTTCTTGCAGGTGTTGTTGTGGACCCGCTCCCAGGCTTCGGGACTGCTGTTTGAGTTGTGGGGAGCCATCAGCACGTTGCTCATCTGCCGCAGGGGGCTATCCTCCGGCAGCGGCTCGTGCTCGAAAACGTCCAGGCCCGCTCCGGCGATCTTGCCTGCTTGCAACGCTCTCACTAGCGCGGCTTCGTCTACGATTGGGCCGCGCGCGGTGTTGATAAGCACAGCTTCGGGCTTCATCAGGTCGAACTCGGGGTCGCCCATCAGACGGTAGCTTGTCGGGTTCAGATCGCAGTTTATGCTTACGAAATCGGCCTGACAGAGCAATCCTTCCCTGGGGACCATCTTTATGCCCGTCGCCTCGATGAAGGTCGGCGGCATATCAACAGGATCGTTGCCCAGGACGGTCATGCCAAAGGCACTCGCCCGCCTCACGACCGCTTTGCCTACATTGCCGACACCTATGACGCCCAACGTGCATTCGCGGAGGGCGCGGCCAGGGGCTTTGTACCAAACTCCCTGCTTCATCGTTTCGTCCAACCAGGGGAGGTTGCGTGCGAAGCAGAGCATATAGCCGAGCACAGAGTCGGCAACCGGCTCGCTGAAGGCGTTGGGCGTATTGCAGAGAGCCACGCCCAGGCGTTCGCAAGCGGCCTTGTCAATGGAGTCGATGCCTGTGCCCCACTTCGATATGACCTTGAGTTTAGGGGCTGCTTTCAAGACCCGCTCGGTGATGCGGTCGTCGCCGCAGATAACGCCGTCAATGTCGCCTATCAACCGCAACAGTTCTTCTTCTTCAAGTCGCTCCTTGACAGGCGGCACGCACAAATCAACGCCATGTTCCGCGAACATATCGCGGAAGCGACCTATCTCGGGCTGCATATAAGGAGCTGATACTAGTACTTTCCATTTCATGGGTTTTGTCCTTTGATTAGTTTCACGACGATGGACGATGGACGATGGACGATGGACGATGGACGATGGACGATGGATGATCTCAGTCCATCATCTACCGTCTATCGTCTATCGTCCATCGTCAGCTTGCCGTACAGAAACTCCGCTACCTGGAAATCAATCTCTTCGTCTATGTCCGTCGCTTCCAGGCGGTCTATCTCGAACAGAAAGGGGCGTTCGCCCAGGCGATTGCGTCGCTGTTCGAGGATTTGGCGCGTAAATATGTAGAGGTTGGAGTTCTCCTCGTATATGGGAGGCAGGTCCTGAGTGCGCAGCAGCGCGGCAGGGTTGTGATTGACGGCGCGGCCCAGGCTATCCCACAGGCGCGTTTGCAGGCGCGTTACCGTGAAGAGCGAGTCGTAGGTCGGGTAGCTTGATAGAAAGGTGTCTATCGCACGGCTGATAGTCTGCGGTCGCAGCAAGGGGTTCGTGCTGTGGGTTTGCAAGTAGTAATCCGCGCTAACCTGGCGCACGTCGTTCAGCAGCAGCTCGTTAGTCGGCACCATGCCGCCCAACAGGCGCTTTGGACGCTCAATAATGGTTACCTGGGGGAAATGTTCGGCGGCGTCCGCCATGATGATCGGGCTGTCGGTATCAATTGCGACTTCGCCAATCTGCGGGCACGCAAGCAAGCTGCCTATTATGTGGTGGTAGAGCGGCTTTCCCGCGAACGGGCGATAGTTCTTGCCAGGCACGCGCTCGCTGCTGTGGCGCATGGGTACGAGGGCGACGATTTTCATTATGTAAACCTCTCCTTACGAAGGGTGAGGGAATAGGGTGAGGGAATAGGAATAAGAACTACTCCCTCACCCTACTCCCTCACCCTTCACCCCTGGCTTCTGCTGTAATCAATCATGCGGCGGTTGCTTGACGGCTCGACGCTTTGCGCCGGACGAGCAAGGCCGCGCGGGTAGTAGAAGGTCTGCCTGAGATGGTTGCCGACCGCGCCGCGCAGGTGATAGCCCCGGTAAGTGCCCCAGAACTGCATCAGGCGGAAGCTAAAGATGGAGCCGACGTTGCCCCACAGCACACCATCGTGGCGAGCATGGTAAAGGTCACTCGCAGCGTTAGTTGTGAACAGGTATACGAAGTCCATGAGGGTGAACCGCTCGGATGGGTAAATCCTCTTGAGAGCGATAGCTTCGCGGTTGTAGCGGTTGAAAATGCGACGAGGGGTCTCATTATGTACGTGAGCGATCACGGCGTCTCCGGCATATGCGATTCTGTGGCCGGATGCCATGACTCGCTTCGCCCATTCGATGTCTTCGAGGCCCGTGATTGTCTCGTCGTAGTGGAAGTCTTGCCAGAGCGAGCGTCTTACAGCGGCGTTGGCGTTGTTGCAGAACGGGTGGGCCTGGTTCAGGTCGGTTTGTGACGGGAACCAGTGTGCGAACACCTGGCGCTCCGAATACTTGGTGATTTCGTTACCGCGCTGCCCGCCATAGGTAAGAGCCACCTGTGGGTCCTCGAAAGGCTTGGTTAGCTTCTCCAGCCAATCGTCGTACAACGGATAGACGTGCGCGCTGGCGAACACCAGTACGTCGCCCGTCGCGGCGTCGCAACCCCTGTTTAGCGAACGGCCAAACGAGAACTCCTGCGGGGCGATATGCACTATGCGAACGGGGTAGCGCGAAGCTATGCTCAACGTGGCGTCGGTCGAACCAGAGTCGACTATGACCACCTCTACATCTTTGACGGTCTGCTGCATGATACCCGACAACAGTCTGCCGATGTGTTCTTCTTCGTTGTAACAACGTATGACTATACTAAGTTTTGGCATAAATTAGTGTTGATAAATCAGTGTTGAGTTTTGAGTTTTGAGTTTTGAGTTATTTGTGGAAACTCAAAACTAATCTTAAGGCAGGAGGCGGGTTTCAAGAATCACCTATCGGTCCTAACTCTCCGGGATGATGGTCCTAACCTGGTGGGTAGGCAACCGTAGGAGGCGCGCAAGCCTCGACTTCTCCGAATCCGTCCAGAAGCCCAGGAGCCATAGGAGTAGCGGCAGACAGGCCACCAGGAGCAAGCTCACAAGGAGGTTGAGGGCGGGAAGCGACGTGCCTACAAAGAAATGCACGGCGTAGATTGCCAACGTCCCAACAGCGATCCTGATGATACGGGCTACTTCGTACTTCAGAGGGACCACGCTCCGGGCGTAGGCGGTTGTCAGTACGGCCAGCACGCTATAACCGATGGCGGTGTCAATGGCGGCGGCCATGGGGCCAAAGCGCGGCACGAGGACCAGGTTGAGGATCACGTTGGTAGCTCCCGCCGCGAGCGTGATAAGCGGAATGACGGTAGTCTTGCCTGCGGTCATGGAGAGCGCGTTCATCGGAATGAAGTAGAAACCCATAGCGACTATCCCCAGGGCTATGAACGGCACTAACCCGCCCGCGCTATGGTATTCCGGTGGGGTGAGCATTACGATGATGTCATTCGCCATGAGTGCAACGCAGAGGCCCAGGATAGCAACGGCGAGGTAGTAGTACGTGGCAATGCGGCCAAGGGCGGCGAACTCGCGCCGGTCCGTGGCCGCACGGCTAAAGGAAGGCGTGAGAGCCTGGTTCACGGAGGTGATTAGCATTTGCAGCAGGGTGCCAAACTGATAAGCCAGCGAATAGAGTCCAACGCTGCCCAGGCCGACGAACCGCTCAAGAATCGCCCTATCGGATATGCTCAACGTCCAATGCGCGGCAAAGTGTGGAATCAGGGGAAACCCATACTTCAACGCCTTGCGCAGAGGCGGCCCCTGATCCGCGCTCAGATCAGGTTCATGGGCAAGCTCCGCCGTGCGCCCGAACCAGCCATTGGCGAGTTCTCGGAGCAGTAGGACAGTCGAAACCAGAGCCATGATTGCGAGCGCCAGGAATTGCGCACCCAAAGCGCCTACCGCGCCCAGCCTCTGGAATACGACCAGATAAACGGTAAAGGCGATAGTCAGAACCATCGTGATAGCAGACAGCCCAAGGTAGCGTATCGCCTGCTCGCGGGCGCGGAAGAGGCCGGGCAGGACCGTACCAAATGCGATATTGAAATATGAAATGCACAGTATCAGTTCGACGTAAGGGTGTACAGGCAAGGAGTTGAAAACCGCTCCAAAGAGCGG
>JBBQIC010000167.1:0-8944 GCA_038324555.1 Chloroflexia bacterium
TCTCCATTGCTGCCTGGATACAAATACACCCCGCCACTATAGCCTACGCCCTCGCAGGCTTCGTGCTAGGCGGCGCGGCCCACGTCATAGCCGACTCGGTGGTCTCGGCGTTCAAACGTTGGTTCTGAACGTGAAACGTGAAACGTGAATTAAGAATAATCACGCATCACGCATCACGCATCACGCATCACGCATCACGCATCACGCATCACGCATCACGCATCACGCATCACGCATCACGCATCACGCATCACGCATCACGCATCACGTTTCACGCCCCTACCTCTCACTCTTCACCCACATCTTCTCTTTGTCGGCTATAACCTCGACCGTGCCGTTGAGGTCGGTACGGTATATCTTGGCCCCTACTCTTTGCAAGGCGTCCAACGTTTGGGACGCGGGGTGCCCGAATTTGTTGCCTGCGCCTACGGAAATGATCGCTATTTGTGGCTTTACCTCGTTGAGGAACTGCGGAGAGGAAGACGTATTGCTCCCGTGATGCCCAACCTTCAGTATTTGGCTTGCTAATTGGTCTTTTTCGTGCAGGTCCATGTCGCTCTCGGCTTTTTGCTGTGCGTCGCCTTCCAGGAGGATGCTCTGGTTGCCGAAACCAAGTTTGAGCACAATTGAGGTGTTGTTAATGTCACCTCCCTGCCTTTCGTATGAGGCGTCAGGCGTGATTGGACTCAACACGCGCAAGGTAACGTCAGGCTCACCCTCGAAGCTGATAACGTCTCCGCGCCTGGCATACTGCACAGGAACAGAGCGTCCGCGCACCATCCGCAACCACTCTGCCTGCACGCCAGACGTGGCTGTAAACTCAGTCTGTACTACCTCGTCTATGTGGTAGCGGGCCAATATATCGGGGAAGGCCATCAAGTGGTCCTGGTGCGGGTGAGTGAGTACGAGCAGGTCTATATCATGCTGCCAGAACGGCACATGTGTGCCCACGCCGTTGAGCACAGGCGTCGCGCCCGGCCCTCCATCAATTAGCGCCGTATGCCCTGCGGGTGTCTTCAGAAATATAGAATCTCCTTGCCCAACGTCCAGCACCCACACATGAAGCCTGCCGTCTGGCTCTTGGGACGCAATCATCAAGAGCAACAAAGTGGCGATCAAAGGCAGAAACAAGCTCCACAGCGGCGCCGTTCTATGCGCCTGACTGATTACTTGTAAATCGGCATTATCCAAAGCACCCCTCACAGCAACTGACAGGACTTCAAGGCCCTATTTTATCATTTATGTGTCTATGCCTGCCAAAGATAATGAAACGTGAAATGTGAAACGTGAAACGTGATTATCGTAGTTCACATTCTGTTCGTTATTCGTCATTGTCACGCACCACGCACCACGCACCACGCACCACGCATCACGTTTCACGTTTCACGCTATAATTATGCCATCACACCCTATCAAAGGAAAAACTACTTGAAGAGATACGTTCGGAGGCTATTGGGCACACTACTACTCATATTGACGGGCTGCGATAGAGACGCACCGCTCTCTGCGCCACCCCTTACGCCTGGGAGGACGCTGACCATCGTTACCCTGGGAGACAGCCTCACCGAAGGGATCGCCGATACTCCGGGTATGGGTGGCTATCCGGCGCGCCTGGAGCGGCTGCTCGATGGTGTTCACCCCGGCACGCAAGTTGTCAACGTGGGACGCTCAGGGTGGACCTCAGCGCAACTTATCAAGCGTCAACTGCCCACAGCCGTCAGCATAAAGCCGGACGTAGCCCTCGTTTGGATAGGCAGCAACGATTTGTGGCGCTATTACCGTGCCGAACAGGAAGTCCAGGACCGCAAGGACTACTCTGCCAACCTTGATACTATCCTGAGCACTTTGCAGGAAGCCAGGATACGCACGTTTATCGCCCTTCTTGACGACCAATCGAAGCGCCCGGTGGCGCGCACAACTGAGGTGGAACCTTATACCCAGGACGACCGAGAGCGCATGTCCCGGCGCGCCTCCACGTACAACGCGACCATCGCCGACAAAGCCGCACAATATGGCGCGACTACGGTAGATTTCTACCACACTAACATATTCACCGACCCCTCCACGCTGGCCCCAGACGGCAATCACCCCGATCCCCATGGCTACGACCTCATCGCCCAGATGTGGTTCGACGCCATCCGCCCCACGCTGAAGCCGTGAAACGAAACGTGATATGTGATGCGTGAATTACGATAATCACGCATCACGCATCACGCATCACTGCTCCACCAACAAAATACTGACACGTAGCGCCAGCATCTTGCTGGCAATGGCTCACTCCTGTTGAATGTCGAGGATGCCGCCGTCTCGGCGGCGATACATGTCAGTATTTTGTTGGTGGAGCAATCACGCATCACGCATCACGTTTCACGTTTCACGCATATATGTTATAATTGTAACAAAGGCATAGAGAAAATGGCTCTTTCTCTGCTCGTACCATGATGTGCGAGTTGACCTCCTTATTTCATCTCAATGGAGAGAATGATTGATTGACCCACGCATAAACACCACTCCGCCGGACTTTGATCCGGCAACCCACCTACCCACCGGCTTTATGGATTTCTTCCTGCCTCTGCACCGAGAGTTTACGCCTCGCCAGCAGGAATTCGCCGCTAAACGGGCCTGGGTACTTTCTAATTCGCACAGGGGCATTCTGCCCAGTCACCTGCCACCGTCCGAGGCCACCACGAGCGATTGGCGTATAGATCTGCCCGATTGGTGTAAAGACCAGCGCAACCAGATGACCGGCCCGGCAGACGACGCTGAATTGGTCGTCAAGATGCTCAATTCGGGAGCGCCGGGCGTCATGCTTGACCTCGAAGATTCTACGGCTAACTTCTGGCCGAACCTCATGCAGGGCGTGGAGAATATCCTCAGCGCGCTGCGAGGGGAACTGACCTACCATGACCAGAAGCGCGGCGGTGACGTTTCTATCAAGCCAAGTTCCACCGTTATCTGGAGCCGGGTGCGCGGCCTGCACCTCAGCCAGGCGGGTCTCCTCCCCGACAGGGAAGAACTGGCATCCGCCTCGCTATTCGACGTGGATATGCTCGTCAATCAGGTAGGGGCGCAAGGCCTTGCGCCCCTACTCAAACACCCGCTTTCGTTCTATGTGCCAAAATCCGAGTCGGCAGAAGAGGCCTTGTGGTGGAATGACCTCTTCAACAGGATGTCCGAATATCTGGGGCAGCCGTCCAACTACATCAAGTGCATGGCGCTGGTCGAGTCCCACCCCCTGGCCTTCCAGATGGAGGAGTTTCTGTACAACCTGAAGGACCACATTCTGGGCCTGAACCTGGGGCGTTGGGACTACATGGCGAGCCTCATCCACTTCAACTTGGAGGATCCAAACTGGGTGCTGCCCGACCGCAACACCATCCCTCACAACGTGCCCTTCTTCCAGAACCTGCGCGAACTAATTCCTGAGATATGCCACAAGCGGGGTGCGCTCGCCATTGGCGGTATGACCGCGCTCTACCCAAGCCGCGTTGACCCTGAACTCAACGAACGGGCGCTCAAAGTCCTCGCGGAGGACAAGCACAACGAGAGCCTTGCCCTTATGGACGGCGCGTGGACAGGCCACCCCGACCAGAATGAGATAGCGGTCAGCCAGTTCCCCCCTCCAAACCAGGTGGATAAGCGTCCCCAAAACATATCTCGCTATCCCGACCTGCGCCCTGCACCCACAGGCGTAGGCAAGCGCACCCTGGCGGGCACCCGCGCCGCCGTGCGCACGGTGGTTCGCTATCGCAACGGCGTGCTGAACGGCAAAGGGGCAAGCCTGCTCGACGGCTACATGGAAGACCTCGCCACCGACCGCATCTACCGCCTGATGATAGCCCAACGTATGCGCCACCGGGATACAGTAGACATACTCGACGACAAAGGCCAGCCCGTCAAACATACGCCTGAACTGGTCAGTCAGTTATTCGACGAAGAGCTAGATCGTCTCCTCAAAGATATGCCGTCCGACATCAACCCTGCTGCAACCGACAAAGTCCGCCAGGCGCGCCAGATCAGCGAACAGATGATTTTGAGCGGACAGTTCGATCCAGTTTAGGAGAAACAAACCAAAAATCACGAAGTGATTTTTGGTTTGTTTCTTTATGATTTAGATGCAGTTAACAAGGAGGTTAACAACATGCAAAATGGAAACAATCATAAGATTAGCGGCAATGGGCATAATAAAGAGGTTAGCGGCTCGAAAGAGACCGAAATGGAGTTGGTGGAAACCCCTCTTCTGCCGGAAGGCTTCATGGTGCCTGAGTCGCGTTGGACGCACCCTAGCACTCGAATGCGCGAACTGCTCGAAACAGAGCCTTATCTCTTTGGCCCCGGCATCTATGACCCGCTAGGCGCGCAGTTGGTCATGTACTACGGGTTCAAGGCCGTCTATTTCAGCGGCTATTCGTTCGCTATGGGCCACCTCGGCACTACCGACATGGACCTTTATAGCAACGTTGAAATAGCCGACGGCGCGCGCCGCACGGTCAGCGCCTTGCGTAAGTTCCAACTGACGATGGCGGTGGGCGACCCCGAAAAAGGCGTTCCCCCCAGGCATCTGCATATCCCGCCCGTGATCGTGGACATGGACGGCGGCTACGGCAACATCTTCAACGTGCAGCGCACCACCGAGCTTTACGTCAACGCGGGCGTAGCGGCTGCGCACATTGAGGACCAGGTGCTCCCCAAGCGATGCGGGCACATCGGCGGCAAGGCGCTTATAGCTGTGAATGAGATGGTAGGCAAACTGCGCATGGCCCGCAATGTCGCCAACGACCTGGGCAACAAAGACTTCGTTATCATCGCCCGCACCGACGGCCTCAGCGCCATGGACGCGCCCGAACCCGCCAGGGGAATGCCCCTCGCCATAGACCGCGCCCTGCGCTACCTGGATACCGGCATACCCGATCTCGTGTGGTGCGAATTCCCCACGTCTGACCGCGAGCCTGTAGAGACTTTCGCCAGCGAGGTCCACAAACGCTTCCCAGACGCGCGCTTCGCCTTCAACTGGTCGTCCTCATTCAAGTGGTTCAAAGACCCCAACCCGACGACATTTGCCGAACTGGGTGACATGGGCTTCAAGTTCCTCTTTATAACCCTGGGCGGCCAGCACGCCACGGGCTACGGCCTGAGCAATCTGTTACAGGCCATGTCTGAGCGTCAAGAGCAAGGCTACATTGAGCTACAGCGCCAGGAATGGGTCCCCGACGCCGACTACCCGACCAAGAGCCATCACTTCTTCTCCGGCGTCCCCTACCACCACGTAGTAGGCAAGATGTACGACGCCGCCCGCCTGGGCTACGAATACGTTGAGGAGATTTCTGAGGATAAGGTGGTTTAACGTTTCCGCGTTCCCAACAAAAATACTGTCCACCGCTTGGACAGTATTTTTGTTGGGGAGTCCATGGGTCTGGCACGCCTGGATGTATCGAAGGCGCGCTGCCCCCAACCTCAGGGAGCGGAATGCCCTATTCCGGCAGTCGGCAGGCGGACTTGCGTCGTCTGCCTCTGCTCATTTATGTGAAGCAGGAAGTGTATAACGGACACGATAGCATCATGCTATCGTATAATAATAGTCTAGTTACCTGTTGGCATTACCTACCCTACATTACTCTAAGCCATCTAGGAACCAGAGAGATACAGGGAAGGCAAAACGCCAGTTTAGGGACGGCTGGGCGTATGCTACCTACTTGATTGCTCAACCTTGATTGCTCAACAGCATGGAGTCTGAATGGAATCAACTGTAGCGGCTTCTGATGTTGCTTCTGAACCATTGTCCCAGGTATCGTTTGCCAATGTAGGCCCTCACGGATCTAATGGTTCAACCCGACGTCTGTTGGGCGCCTATTATACACCGAGATCGGCTGCGGAATACATGGCTGATTGGATTGTTCGTCGCGATGGCGAACATGTGCTTGAACCAAGCTTTGGTGAAGGCATCTTCTTGCGTGCCATCGCAATGAGCGCTGTTCGTAGAAACTTCACTGGACTACGTCTCTTAGGCATTGAGATTGACGAGAAAGCGCGAGCGCAGGCACTTCACGAGCGCCTGATTGCTGATACAGATGTATGTTGTGAAGACTTCCTCAGCGTGCCCCCCTTCAAAGTTCAAGCGGTGATCGGCAACCCACCCTATGTACGTCTGCGCCAACTGACGAACGATCAACGGCAACGCGCACTCACGGCGGCTCAAGGAGCAATGGGTCAAGCAATGGACCCTAGCGGCAGTCTTTGGATGCCGTTTGTCCTGCACGCAATGCGCTTTCTTGATGTTGGGGGTCGTCTGGCATTTGTCCTCCCCTATGACTTCACCTATGTACGGTATGCGCAGCCTCTATGGCAGATGCTTCGCAGCAATTTTGCGTCCCTCCACGTTCTGCGGACGCATGAGCGTCTTTTCCCTGAGCTACTACAGGACGTTGTCATCCTATTTGCCGATGGTTATGGGTCCCGTACTGATACTGTTCGCTACCAGGCCTTCGAGCGAGTAGAAGACCTCCTTAACACACACTCTGTAATTGATGAGATCATCAATATCGACAATCTGTTGCGCGGTGAAAGAGTTTTCGTCAGGGCGCTGCTTGGAGACGAATTGCGTCATTTGTTAGCAACTCGTATTGCTCAAATGACTGTGTCTGCAAGAAAGTTGGTCACCTTCAACATTGGTTACGTAGCCGGCGACAAAGTGTTCTTCCACCCGACTGATAGCATTGCCCACAGTTATGAGATACCTTCGCACAGTCTTCGTCCGGCGCTGACATCTGCCCGCATGATCAAAGGCGCGGGACTCTGGTCGTCCTCTCTGGGCGCTTCGCGCATAGATACACTATTCTTTCCCGACCCTCAAACTTTGACAGATGGGGAGCGACGCTACATTATGATGGGTAAAGAGTGCGGTGTATCGAGTCGCTACAAATGCCGGGTCCGCGAACCTTGGTTCGTGGTTCCAGGCGCTCGCATACCTGACGTTGTCCTCAGCGTCTTCAGTGAGCGTCCGGTTTTGTTAATTAATGATGCCAGGCGCTTTGCATCAAATAGTTTGTTGTGCGGTTATTGCATCGATGCCGACAGCAAAGAGGTGGCAACAGCTTGGTATACGTCATTAACGCTCCTTCAATGCGAACTAGAGGTCCACGCATTGGGCGGTGGAGTCATGGTTATGGTTCCCCGTGAGGCAGGTAACATCCGACTTCCGAAGCGCGTGCATATACGAGAGGACCACCTCAGCCGCCTCGACCACTTACTCCATCTCGGTAGGACGACGGAGGCTTACGCTTCTGGTGATAACGAGGTATTGGAAGAGCAGCTAGGGTTGAGTAAACACGATATAGACCTGGTTCATCATGGAATCGAGGTATTGGCCCACTGGCGAACATCTGCGCGCTCATCCCGGCGCTAATAGGCGCTTAACTGTGGGCAGACGCAATCACGCGGACATCTATTCGAAAATATCCCAGAATAGAGTTCGGGAATTGAATGTACTAATAATGCGCTCTACAAAGGTGTCAAGCGACATATCAAGGCCCGGCACTGCGGCTCGCACCACATCGTCGCGTAACTCTGGAGGGGTTCTCTCGAAGTCAACCACCATATAAGCAAATTGGTCGAAGATCCCTCGCAGGTTCTTATAGGCCGGGCCTGAACGACCCGTGATAGCCTCATACATACGGGCGTATCTTGCGTGATTGATGGACTCTGTTTGTTTACCTTCCTTGATTGAAACTAGCGGATGCAAGTAGATATATCCGTAGGTACTCATCGGAAAGCGGTCTTGGAGACTTATGCACTCACCGACTATCCCTTCGTAGTAGGTGAGGACATTTTTGCCGATGGAACTCATCTGGCTCCGAATCCCAATCAGGACAAGTGGCCCATTCTCTGGATCAATAACGGCTACGTCTAGATGCTTTGGTTTCGTTGAGCCAAGTATCGTCGGTTCAAACTTAACCTCAATTTTGCGCTGCTTTGCAAACCTGGTCAAGCGTGCTTCAAGTTGGCTTCCCACATATTGATGCAGATATCTAATAAACCCTTGTCCACGCACTGCCTTAACTGGGTCCGTTCTGTAGAAAGCACCCATCTGCCGAAGTACATCGGGTAGGCTAAGTGCCTGGTCCAGTGATCCAGCACGCTCCGACTCGACTACCTCATCGGCCACATTCTCGACTGTCCCCTCAGATCGCATTTTACCTCTATTCAAACCTGTTCTTGTAGACCTCTATATACGAAGATTACGACCCGGTTACCACATGCTCAACCTGCTAGATCACGCCAAACGTTCACTGCCTCGCAATTGTATGTCGCCTATTATGCCTCAATAAATCCTGGTGGGCATAAATGCAATTGTGACAGGTTTGCTTTCCACGCGCAAGTTGAGTTAGCAACTTACGTCATTTACTTCCAACCCGCTCCACACTTATCCGCGTCACCCCTATACTTAACTTGCGCTCGTCACCCTGCGGGTTTTCGGGCGGCTCTTTCACTTGTAGTAGCAGATCGTAGTTGCCGACCGCCAGCGTACCCAGGTCAACCTCAATGTCCTCGAACGCCGTGCCTATCTGCCTGGTCAGTAGAGAGTTGCCGTTGAGCAGCACAGACAGTGTTCGTGCAGACTTGTAAGCATACGCGGTCAGCTTGAGCCTGTAATGGCCCTCCGCGCCCGGCGGGATGCCCAACCAGACGTAGGCGTTGCCGTTCGTGACGTTACTGCCTGTCCACCTGTGCAGGGGGTTTTGCTCGACCCTGTGCCAGCCATTACCCAGGCCGACCAGAGGCAATGTCTGGCTCTTATTTGAGGGTTGCACGGGCGGCTGGTAGATAATAACGTCCGCGTCTTCATAAACTTTATCTTTGTCCGTAAAGAGTTTGCCTATGACCTGCTCCAGCGCGCCTTCACGCCCGGTAGCCAGGTCGGCTTTGTGTACCACGATAAAGCGCACGT
>JBBQIC010000168.1:0-8930 GCA_038324555.1 Chloroflexia bacterium
TTCAAGAGGTTGGACAGGCAGAAGCTTCTTTGACCGAGACTGAGGCTCCGGCCCAGGAAGGCAATCCCCCGCCCTCAGATAGCGAGCCTCAATCTCTTACCCAAGCGGCAGATGATGGGGGCACTGGCGCTATCAGCGAACAGGCCACGCCAACTGAGCCATTGGAAGACGACGCGGCTGACGGACAGCATCGGACGATCCCACTCTCAGCCGAAGGTGAAGTCCCACCTGTGCCTGCCCTCGAAACTAAGACTATAGTGGGAGACCGCTACAGGGTGGAGGCGTCACTGGGTGTCTTGCACGGCAGCAACCTCTACAGAGTGACCGATATGCAGGGCTATCGGGTCTGCTGGGCCTGTGGCTCCAGCGCGTCTATGGAAGGCGATACCTATTGCGTGGAATGCGGCGCTCAACTGACGGGTCGCTTCTACCGACTGCAAGAGTTCAATGCTACCATCACCGGGGAAGAAGGGCCAGAGGGCGAGAGCCAGATCGCGTCTCCTCTGCCCGAACCTATCCTTGAAAACGCCGTACAAGGCGTAGCCCACGTCTATGACGCATTTTTCCACCCCGACCTGGGACGCGCCTACGTCGCGTGGGAGGAAGTGTATGGCAGGAGTCTCTCTTCATGGGTGGAAGATGACGGGGGCCTACTCTCCTCACCAAAAACCGCGTCAGGGCATCTTATAGAGATTGAAGACCCCGAAGAAGAGCAAATTCTCGGATGGATGGCCCAATCAGCAGAGATACTGGTAGAACTGCATTCGCACGGCATCGTGGGCTGCGCGATTACACCTGACAACCTGGTTGCGCAACCGGGCGACCGCCTGATGCTCGTGGACCCTTCAGCCTGCGCGTACCAGGCCACAGACGACGGGACCTCTCCCATTGAGCCTACTGCGCAGGTCTCCGACGTTCGCAACCTGGCTGTGGCCCTTGATGGCTGGTACGTGGCTATGCGCGGAGATCATACCCAATTTGACGCGCAGAACCAGCAAGCAGCCCAACTACAAACCGCAGTGTCGCCTCCTGATGAAGTCGCAAGCCCGCTTGGGAGCGTCTCCAGCCCGTCGGTGATACTTGCGAAAGCCAGAGAAGGCGCATATCCAACCGCCCAGGAGTTTGCACAGGCGCTTCACGATCTCTACGAAGAGAACAAACCCCTGGACAATCTTGAGTTGTGGAGCGGCCATGCCTCTGACCTGGGCAGAGTGCGCCAGATAAACGAGGATAGTGTGCTGACCCTGGAAGTTAACGTCCTCGAACACGAAGGGGGCGTTTCTGCCGGGTTGTACGTGATAGCCGACGGGATGGGAGGCCACCAGAGCGGCGAGGTTGCTTCGTCCATAGCCGCGCGCACAATTGGCTCGGTGGTCAATTCGGCTTTCCTGGGGCCGTTGGCATCGGGCGATCCGGTAGCTACCGACCATGCAACGTGTACCAGCCTGCTACAACAGGCCGTACTCGAAGCCAATCGCCGCATACACGACCTCGCAAACGAGCGTCACTCGGACCTGGGAACTACCGTTACGGTGGCCCTCGTGGTGGGTAGCCAGTTATATGTTGCAAACGTGGGCGACAGCCGCACCTATATGTGGCGTGAAAGCCAGTTGGAGGCCATCACGCATGACCATTCTCTGGTAGCGCAATTGGTAGCCGCAGGGCAGTTGACCTCGGACGAAATATACACGCACCCCAGGCGCAACGAAATATATCGTGCCCTTGGCGACCCCCACCTGACCGAGGCGGAGGTGGATATTTTTGCCTGCCGCCTGCAACCCGGAGACAGCGTGCTCATGTGCTCGGACGGCTTATGGGACTTTGTGCGCGACCCGGTTATCAATACAACTATAAGCAATAACCAGGACAAAGACCCAAGGTCGGTATGCCAGATGTTGGTAAACATCGCCAATGAAGCCGGAGGCGAAGACAATATAAGCACCATATTGGTTCATGTGTTGGGTGAATGATGCTCGCAGGGGCAGACCCCCCTAGGCGCGAACGTAATGAGGCTGCATGGCAAACAAACCCTCTGACCCGTGTCATTCTGAACGGAGTGAAGAATCTCATCGTGGGTCAGGATGCGTGGGACATGGTAAATCCAGCATCTAAGCGAGGGAAGAGATTCTTCGCTTCGCTCAGAATGACACGGGTCAGAGGGTTTGTTTGCCCTTAAGTTCGCGCCTAGGGGCAGGCACGGGGTAGTCCCCCAAGCCTACGGATGTAACTTTCTTTCACAAAATGGCGTATTTACTGATGCCTGCCGCAGTCAACCCCACACGCTATTTGGAGCCTTCGATGTCTGAAAAGCTAAAGCTGAACGCCACCTGGAATCTCGACCCTTTACCCGCCAGCGAACAAACAAGCCTCGCCTATCTGCTCGTTGATATAACGCAGGAAGACCCGTCTAGCCAGGGCGTTGTAGAATCCATAACTCAAAACCATGCCCTCGAACGAAGTGAAGGGTCAAAACTCAAAACCATGCCCTCGAACGAAGTGAAGGGTCAAAACTCCTTGAACCTCAGCCTGGTGCTGGACACTTCCGGTTCGATGGGCGGGGCGAAACTGCAAAACTTGAAGGGCGCGGTCAGGTGGGTCTTGGGACACCTCGGCCCCCAGGACAGCCTCGCGGTGACGCTTTTCGACGATGAGGTTCACCCGCTCATACCGACCACACGCATGTCTGACCCACATGTGCAAGGGCTGGCTGCCCAGGTGGACGCAATACGTGAAGCGGGCGGCACAGCTATGAGCAAGGGGTTGCTCGTCGGCCTTGACGAAGCTATGAAGGGGCTGGCCCCAGGCGCGATATCGCGCATCATCCTGTTGACCGACGGCCAGACGTGGGGTGACGCAGAGCGCTGCAAGGAACTGGCGGCCCAGGCAGGCGCCAGGGGTATACCTGTTACCGCGCTGGGTGTGGGCGCGGAAGAAGATTGGAGCATCGAACTACTGGACGACATAGCGGCGCAAAGTGGCGGCCAATCGGGTTACATAGAGCGCCCCGAAGAGATCGCGCAGGCCTTCCAGGACACGGTGCTCGCCATGCAGCAGACCGCAGCCCGCAATTTGCGCATCACAGCCAACCCGTCGCGTGGGGTAGAGATGCGTGCCGCCTATCGAGTGGCTCCGGTAATATCCAAGCTGTGGCCCGGCATAGGCTCGAACGCGACACTAACCGGCGGTCAGGGTGGGAGCCTTTCAGCAGGGTCAGAGCCTGCCATAAGCTCAAAGAAGGGGCAACTTCTTACTCTGCCTCTGGGAGACCTGGAAGCAAGCGTCGGACAGACTTTACTCTTCGAGGTGGTTATGCCCGCCCGCAAACCCGGCCAGTACAGGTTAGCCCGCCTCTTACTCACCTACGAGACTGCGGGCAGCCACAGTACACAGGAAGAGGCCGCGCTTGACCTCGTGGCTACCTTCGCCGTGGGCGTGAAGAGCAGCCCCGGCGACCCAAGAGTGATGAACAGCGTGGAAAAAGCTACCACGTTCAAGTTGCAGACCCGCGCCCTACAGGCCAGCATGGTAGGTGATGTGGCTAACGCTACCCGCAATCTGCGCGCAGCCGCCACCCGCCTCCTGAACATGGGCGAGACCGAACTGGCGGAAGCAACCGAAAAGGAAGCCCAATTGCTGGAAACCGCAGGCAAGATGAGCGCGGGGGGCACCAAGAAGCTGGCTTTCGACACTCGCAAGCTGGCGGTGTCTGAGACGGTGCATCTGCCGGGGACAAGTGGCTAGTGGCTAGAAGAATAGTCTGGCAAGGGTAGGGGCGCACGGCCGTGCGCCCCTACGGGTTGTCCCATGGTGTTGGGGTAGGGGCGCCCGGCCGTGCGCCCCTACGGGGGCGTTCTGGTATTTTTCGGATGAGTTCTAGCGGCTGGTGGTTATGGTGTTCGTTCAGCACGCGCTGCGTATTTAGATGTCTGAGGCGGAATGTATGGGAAATGGGGAAGAAAATCACCTCGATCAAATGAGTATAGCTACTGAGGGAAACTCCTACGCAGTAGCTGTACCGCCAGCGGTCGAAGCTGCTCCGCCTATCGCCAAGCCCCAGGCATCGGGGGAGACTGTTGGTGCGCCAGGGCTGCCACAAACGGCGGCGGGCGCAGATTTACCCTTGTCTCACAAGCCTCTGAACAGGCTGTGGCCCATCTCCTGCTTTTTTGTCACCTTCCTTCTGTATGTTTCGCTCGTTCCTAACATCATCCTATATAGCAGCCCTCCTACGGGCGATCAGCCGTTCTACCTCATGGAAGCTGCCAGCATAGCGCAGGACGGCGACCTCAACGTCAAGAACAACTACGACAACAAGGACTACGACACGTTATACTCGCTGGCTCCTCACCCGCGCGGTTTCGTCGGCATGACCACTATCAGCGCGCCTTATCCGTTGGATAGGCAGATCGCGGACACACCAACCAGGCCGCAGAGCGAGCAATATAGCGCCCACCTGCCCGGCCTGCCCTTTCTGCTGGCGCCGGCCTGGCTGGTTGGCTCCTGGTTTTCGCTGTGGTGGCCTGCTACTGTCGTCGTTATGTGCTTGCTTGGCGCTCTCCTGGTCACCAACGTTTTCTTGCTGACCTATGAGTTGACCGCCAAAACCTGGATCGCCATCGTGGTATGGCTGACCATAGCTTTCAGCAACCCGATCATGACTTACTCTTACATGATCTTCACAGAGATGCCTGTGGGCCTGCTGCTCATATATGCCTTCCGACGCCTGGCTATGGGCTGGGGAGCGAATGGCAGGTGGAGGTTGCTGTTGGTGGGGTTGTGCATCGGCTACATCCCCTGGCTGTCGCTCAGGTGCCTGCCGGTATCCGCTGTGCTGGCCCTGTACGCAGCAGTGCAGTGGCTCCGCCACACCGATCCCGAAGGCCGTCTGGCATTCAACAAGGCCACGATCCTAAAGCTGAAATCCAGGGTTGCCATTCGCAGCGCGCTGTGGGTACTGGTTCCTATTTTAGTGTGGGTTATAGTGCTGGTGAGCTACAACCTGTTCAGGGCGGGCACCTTACTGCCTTCAAGCAGCGAGAAGGGCAGGGTTGACCACTTTTACTGGCCCTGGGCGGGGGGCGCGGATATGACCCGCTTCTTGACAGCTGCTTTCGGGTTGCTCCTGGACCAACGATGGGGCCTGCTCCCCTATGCGCCGGTGTACCTGCTCACTATAATAGGCGTCATAGCCATGTTCCGCACGGGGCGCGCCTCGGACCGCAGGCTGCTGCTATGGATGGCCTTGTTGAGTGTGCCCTACATGACGCTCATCACCGCCTACGAGGGTTGGTACGGGGCGTGGAACCCGCCAGCCCGTTACCTCTCGACCTTTATACCTTTGGCCGCCGCGCCTTTGGCTGTATCGCTCTATGTCCTCTCCAGGGCGTGGATACCGAGGGTAGCCTACGGGCTGCTTTATGGCGCGCTAACGGCCATAAGTTTGATACTCATGGGGTTCATGATGTACGACCCGCGCCTGATGTGGACCCTGCCCGAATGGACGGTGCATATCTGGCTCGCTCTCGACCCGGCGGTCCCCTGGCACCATAACGTTGACATCCGAGGCATACGCACCGATTTCGTGCAGCCCGACCAGGTGCTGCACCCTCTCAAGTCGAGCCAGCTTATCGGCGCGTCGGTCCTGATCGTGCTGGTCTGCTACCTGCTTCTGCTTCTTGCGCAGCGCATTGGGGCAGCTAGACGATTGCCCTCTGCGACGCGGGGCGCTATCCTCGTGGGCGCGCTTTCGATAGTCAGCCTGGGATGGTACGGCATGAACTACGGATACTTGAAGCCAAAGACTATCTTTACTCAACAGCACCGGTGGGACAACGCCATAAAGCCTCCGCTCGATGAGCCTTACGGTATCGCCTATCTGAACGGCAAGGTCTATGTAACCTCGTTCGCTCGGAAGATGACCGGCTGGGTGGGCGAATTCGACGTGAAGACCGGAGGCTACAGGCGCATCCAGCCAATATCGGCGAGCGGGGTCGTGACCTTTGCACACCCGAGCGACGTGAAGGTCGGCCCCGACGGGCTGCTCTACGTTCTGAACAACGGCGAAGGCGACCAGGCTCTCCTGGTGATGAAACCGGATGGTACTGTGGTGAGCAAACACAGCCTCAAAGACAAAACGACCATCGCTACCGGCCTCTACATTGCCAAAGACGGTTCGCTCTACGTCGCCGACATGCAAGGGGGCAAGGTTCTCAAATATGCGAGAGACGGAGGCGACGTAGTGACCACCTTCCTTGGCATGAGTAAGGGCTTCAACAACCCTGCCGACGTGGTGATTGGCGGCGACGGAACCTTATACGTTACCGAGTCTGGCAACCAGAGAATCCAGGTCATGGCCGCCGACGGCCACTTCTTGCGCGAATATGATGTGGGTTGCAGGGCCGTACACCTGGTTATGGACGGCGATTGGCTCGACGCGACCTGCGCGCAGGGGATGGTATCGGTCAACGTCAGAACTAACTCCATGCAAAGCGCCAGGTTCACGGTGCAAGACTCGACACCCGAAAACCCGACGGGGTTGGCCTACGGACCTGACAAGAAGACGCTGTACGTGCTCGACGCGAAAACTGCTGCTTCGCTAATTGAGTATCAGGTGCAGCACTAATCAAAGAGCGTGAGGGGATCATTATCAGTCGAAGTGCCAGGTGTCTTAACGTAAGAGTTCAGAATTAGGGTACTCCGTAGGGGCGAACCTTGTGTTCGCCCTGTCAGCATACCGCTTCGTCAAGAGGGCGAACACAAGGTTCGCCCCTACGGAGTACCCTAATTCTGAACATTTGCGTCCTAACTAACGTTTGACTCAAAGGAGGCCCAACTTGGCGATCAGTAAACTAGCAGTAGTGGAAACGGACAGCATAGGAGAGAACGTAAGCATTGGCGAGTTCGCCGTCATACGCGAAGGCGTGAAGATAGGCAACGATGTGGTCATCCACCCACATGTTGTGGTACAGTCAGGTGTGAGCATCGGAGATGGTGTGGAGATATTCCCCGGCGCCTACGTGGGCAAAGAGCCAAAAGGCGCAGGCGCCCTATCGCGCCAACCGGTCTTCGAGCGGCGGTTGATCATTGGCGCGCACACCTCCATAGGTCCCAACGCCATCATCTACTATGACGTGGAGATCGGCGAGATGACCCTCATAGGTGACGGAGCCTCGATCAGAGAGCAGTGCAGGATCGGTGCGCACTGCCTGATAAGCCGTTATGTGACCATCAACTACAACAGTAGAGTGGGCGATGGCACCAAAATCATGGATTTGACGCACGTAACGGGTAACTGCACCATCGGCCGCGAAGTATTCATCAGCACAGGGGTAGGCATGGCTAACGACAACGCCCTGGGCAGAGATGGCTACCGCGATCTCCTGGTAGGCCCCTCTATCGGAGATAGGGCCATGGTTGGGGCAGGCGCTCTATTGCTGCCAGGTGTGGTGATCGGTGAGGGTGCTATAGTGGCCGCCGGGGCTGTGGTTACCAAAGGGGTTGAACCGGGCACCGTGGTGATGGGAGTGCCTGCCCGCTTCATACGCATGGTGGATTGAGAGTGATAATAGACCGAGATCACCGGCCCTGGTCGGTGATACGCCGGTAGCCTGCCTGGACAAGAGCTATAAGCGTACCTGGAGAATGGGACAAAACATGCAGAAAATATCAATTGTCGCGCCGGTCTACTACAACGAAGGTAGTCTGCCCTTGCTGCACCAGCGGTTCGCCCAGTGCGCCGCCAAGGAGCCTGATTACACATTCGAGTTCATTTTTGTAGACGACGGCTCTGGCGACCGTTCGTTCGAGGTGTTGGCGGCCTTGAGAGAAATGGACAGCCGTATTAAGGTGGTCAAGCTGCTGCGCAACTTCGGTGCGACCATCGCGGTCATGGCGGGGCTGGCGCACACCTCCGGCGACGCCGTTGCCGTCATCTCGGCGGATTTACAAGACCCGCCCGAAATCATCCTGGAGATGCTGGCCCATTGGAAGCGAGGCGTGCCCGCCGTCTATGCCGCCCGCTCCAATCGGGACGACCCTGCCAGCGTCAAGATGCCTGCCTCCGTGTTTAACTGGGCGTTTGGCCGCTTCGCCTTCAAAACCTGGCCCAGGGACGGCTTCGACTGCTTTCTCATTGACCGCAAAGTGGTCAACGTCATCAACCAGTGCGAGGAGAAGAACACTCATCTTCCCGGCCTGCTGATGTGGAGCGGCTTCCCCTACCAGATGGTCTACTACGAGCGCCAGAAGCGCGAACACGGCAAGTCACGCTGGAACTTGCAGCGCAGGCTCAAATACTTCGCTGATGCGTTCACAGCTTTCTCCTACTTCCCTGTGCGCCTTTGCTCGGCGCTTGGCATCATAGTCGCGGTACTTGGCTTACTCTACGCCCTTGTGGTGTTAACTTTGACTCTATTGGGGTTCATAAATATAGAGGGTTGGTCCTCGCTGATGATTGTAGTGCTCGTAACGTCCGGCCTCCAGATGTTGATGCTTGGTGTGTTGGGCGAATACTTATGGCGCAACTCCGACGAGACGCGCCGCCGCCCCCTCTACATCGTAGACCAGGTAGTAGGTCACGTAGCGTCTGACGAGCGCGGCCTGGACCCCAGCCCCGCACAACACAAGGACGAGGTCGTTGATGAACTGTCAGAAGCCCGACCCTTTGGCTAGACTAGGAGCCAGGGTAAGTTTATAGAATAGGAGTGCAGGTCGTAGGGGCAGGCCCCCGTGCCTGCCCTATTCGCGCACCCGGATGCTTGGATTCACATAGTAGGGGCATGATTTATCGCGCCCTGTTCGCGTACCCGGATGTTGGTGGTAAAGAGAGAGGGCAGGCACGGGGGCCTGCCCATAGGCGCGAACTTAAGGAGATTACATGGGCAAACAAACCCTCTCACCCGTGTCATTCTGAGCCGCAGCGAAGAATCACT
>JBBQIC010000169.1:0-8891 GCA_038324555.1 Chloroflexia bacterium
GATGCAGGGAGTAGGGTGAGGGTATAGGGTGATACCGTAGGGGCGCACGGCCGTGCGCCCCTACGGTATCACCCTATTCCCTCACCCTATCAAGGAGAGATACGCATGGTAGGTTTTCATAGGAACGACGAGGCCCAGCGATTCACGGAGTTTGCGGATGGGTGCTTGAAGGACGTTTTTGAGTTCATGCCTCCACAGGCGGCTGGCCTGGGGCTGCACGAATACGACGGCAGGACGCCCGACCTGTCTAAAGCAGCTATCGAGAGGCGAATAAGCGAGATCAAGCAATCCCTTACTGAACTCAAGAATATTGATAGGTCGCAGCTTGACCGCGATACTTGCCTCGATTACGACCTGCTGTGCCAGGGGTTGGAGGCCGAACTGTTTAGCTGGGCCGAGCAGCGTGAACATACCTACAACCCTATGCTGGGAATGTGGCTTTCAGACGTGACGGCTTACATCAAGCGCGACTACGCTCCCATTGAGGACCGTCTGCGCAAGTTGATAGAATATGAGCGCGGCGTCCCGAAGATGATCGAGCAACTGACCGCGCTATTAGAGTTGCCTTTAGCCAAACCTATTTTGCAGGTCGCTATCGAGATGAGCAGCGGCCAGGCGAACTACATGCGGAATGCCCTTCCTGAGACCGTCAAGGGGCAGATAAGCGATGAGGGCCTGCTGACCCAGTTTGCCGAGGTGAACGCAGAAGCTGTCGACTCAATCGAAGGCTACGTGGGCTATCTGAAAGGGCAGATGGACAGCGCAAAGGAGGACTTTGCAATTGGGGGCGCGATGTTCGAGCGGATGCTGGCCGTCAATGAGCTTGTGGGTCTGCCCATCGAGCGCGTGCTTGAAGTGGGGCGCGCCAACCTTGCCGCCAACAAAGAGGCGTTCGTCGCCACCGCCAGGCTGATAGACCCCGACAAGGATGTGCGCGAGGTGGCGCTGGCGGCTTCCCTGGACCACCCGACCGCCGAAAACCTCATCCCGGAAACCGCAGACATGCTCGAAGAAATAAGGCAATATTTACTAGACAAAGACATCATCACGGTTCCGTCGGAAGTGCGCTGCAAGGTGAAAGAGACGCCTGAATTCCTGCGCTGGGGCTTCGCCTTCATGGACTCGCCCGGCCCGTTCGAGCAAGTCGCCACCGACGCTTATTACTACGTGACCCCCGTCGAAAAGGAGTGGTCGGAGCAACAGGGGGAGGAGTGGTTACGCCGCTTTAATTACGCCACGTTGCGCGATGTGAGCGTCCACGAAGCCTATCCGGGCCACTACGTACATTTCTTGCACGCTGCTAAAGTTATGTCGCCAGTGCGCAAGGTCTTCGGATCTTACTCTTTCGTTGAGGGCTGGGCGCACTACTGCGAGCAAATGATGGTTGAAGAAGGCTACAGGGGTGAAAACCCGATGCTTCGCCTGGCACAGTTGGGCGAGGCGCTGCTACGCAACTGCCGCTACGTGGTGTCCATAATGATGCACACCAACCGCATGACGTTGGAGGATGGCACACGCTTCTTCATGGAGAACGGCTTCATGGAAGAACTACCTGCGCAAAAAGAAGCGATACGCGGCACTTTCGACCCAGGGTATCTGAACTACACGCTCGGCAAACTCCTTCTGCTGCGCCTGCGCGAAGACGTAAAAGCCAAAGAGGGTACAGGATTCGACCTCAAGCGGTTCCACGACAGCGTATTGGCGATGGGCTATCCGCCCGTGCCTCTAGTACGGAAGCGTTTGCTTGGGGAGGATAGCGGCGACATCCTCTAACAGAGGTAATAAAACAAAGAAGCAAAATCACGCGGTGATTTTGCTTCTTTGTTTTATTACGTCTAGTTCACTAGTGAAATAGAGTAATCGCCTGGTAGACTATTTTGCTTATCTGCCCACGAGTGGCGCTGTTGTCAGGGCGGAAGGCGCCGTCCCCGTAACCCGTGATGATGCTGTGGTTGTAAGCGGTCTCTATGTAGCTGTAGAACGGGTGGGACGTGGGCACATCCGAGAAGTGAGGGCCGCCGCTGGTATCTATGGGCCATTGTTGGGCCAGCACGATTATCTTGCACAACTGTGCTCGCGTCACGTTATTATCGGGCCGGAACGTGCCGTCGCCGTAGCCGGAGATGATGCTGTGCTCGTAGGCGGTCTCTATATAGCAGAAGAATGGGTGATCGGTTGGCACGTCACTGAAGTGCCCGGTATCTGGGCAGTCCACGCTCCAACCCTCGGCAAGCACGATTATCTTGGTGAGTTGGGCGCGTGTGGCGTTGTTGTATGGCCGGAACGTGCCATCGCCGTAGCCTGACACGATGCCCGCGCAATATAGATAGCGTACCGCTTCATAGAAGTAATCCGATGGGCTTACGTCGCTGAAGTTCATCACGCACGGAGTGGCCGTTGCGATGGGCGTGCCCGAAGGCTCGGTTGTAGCCGTAGGGCTGGGCGTCGCGCTTGGGGTGTTCGTGGGGACGGGAGTGCCGCCCGAACGGATCCCCCTGGAAGTGAAAATATCCTGTTGGCTATTAATACGTGTATCGGTCCAGGCGGCGTAGACGTAGCCCCCCGCGCTCCCCAACCCCCAGTAGTCACCTGCCGCGTTCCCACTCCCAGGTGGCAGCCCCACGTTCAGGTCAAAGCCCAAACCTGGTGCATCGCTTACCTGACTGTCTGCTTCCCAACTTGTCCCTCCGTCTGTTGATGAGGAGTACCAAGCCTGGAAGAGGTGGTTTGCCGCGTCCAATCTCCGGTCCAGCCACAATGCGTTCAGCCGTCCGTCTGCGCTAACGTTTAGTATCGGTGTGATGTGGTCTCGCACTACTCCTGTGGGGTCGTGGCTCAGGCGGGTGATCGGACTCCAACTCGTGCCGTGATCTGTTGAGGCCGAGTACTGCACGTCTAGCCCATTCGTGTTGATGTTTCGGTTGTCTGTCCATGCTGCGTACAGCCGGTTGTTGTTCGTGGGGTCCGTTGCCGCTGAGATGATGGAATAAAAGCGCCACTGGTCGCCGGTGCGTGGGGGAGAGTTGGGCTGATATATTGTCGCTACGTTGACGGGTTGGCTCCATGTCACTCCCCCATCTGTGGATTTGTCTACTTTGACTATGCTTGGGTTGCTGCCCCGGTTATTCCAGTTATACATGTGGAAGATAAACACGTCGCCGTTTGGGGCTACCACCGGGTAGGGGTATTCTATTGAGCCGCCACCGTTGGGAATCTGCTGGGGCGTGCTCCACGTAAGACCACCATCACTCGAGTAGGAGGAGACGACGCCGCCCGGAGCCCAGGCCATGTACACGCGGTGGTAGTAAGGAGACGATGGGTTGTTGTCTACAGCGAACCAGTCCTTGTCCTGCAAACCCGATTGGTTCTGGACTATAGCCCGAGCAGGCTGCCATGATACACCGTTGTCATCAGACCATGTGATGAAGACGCCGTTATTCCCTGTGGTGAGGCAGGAGACGTAGATGCGACCGTCGTCTCTTGCTATGACAACGGGATCGCTCTCCGTGTCCGTAGTGATACCGTTGGTCATGCGAAGTTGGGTAGGCCAACTCTGCCCGCCATCTCTAGAAGCTTCTATCCACACATGTTTGATGTCGCCTTCCCGATAATCCTTGTTGGCGATAACCACCACATTAGGATTGGCGGGGCTGACAGCGAGGGCAGGCTCGTGCTGCCCGTTGCCCGTCGTGTCTGTATTCGCCCGCACGTTTGCCGACCAGGTGGGTGGGTCAAACCCGAATTTGCTAAACACGTCCTCAGTATGGCGCTGCCACGTCATACCGAGAGGTGAAGCCGCCCCCGTAGTTTGCGGGGCAAACGACAGGGCAAACGCGGCAACAATAAAGAATATAGAGAAAATATACCGGGCAACCCTGTTACGGGCACGTAGACGCGAGGACATTATATATTCCCTCCTTGCACTATTTAGGGAGTAGGGTGAGGGAATAGGGTGGGGGAATAGGGACGAAGAAAATTGCGCCCCACCCTATTCCCTCACCCTACTCCCTACGGGTTTCTGATAGCATTATACACTATCTTACTTATCTGCCCCCTCGTGGCCGAGTCGCCTGGGCGGAATGTTCGGTCCGCATAGCCGGAGATGGCCCCTCGGTTGTAGACAGTCTCTATGTACTGGTAGAAAGTGTCGTTTGGTGGCACGTCGGTAAAGTGTGGGCCACCGGCAGTATCCACAGGCCATTGCTGGGCGCGCATGATGATTTTAGATAGTTGCGCCCTGGTTATGCTGTTGCCTGGTTGGAATGTGCCGTCGCTGTAGCCTGAGATGACGTTTCGAGTATAGGCCGCCATTATATAAGCAAAGAAGGGGGAGCCGGGCGGCACATCGCTGAAACGAACAGTGTAGGCGTTGTCTATCTGCCAACCTTCGGCCAACGCCACTATCTTGCAGAGTTGGGCGCGGGTGGTCTCTGCATACGGCTTAAAGGTGTAATCCGAGTAGCCTGTGATTATGCCATTGCAATACATATAGCGCACAGCTTCGTAGAAATAGTCCGAAGGCTTAACGTCATCCAGATTAATGATGCAGAAAACGGGTGTGCGAGCAGGCGTAGGCGTGTAGGTAGACACATATGTCGGCTTAGTCAGGGGCGTGTCGCTAGGGGTGTAGGTTAAAGTAGACGTTGGAGTGTCGCTAGGGGTGGGGGTAACGGTGCTCGTCGGGGTGCGCGTGCGCGTGGGCAGCGTGACTTCGGTGAACGCGGGGGTGACCTCCGGGTCAACAGCGTTGATAATATAGTCTTTATAGCAATCGTCGTTGCTCACGATGTCGCCGGGCGCGTCTACGATCTCGGTGTTGCGAATTTCGGGATCGGGAGGGGTGAACTGCCAATGTATAGTGGCTAGGCCCGGCGCAGCCACACAAAATGCTATCTCTGCCACTCGAAAATCCGGCCCATGATACGTGGGATTCACCCAAGCGCCCGAAGCGAAAGCTATATCGCCAGCTGGGACTGACATACCCCTGAAAAGGCAATCCTGATCGTGGTTAGGTCCCAGGCCATTGCACGTCTCGTTCTGCAACTGGAGGTCAAAGACAGTGGGGTCCGTAGACACTCCGGTGCTCAAAGTGCAATTATTAACGTAAGTGCTCACATTTTGCAGTACCGAATATGTAAAGGTAAGATACGCCTGATGTACGTTAAGGTCGTAGTCGCCTGAGTGGATCATCATATCGAACCAAATCTGCTGGCCCAAAGTGGCAACCCCGCCATTCGCAGGCCCGGCGCCAGGGTGCGGCTTAAGATAATGATAAGCCCCCACGCAGCCCTCTGGTGTAGGGGTGTCCGTAGACTCGGCTATAACTGATTTATTTAAACTTGCCTGTATATGAGCAACGGGAGCAGCCGACGCGCTCCCGTTACTACCGGAGCCATCCGGCGCGAAAACCAGCGCAAGCGCAACAATACCAAGAAGCGCGCACAACACGCAACTGATCAATTTGATTGGGGGATGTAAGAACATGGTAAGCTCCTTTGTGAAACGAAACGTGAACTACGCTAATCACGTTTCACGTTTCACGTCACCGGACCAGAGCCAGGAGAGTGTTGTACACTATCTTAGTAAGCTCTGCTCTCGTGGTGTTATTGCCTGGACGGAAGGTGCCGTCTTCGTAGCCAGAGACTACCAACCAGGCGCGGGCGGTTTCTATATAACCGTAGAAAACATCGGTGGTAGGTACGTCTTTGAAGTGGGGACCGTCGCCAGTGGTTATGTCCCAGTGTCGCACCAATACTATCACTTTGCACAGTTGCGCCCGCGTAATGTCGTCATTGGGGCGGAAAGTGCGGTCGCTGTAGCCGGACATAAGTCCGTGGTTGCGAACAGTCTCGACATACACATAAAAAGGGTTGGAAGATGCAACGTCGGTGAAGTGCGGGCTACCCTGTAAGTCAAAAGGCCAACGCTCGGCAAGCACGATTATCTTAGCCAGTTGTGCGCGTGTGGTGACATCATAGGGCTTGAAGGTGTGGTCCGAGTAGCCCGAAATGATGCCCGCGCAATACAGATAGCGCACCGCGTCGCGGAAGTAGTCCGATAGCTGCACGTCGGCGAAGGAGGAGGCGCAGGCCGGAGTGACGGTCGGGGTGGCGGTAGAAGTGGCGGTTGGTGTGCTGGTCGCTGTGATGGTGGGAGTTCTAGTGGGTCCATCTACGTTGATTATGTAATCGGTATAGCACGAGCGCACGTTTATTAGACTTCCGCCTTCCTCTACAATTTCAGTATCGCGGGTCATTGGCGCGGGAGGCGTAAACTGCCAGTGTATAGTAGCCTGGCCCGCAGCGATAGCGCAGAAGGCCACCTGTGCCACGCGGAAATCGGGGCCGTTATAGGAAGGATTGTTCAGCGCGCCCGAAGCGTAAGCCAGGTAGCCCGCCGGTATAGTCAAGCGGCGGAATACACATGGGTTGGGGCCGTTGCAGACCTCGTTTTGCAGGTCAACCTCGAAAGTCGCGGAATCGTGGGTGACGGTGTTTGTCAGCACGCACCCAGGTTGTGAGGCTTTGACGTTTTGCAGCACATCGTAACTGAACGTGATATACGACTGCTGCGCTGTGATGTCGTAGGGGCCGGTACTGACCAGCATATCGAGAGTAAACCTCTGGCCCACCCGAACGACGCCGCCGTTAGAGGGACTTCCCGTCTGCGGGCGAAAGTAGTGGTAAGCGCCCGCGCAGACCGGCGGGGTAGCAGTTGGCGTGCTCGTGCGTGTGTGGGTGGGAGTCACGCTTAGAGAGACCCCGGAGGTAGGAGTAGATGTAGCCGTTTCATCGCCATACATGAGGCCCTTCGACACGAGGACGTCCTGGTCGCCGGTACGCGAGTCGTTCCAGGCGACGTAGACCGTATCGAGGGCGGTATCGAGTCCCCAATAATCGCCTGCCGCTTGGCCGCTATTTGGAGGTAGGCCAACGTTCAGGTCTTGCGAGACGGTGCTCACCCGTGTATCAGGGTCCCAGGTCTCGCCTCCGTTGGCGCTGGAACTGTACCAGCTATCGAATAGCCTGTTGTTGGGGTCCAGGCGGCGGTCGAGCCAGAAGGCGTGCAGTTTGCTGTCCGCGCCTACGGCGAGTATAGGGGTGATATGGTCCCGCACCAACCCCGGTGGGTCATGGCTGAGGCGTGCGGGGTCGGTCCAGGCAGCCCCATTATCTGTGCTGCTGCTGTACAGCACATCGGTTCCGTTAGAAGTGATAGAGCGCTTGTCGGTCCAGGCGACGTAGAGGTTGCCGTTGTTCAGGTCTACCGCCGCGCTCAATATTGCGTAGAAGCGAAAATCGTCGCTGGTGCGTATGGGGCTGTCGGGTTGGTAAGCCGTTGCGACCGTCATCCGAGCACCCCAGGTCACGCCGCCGTCGGTGGACTTCACGAACTGGATGGTGCCGGTATTGCTTGCTCCCCAGTTGTACATCATGAAGTTATAGACCGTGCCGTCGCTCGCTACTATAGGATAGGTATACTCGAAGCGAGCGCCAGCTATCTGCTGCCTGGTGGACCATGTGAGGCCGCCATCGGTGGAGTGCTGCTCCACTACGTAATCAGCGCCCGGCGAGTACATCATATATATGCGGTGGTAATATGGGCTGGTGGGGCTATTGTCTATCGCAAACCAGTCCTTATCGTCTATCTGGTTCTCCGGGTAGAAGATGGGCACGGAGGGGTCGTGCCAGGTAGCGCCGTCATCGTCGGTCCAGGTGACGTACACTCCGGCGTGCAGGCGGTCAGGTTCACGGTAAGCGACGCAGGCCACATAGATGCGCCCGTCGTCACGGGCGACTACTACAGGATCGCTCTGGCTGTTCAGATCGGCTGGTATGCCGGGCATCTGCAACTGCACCGACCACGTCTGCCCTCCGTCGGTCGAGCCGTCAATCCACACCTGTTTGACGTTATCGTTCCGGTAGTCCTTGGAGGCGATGATGACCGTATTCGTATGCACACGGCTGACCGCCAGGCTCGGCTCGTGTTGGCCGGCGCCGGTGCCGTCCAGGTTGGCCCGCAGATTCGGCCCAAAAATGGGGGGCGTCGAAGGGCTGGCCTGTTTTAGCGAGATTCGAGAAGCAAGCTGCCTTGCGTCAGGCCGTAAGCTACCCGCGTGGGAGGTTGCGCTGGTAGTTTGTGGTGCTAAAATCAGTCCAAGAGCCACCACAGCCAAGGTCGAGAGGAATACATAATGGAAAGTCCTTTTGGGGACCAGTAAAGACATAACAAGCAACTCTTTTATAGGGGGAGGAATACCCCTTGGAATTATACCGAAACCATGTAGCCTGACACAAGCTCCGATGGAAAGCCACGTTGCATCCCTTGATCTTCATCTGACCTTCACCCAATGTAAAGCCTATGCAAAGTCGAACGACACGAAGGAGGGAACCCGTTCACCTGTATCATTCTGAGTAACCATGACCCTACGGGCCACAACCGGCAATGAAAATAGCATTGCCACCTGTGTAGGGGCGCACGGCCGTGCGTCCCTACGGATTCGCCCTTTTTATTTTCAGAGGAGTAACCATAACATCAGGAGCCACCATCAACAATGAAAATGAGTAGACTGTAAGGAGGAGGTCGCTAGCCGAACTCGACACTTAAGCAAATCGCATTTAGTGGTATACTATGCACTACTCGCACTTATAGCTATACTCATATACGTGCAGTGTCGCCTTATATGGAAATAGAAAGGAGCAACCCGAAAAGTAGTAAGAGGCATAAAACAAACGTTAATAGTCTACGGAGGTCCAAATGGAGGGTACGGCAGCTAAAGTTCTGGTAGTTGATGACGATATTAACCTGGTATCCTTGTGGTCACAACTTCTTGAAGACGAGGGCTATGAAGTCGAGACGGTATACAATGGAAATGCGGCGATAGATAGCGC
>JBBQIC010000170.1:0-8849 GCA_038324555.1 Chloroflexia bacterium
GTAGGGGCGAACCTTGTGTTCGCCCTCTTGACGAAGCGGTATGCACACAGGGCGAACACAAGGTTCGCCCCTACACGGTTTTGTTAGGCATACTAAGCCGCACATTGCCTAGCCGAGTTCCCAGACAACCTCTGTTAGAAACCTAGCTTACGTAATTGAGTGAGAAGCAGGGCTGGCGCAAAGTTGGAAGCAGAACTGTGCGAGCAACAGGCCGACTCACCCTTGTCATTCTGTACGAAGTGAAGAATCACTCTCCTTAGCAACTTAGCTGGGAAGCAATATCTTTATCCCTAAATACCTGCTACCCCGCAGTGATTCTTCACTTCGTTCAGAATGACAAGGGTGAGTCGGCTTGTTTCCCACATGGCCTTCGACTTTGCATTGACCTACCTCTGTTGTTTGTTCTAGATACTTGACTTAATACACTTCCAACTTTATTATTTGTGCGGTACGGTATTCGGATAACTCTATCGGGCGACTGTTAGAAGATCTCCTTGGGAGGCTCCTTGCCTGGTATGCAACCTTACTCCCCCTCATTTGATGAAACCGATGGTACAGATCTAACTATAGCTATACCCCCGGCTCCGCAGATACCTCTTGTTGAGGGTATCACGTTCCTGCTTGGATTAGGAGTAGTAGCCTGGGGTCTGGTCGTGGTGCGCAGCCGTGATCAATTCGGCTGGCTTCCAACCGAAGTAAAATCCCTAATGCGCATTTATATCGAAAATAATCAGGCAGTGGTTGTCGGGGGAGCGATCACGCTGGCGGGCGCGCTTCTGGTCGGTTTAGCAGCCCGGCGGGCCTTACCGGATAAGTTGGCCGGGCTTGCGCTGCCGGTCCCTCTGTTGAGCCGCGATGGTTATGCTCTCCTTGCGCTCGGCCTTGCAGCGGCTTGTCAGGGCCTGCTTTACTGGCACATATTGGGCAGGCAATATACTCACTGGGATATATTGCTCTTCTTCGCCAGCCTGGTCCTGGCCGGCTTCGCCGTCCAAAGATTTGATAGACCCACGCAACGCCCAAAATTGCACTTTACTCGCCTCGATTTGGCGGCTATACCTGCGCTAGGCGCGCTTGCTGTGGCGGTTGACTCGATTGAGTTGACACGCTGGAACTTCGCCTGGATCGGAGATGAAGGAGCATTTTTCTCGGCAGCCGAGCTTGTGGCAAAAGATACCCGCACATGGAATTTCTTCAACCTGGCCTGGGTCTACAACGCGCACCCCGCGCTGGACACTGTTTACCAGGCCCTAGTCATGAAGGCTTTCGGCCCCAACGTCTTTGGTTGGCGCTTCAGCGAAGTGCTGATGGTGGCGGGTACGACGATGCTTATGTACCCACTGGCTGTGGCGCTGTTTGGGCGACTGGCCGCGCTTGCGTCATGCGTTGTTCTGTTCAGCAACAATTACCTGATGGCCTTCAGCAGGATAGGATATAACAACGCGCATGTGGTTTTTTATGCAACACTGCTTATGCTTATGCTGGCGCTGGCATGGAGAACTCAGAGGGCGGTTTTTGTTTTTGCGACGGGCGCGGCTATGGGTTTCTGCCTGTATACTTTCATGGGCGCGATACTTATGTGGCCTATTGTCGCGCTGTTATTGCTGATTATCTTTCTACGTAGACCCGACTGGAAGCAAGTTTTCGCCGGTGGGATTATGCTCGTCGGATTTGTGCTGGTAGTTATCCCTGGCGTGTTGACTACCACGCTCGACCGGCTCATATATACAGCCTCGCATAACAGTTATCAGCAGCTTGCCAACGACATGACAATGCGCATTAGTCTGGTTGACTCAACTCTGTCATTCTGGTCCAATTATCAGTGGAGGAACCATTTTGTTGGTGGTCCGCTTCTGGACGAGCTAACCGGGATTTTGTTGGTTATTGGTCTGTCAACGGCTCTGTTCCGCATAAATAAGCGCAGCGAGAGATTAGCTTTCGCCTGGTTCGTTGTCGGCCTGCTTTTGATAGCACTCTCTGATTTCGCTTCTGAAGCTCATCTAACACGCCTGTTGCTTTTGGTACCGGCTGTGTCCTTACTCGCGGGTCTGGCAATTGCGCGGTTGGAGAGGGTATTGCATGGTAGTCTGAGATTGTCGGGGGTAGCGGCGCACGCTGTGATATTGCTCCTACTGGCGGTTATCCCCGTGTTGAACGTTTACAAATTGTTGTCGAATAGCCCTACGGGTTCGGATGCAGCTTCCAAAGTCATGTTGATGAAAGCGATACAGGAGCATCCAGGCTATCTAATCGTCCAGGTAGGGAGCAGCCCCATACCAGACGCCCAAACGCCACTGATGTTAAGCGAGTATCCCTGGTATGGGGACCGTTATAGTTATATGAACGCGGCTGATTTAGTATCTCTTCCACTTGGAGAGCTACAAGCGAACCCTTCGATTTACTTTGTAAGCACCGAAGATCAGCCAATTTTGCAGGATGTGGACGGCAAACTGTCACCGGATTATAAGCAAATAGAAGACACTTATCCTCCAGACGGGAGGAAGGTCTGGCTTTTTGAACCCCCGCAAAAAGCCGATACCAAATAGGAAGGGCGAAGCATGAAAAAGCCTTCATTCCCAATTCGACACTCCCCAGCCCTATTGCTTATAATGGTATGTAGTGTCCCAAAATTTCCAACAAACGAATAGCCCCTGGTTGATTGTGGGCCTGGGCAATCCGGGCAGGCGATTTGAGGGCACCAGGCATAACGCGGGTTTCATTGCGGTTGATGAATTGGCCCGCCGTCATGGTCTACGCTTTTCCGGCAAGCAGGCTAACGCCGAAATAGCCAGAGGATCCATCAGTGGCTCAGGCGTGATACTCGCCAAGCCAGTTACGTACATGAACAATAGCGGTATGGCAGTGGGTATGCTCGCCCGCTTCTATAAGGTGCCTCACGAACGTGTACTGGTGATTTATGACGATATTGCCCTTCCTCTTGGCAAGATACGCATACGCGGCAAAGGCTCGGCGGGAGGGCACAATGGCATCACCAGTGTCATTCAGCACCTGGGCACGCAGGACTTCCCCCGCCTGCGCATTGGAGTGGACCGCCCCGTAGTAGCCGACTACACGCAGATAGACTGGGTTTTGGGCCGCTTCAGCAAAGAAGAGCGCATAGTCATGGAGGAAGCCCTCTCCCGCGCTGCTGAAGCTATTGAGGCTGTGTTGCATGACGGCATAGAGAGGGCAATGAACACGTACAACACGGACGCGGACGTTGCTGGAGAGGATAAGGACGTAGGGGCAGGGGTAGGGGCGCACGGCCGTGCGCCCCTACCCCACCATCAGGACGATGATGAGCAGCACAAGGAGGAGGCAGAGTGAGCCTCCCCGGACTGCTGCCTCTGCTGTACGATCAGCGTGGCTACGGCGCTATCGCCCGCCAGGTAGCTTCCGGCGGGAGTGCAGCAGCCGAAGTGCCCTTGGACGCCGCTCGCCCCTATCTGCTGGCCGCTCTACACGCCGACGTGACGGGTCCGCGTGGTCGCCCGATGATAATCGTCTCCCCGCGCACCGACCGCGCTCGCACTCTCTACGAAGGTCTGCTTGCCTACTCGCCGCCTGGCACACCCGTCCACTTCTTCCCCGCGCCGGACCTCCTTCCCTATGAACGCATCGCGCCCGATCCGACAATCGTGGGGGAGAGGCTGCGGGTGCTGGCCGGGTTGAAGGTTGGAAGGTTGGAAGGTTGGAAGGTTGGAAGGCTACCTGGGGAGAGTTCAACCTTCCAACCTTCCAACCTTCCAACCTTCCAACCGATTATCGTCACTTCCGTGTTCGCGTTGATGCAGCCGACGATGGCTCCTGATGATATGGCCTATGCAATGAGGTCTCTCAAGCGGGGGGATAGGGTCAATCTGCATGAGTTATTAGAGCGCCTGGTGAACCTGGGGTATGTGTCGTCGGTGCTTGTAGAAGAGCCTGGGCAATTCAGCAGGCGCGGCGGCATAATTGACTTCTATCCGCCCACGTCGAGGCTACCGATACGCATAGAGTTGTTTGGCGACGAATTAGATTCGATACGCCTCTTCAGTCCTCTTACTCAGCGTTCTGAGCGACAGGCCAACGCTGCGCTCATTACCCCATCGTGCGAGATGCCCTTGTGGCGCAGAGAGCAAGCGATCTCGCAGTTGCGGCAAGCGGACACGTCCAACCTGCGCGAAGAAGTGCTGGAAGAGTGGCAAACCCAACTCGATAAGACCGAAGCGGGCGAGTGCTTCGAGGGCATGGAGCTTTTCGCGCCCTATTATACGGAGCCGCTTGCCAGTTTGGCCGATTATTTGGCGGGGCCAGGAATCGGGAGTCGGGAGTTGGGAATCGGGAATCGGGAATCGGCATCTGATTCCCGATTCCCGATTCCCGATTCCCAACCCCTACTTGTCCTTGACGACCTCGAACTCATCCGCCTGGAAGCCCAGGAGATTGAGCGCCAGGCAGTCGAGCTTTACAAGGGCTTTGTTGACAACGGGGAACTGCCGCCGGGGTTGAAGCGGCCTTACCTCACCTGGGAGGAAGTATCGGCGCACGGGCGCGGACTGCCTACGCTGGCTATGGGGGCCGGAGAAGGCGCGTTGGAAGCGCCCGAATTTATGCCGCCCCGCCTGTACACGGGTAATATCGCAACCGCCATCGGCGATCTGCAAGAGATGATAGCCGACAGGTCGCGCATCGTCATTGTGTCGCAGCAGTCGGGTAGGCTGCGCGAGTTGCTTGAGGACGAGGATATATATCCGACCGTGCGTAAGGGTTCGTCTATCCAGGGATCAGGGATCAGGGATCAGGGGTCGGGGGCCGGTGGAGATAGCTACGTGGCGGGCGTGGAGCAAGTGGCTCTATCCGAGGGCGGCAAGGGCGTAATAGAGTTGCTCAACGCTCCTCCCGCGCCCGGTTCCGTGAACCTGTTGCAGGGCAGTATGCACGCCGGGTGGCGGTTGATGAGCGGTGGGGTCGCCGACCTTGTCTTGCTCACCGATACCGAGCTATTTGGACGCTCGCAGGTCGCCCGGCGGCAGGCGGCGGCAACCGGGGCACGTCGCTCGACCTCTGACGCGGCGGCGATCCTCCGCGAGAAGATGCTGCTCGAATTGCAGCCTGGCGATTACGTGGTTCACGTGGAGCACGGCATCGCCAAGTACGGCGGGTTGGTGCGCATGATCACAGAAGGCGTAGAACGCGAGTACATGCTCCTCCTCTACGCGGAGGGCGACCGCCTGTACGTGCCAGCCGACCAGACCGATCGCGTGGCTCCCTATATCGGCAACGGCCCTCCTCCGCATCTGCATCGCCTGGGCAGTGGCGAGTGGACGCGCACCAAACGCCGGGTCAAAGAGGCCGCCGACCAACTTGCTAAAGAACTGCTAACCCTTTACGCGGCCCGCGAGATGGCCCCCGGTTACGCCTATTCGCCCGACACGCCCTGGCAGCACGAGCTAGAGGAGAGCTTCCCATATATAGAGACTCCCGACCAGATGCGCTCCATCTCCGAGGTGAAGACCGACATGGAGCAGCCGCAGCCGATGGACCGCCTCATCTGCGGGGACGTGGGCTATGGCAAGACCGAAGTGGCTCTGCGCGCGGCTTTCAAGGCGGTCATGGACGGCAGGCAGGTGGCGGTGCTCGTGCCCACAACAGTGCTCGCCCAGCAGCACTTCAACACGTTCTCCGAACGGCTGGCGACTTTTCCCGTGAACATAGCCATGCTGTCGCGCTTCCGCTCGAAGCAAGCGCAGGTCAGGATAGTGCAGGACCTGGGGGCGGGCAAAGTTGACATAATCATAGGCACGCACATGTTGCTGTCCAAAAACGTGCAGTTCAAGAACCTCGGCATGGTGATTATAGACGAGGAGCAGAGGTTTGGCGTGCGGCACAAGGAACGTCTAAAGCAACTGCGCGCCGAGGTGGACGTGCTGACGCTGTCGGCCACGCCTATCCCGCGCACCCTGCACATGGCCCTCTCCGGTGTGCGCGACCTCTCGCTCATCGAGACGCCGCCCGAAGAGCGCCTGCCCATCAAGACCTACGTGACCGCTTTCCGACCTCAGCTTGTGCGCGAGGTGATCCTGCGCGAGATGGACAGGGGTGGGCAGGTCTTCTTCGTGCATAACCGCGTGGAGACGATAGAAAAGTTGCGCGAGGAGTTGCAGAGGCTGGTCCCCGAAGCGCGTTTCGTGGTGGGTCACGGCCAAATGCCCGAAGATTACCTGGAAAAGGTCATGGCCGAGTTCGTGAGCGGCAAGGCCGACGTGTTGCTATGCACGACCATCATCGAATCGGGACTGGACATACCCAACGCTAACACCCTCGTAGTGGACCACGCCGACAAGCTCGGATTAGCGCAACTGTACCAATTGCGAGGGCGTGTGGGTCGGGGAGCCAATCGCGCTTACGCCTACTTCCTCTACCACACGGGCCGCAAGGTCACGGAGACGGCCCGCGAGCGCCTCTCCACAATCGAGCAGGCCACCGAGCTAGGCGCGGGCTTCCGCATCGCCCTCAAAGACCTCGAAATCCGGGGCGCGGGCAACATACTCGGCCCCGAACAGAGCGGCCAGGTAGCGGCAGTCGGCCTGGACCTCTACACGCGCCTGCTGGCGACGGCGGTGGATAAGGCGCGCTCTGAGAGAAGGGGTCAGGGATCAGGGGTCAGGGGTCAGGAACCCGTAACTGATCCCCGATCCCTGATCCCTGACCCCTCAGACGAAGAGCCATCCGTCTCCCTCGACCTGCCCATCACGGCTTACCTGCCCGAAGAGTATGTGCCTGACGACGTGGTGCGCCTGCGCCTCTACCAGCGCATGGCGGCCAGCATGACGCCCGCGCAGACACGCGACCTTACAAAAGAGCTTGAGGACCGCTTCGGCCCCCTGCCGGAGGCTGCCGCCAACCTGCTCGAGGTGGTGCGCCTGAAGGGGCTGGCTATGGCAGCAGGCGTGGAGAGCGTGCGCGCACTCGCCGCCGACTTCGTGTTACAGACGCCCGAAGAGCGTACCATCCCCGAACCATTACGCCACCGCCTGCAACGCAAGTACGGCGACGTGGTAAAAACCAGCCCCCACCAGGTGCGCATCAACCGCTCTCACGCGGGGGTGAAGTGGAAGGATGTGTTGGAGGGGGTGTTGGAGGAGATGGGTGATTAGGGTATTTTTCAATACAGGATCGCCGGGCGGGGCTACCGCTATGTTGATTATTTTGTTATCCGCGCCCTTAGCTCTTCTTCTCCGAATCGACCCCATCTGCCTCTGATTTCGGCGGCACGTTGCCTGCGCCTCGGAGGTTGGCAACCTTGTTGAGCATCTCGAACCAGAACGGCGCGCCCAGAGAGACAGCTATGGTGGTCACCAATATCCCTGCTAGTCTCTTCCAGAGCCAAGAGATCCAGTCACGGCTAAACTTAGACTGATCACCCTTGTATGCGACCGGGTCATATTTTGGCGCATCACCATAGCCGAGGGGCAGTCCCAACTGATTCAAGTCGTTCAGTTCTGTTTGTATAAGTGTTAGCGTTGGAGTCAGTGATTCTGTTGTAGTTAGCGTGCCTGTCGAGGTCGGCGGGGTGGTAGCAACCGCGGTAGTGTCAGGGACAGGAGTGGTAGCGGGCGCAGCGGTGTTGGTCGGTGTAGTAGATACGTTGGCGCCTGTGTTGATTATGTTATTGGCTGTTGCCACCAGAGCTGCTCGTTTTGCAGGGTCTTTTGTCAAGCTGTCAAATATCCTGAATGTATCTACCCCGATCAGGACGGTAACAAAGAGCGAGATGAAAAGAATCCACACCTGTGCGCGTCGCTTGTATACTCCTGATACACGATCCATGGTGTCATCGAACCAGACCTGAACATCATTGAGCGCGCTATCCAAATCGGCCTGCGCGGTCTTGAGCACGGCGTCAAAGTCGCGTTGCGCGGTATCAATAACATCGAGGGCTACTTTACGCGCTCTGTTATAGTCGGGCAACAGTTGGACAGTATTGCGTAGCCCGTCAAAGCCTACTGCTTTGGTTACATGATCCCTGAACGCTTGTTCATTCGCAACCGGGTCTTTTATGTAGTCGAATATCTCGACCAACCGAGCGTTTAGCTGACCCGAATCTATCGCTTCTTTTCGAGCATAATTGGCTTTGTCAATCAGACTTAAGATAGCCCTGCTGAAAGCTTGTTTAGCGTCGAGTATATCTTGCACATCTTTGAGAGTTTTTTCGTCTGGGTCTTTTAGATGCTGGGTAGCATCAATGAAATCGAGGGCTACCTGGCGGGCGTGATTTTCTTTGGGCAATTGAGCCACACTTCTGCGAAGGTCTTCAAGGCGGCTCCTCCCTTCTATATCGTTTTCTGTTGCAGGCCCTTGAAGTGGGGCCTGGTTCTTATCACCGAGCAAAACTTTGGCCTTATCAACATCCTGGATTATCCCGACAAGACTATCACGAATGCGGTCTACGGTGATAGTCTTGTCCTTCGTAGGAGGAGCGAGAGAGTCAAACAGCGCCAGAGCAAAGGTGCGCGAAGGGATGTAGCTGGGCCAGCCTGCGGCGTTCTCCTTCTTTTTGAAGATGGGCAATACCGACAGCAGATTTGACCATCGCTCGGACAACTAGGCGAAAGCCCGAACGAGAAACGTTTCGCCCCTGGTGTTACCCAACGCCTTGATCAACTGGTGGTTCCTGACCTTCTCGGCTATTTCAGGATCGCATAGAAGGTTCTGCATAGCGTTTTCGAGGTCTTTTGCCCGCCACTTGAGTAGAATGGCGATAAGCTCGTTGATATGGGAGCAGATTAAGCTCAACAGGAAATAAATAAGGAACAGCCCTATCAGCACTTCCAGGCTGGTCGAACCAAATAGCCCCGACATAGAAT
>JBBQIC010000171.1:0-8806 GCA_038324555.1 Chloroflexia bacterium
TCATTCTGAGCCGCAGCGAAGAATCACTACGAGGTCGTAAGCGTCAGAGATAGCGGTACTGATACCAGACAGGCTGCTAAGGTGGGTGATTCTTCGCTGCGGCTCAGAATGACACGGGTCAGTTGGTCCTTTTCTTCTAGCGCCTGCGTAAGGTGAGATCTTACTTCTAGACAAAATAAATGGCTGCTTAAGAAATCTCCTCAATGCAAGGCCAATCATACCTTGTGATTAGTTTAACTATGGGGTAAAATAGGCGAGAATACTCGATTCCACGACATTTTCGACGTTTGCTACGGCTTCCATTATGAAGGGCCTCTTATTTGAGTTAGGGCTTACGCAGAGACGATAGACGACGGACGATAAACGATGTCTATTTTGCATAAGTCCTGTGAGTTATAAGCGCGAGGCGACTATAATAGTTAGTGAAGAAACAACTTCCCAGGAAAAACTCGTAATCTCCACATCACCCATGATCCGTGGGCTGTCTAGATTATGGAACGCACGCGGCTTCTTTGGTGGGTTGGCAGCGGTCGGCCTGGCTATGCTCGGTCAGCAAGTCGTGCTACAGAACCGTAGCGACAACGTGGCGCTGCTATATTACCTGGCCGCTATTGCGGTCCTGATCGCTTCATTGCTCCACCCCGCCTCGAAAGTGCGAAAAAGGCGAAGAGAACAGAACAGAGTTGAAACTATACCAACCGCTATCGAAGTTGCTAGTCCCTCTACCGATCCAGAAAACGGCTTACATGGTTATATGGGGCCAGCGATAGAAGCAGACGCGGAGACGCTGGTGGAAAACGGCAATCTTCCGCGCACCGCGTCCTCCCTTCCGGATGCACGGACCGGCTGGCGCGCGCTACGCGCGGGGATGGGACGGCGCGCCATCAGACTGAGCGCGGGGCTGACGCTGGTGCTGGCAGCATCATCGGCCCTGGTACTGGTGCGTGACATCAACAATCCGGTTGGCGGCTGGCTCTGGGCCGCAGCCCTGGTCGCTCTGCTCGTTACTGTGCTTGGGGCGAAAGGCCCGGATGAAGAGGATACGCTACTACCCAGGCCAAGCAACGACTTTTTTGCGAAGGGCCAGCCCAACGTGCCCGTGCGCTGGGAAGCTGTGCTGATGGGGATCATCCTGATCGTAGCCCTGGCCTTGCGGCTTTATAACCTCGAAAACCACCCCCTCATCTTCGGAGATGAGGGAGAGAGAGGTCTGGAAGGCCGCTCCATCAATGAAGGGAATTTCCACAATCTCTTTGGCTTCGGCTGGTGGTCCGTGCCCAACCTGTACTTCTATTGCGTGGCCTGGCTGCTGCGCCTGTTTGGGGACAACATGTTCGGAGACCGCATGATTTGCGTAATCAGCGGCATGGTCATGGTATGGTTCATTTACAAGACGGCGCGTCTGCTATGGGGGCCGCGCGCTGGGCTGATGGCCGGGGCGATGATGGCGGTATCCCCGCTCGCATTGCAATTTAGCCGTTCGGCGAGCGAGAGCACGGTCACCGCCGCGTTGTGGACCGTCGGCTTCTACTTCTTGTTCATGGCCCTGCGATACCGACGGTGGAGCGATTGGGCGCTGGCGGGCTTCGGCTGGGGTTTCAGCCTTTACTTCTATGCTTCGAGCAAATTGATCGTGCCAATCGCGGCGGTAGTAGGCCTTTATTGCCTGCTGCGCTGGCGCAAGCGTTTCTTCAGATATTACCTCGCTGGCTTCGTCCTCGCCGCCTTCTCGCTCGGCTTAGTTTTCATGCCCAACGCCCTATTCTCGATCCAGGACAACTGGAACAACTTCACCATCCGAGCACAGCAGATGTCTATAACCTCGCCCGGCAATCGCTCGATTTTGTTTGTCAGGCAAAATCTTCCCTACGACGAGGCATGGGCAAAAGAGCCACTGGGACAGAACATAATGGAACACCCTGCCGCCTGGGCGCTGGCAGTGTACAGCCAGGCGCGCCTGACACTTGAGGCGATCTACAAAGTTCACGACGGCGCCGAATACTACCGGAACGACGGTTATCATAACGGCACGATGATGCAGCCTCTATGGGCCGCCCTGACGCTGCTTGGGTTGGCGCTCGCGGCCTGGAGGATAGCAGATGCGCGCTTTGGGATCGCGCTCATCTGGTTTGGGGGCGGCTTGCTTGGAGCTATCTTGACGATAGACACTCCCACTGTGCAACGCATGACCGGAGCCTGGTCTGTCGTTATGCTTTTCCCTGCCGCCGTCCTAGAGTGGATATTCGCCGCCGCCTGGCCCCTGAGCCTGAGCGTGGCCCGCCGTTGGGCCACTGTGCCATTGGTGGCCGTGCTCATTTACTTTGGGGTTGACGCCTACAACGAATATTTCGTCTACTATCCGGCGTTCTATCCGAAGTTCTGGACCACGTATGCGCGCTATGCGCAGGCGCTCGGCCAGGAATACAAAGCTTACCAATTCAGTGACGATCACGGAACCGCTTTTGGCTACGGGGTTGTGCGTTTTGTGGCAAAGGGCGTCGAAGGTGAAACCCTCTATGAGCCGGTAGACTACCTGCCCATAACCGATAATAAGGACAAAGGTGTAGCGTTTGTCGCCCAGCCCCTGAACGCTGGTTACCTGCCGGTAATACGCCAATTCTATCCGGGAGGCAAGGAGGAAGTGATCAAGGATGCGTATGGTCAACAACAGTTTACGTCATACAAGTTGACCCGCGAGCAGATGAAGCAATTTCAGGAGGTACGCGTTACTTATACCGGACAGGACGGCAAGACAATCACACGCAACGAACCAAGCCTGGGTACCGCGAGCGCCAAAGGCAAATGGACCCCACCAAACGACCTCAAATACCCTGCCCAGGCGACCTGGGAGGGAGATCTTGTTGCGCCCATGTATGGGATGTACAAGCTTCAGGTTGTGGGAGGCAAGGATGCTAAGTTGGAGTTGGACGGCAAGGTAATCGCGGATATGAGCGCCACACCATCAGGAAGGGCCGAACTTTACCGCGTTATGGCAAAGGGAATACACGACGTTCGCCTTAGTGGCGCTTTGGCGAGTCCCGCAACGCGGTTGGAAGTCCAATGGGCTGACCCTAGCCAACCTGTTAAGCCGATACCCTCCAACTACCTATTTACAGGCCCAACAGGGGGTCTGAGCGGTGAAGCAGCGCCTAAAGCCAAGGGCGAGCTTGTGGATTCCCAGGATCCTTTTGGAGGCAAGCCTGTTACTGAGCGCCGCATCTATCCCATTATCGGCTTTGGAGGCGACGGCAATAGATTATTTATGTCGGAACCACCCACTACTGTGCGCTGGCAAGGCACGATCCAGCCTCCCTCAACCGGATCGTATACGTTCGACCTGATCTCCAAGGGCGCGGGTGTTCTGATGATAGACGATAAAGTTGTGGCAAGCACGGTATCGGTTGCCCAAGAGCCGAGGGTGGCGACCGGTACCCTACAACTAACGTCAGGAAAGCACAAGGTAGACCTGCGCTATGCCTGGGGAAGTGGGGAGGCCGCTATGCAGTGGTTCTGGATACCACCAGGCAAGGAGCACGCCCTTGTGCCTGCTAGCGTGCTCACGCCTCTAGCGCGCAGTTGGACCACCGATGAAATACCCAACGCACCCGAGGTTAAGTTAGAGCCGTGATAGCGCGGACGATGGACGATGGACGATGGACGATGGCTTTCAATACCATCGTCCATCGTCCATCGTCTATCGTCCCCATAATTGCGGTTCGGGAACAATCGGCGTATACTACGGTCATATCAACCGTAGGATGGTTCCCCAGTGAAGCGCAGGCCCACGTACCTTTTCGCAATAGTTCTCTTGTCCTTGCTCTCGCTCACCGCATGTAACAGTGACAGCACGCCGACACCGGTGAGGCCAGTAATTAGCGATCAGAGCACAGTAACTCCAACGCCCAACACCCAGGATAGCGCATCACCCGCCGCGACGAGCAGCGTTGTGGACGCTGTCTCAGTCACCGAGCCACCCACACCTAATGATAACGCTCCACCGCCCACCGAAGTAACCAGCGTGAGCACAGGGAGCGAACTAACCGCGCTTCAGGCTCTAGCCATCCTCAAACCAAAGGCGGTTGCGTGGCAGGCCGATGCGCAACTGGGTCTACTCAGCAATGCGAGGCCAGGGCAGCAGAAAGGCTTGTTGGGCGACGCCCTCGGCAAGCCCGACATCAACGAACCCACGCCAGGAGGCAAGGGGCGTAACTGGACGCTGGTGACGTTCTCGCCTTCGTCGCGTGGAGCCATGGCGTTCAGCATAGACGGCACGCAAGTAGACCTCGTGAAAGAGGGCGCAGTCAACAGCGACATGCTAGACGGCTTCGTGGGCACCGATACGGCTGCCCCCACCATCTCCCGGCTCGACTTAGCGAAGATAGTAGACTCCGATAAGATTGCGCAGGCTGCTGGCGAGCGCGGCAAAAAGGCAAACATGGGCGTGGCGCTCATGGCGCCGGATGGTCTGGGTGTTGGCCCCTTGCCAACACCCAAAGCCGGCGGTCCTGCTCCGCAACTGGCCTACGAGCTTTTCACGCAAGACAACGGCACCCAGGGCTTCGTCTTTTTCGATGCTCAAACGGGCGAGGTTGTGTTGGATAGTTCGGGGCCGTGATGGTAGGGTGAGGGAGTAGGATAAGAACTACTCCCTCACCCTATTCCCTCACCCTACTAGGAGAGAAGCATCCTTGAACAGACTGCTCACAACCTTATGGGGGCAACTGCCGATTCCGGGGCGGGCGCGGTCTGCTATTGTGTGGATACTCAGCCCCAAATTTACGGTAGGCGTCGCGGGGTTGGTGCGCGACAAAGATGGGCGCGTGCTGCTCCTGCGCCATACTTACCGGCGCTCTCGGCCATGGGGACTACCGGGCGGCGGGTTGCAGGTGGGAGAAAGCCTCGAAGACTGCCTGCATAGGGAGTTCCGTGAGGAGACCGGCCTGGAAATCGAAGTGGACAGCTTGCTATCGGCGGCGGCGCACCTTGACCGCAAGCTGGTGGATATGATCTTTTCTTGCCACTTGCGGGAAGGCGAGACGCTCGATAATTTCAAAGCAAACGCCGAGGTCGTCGAAGCGCGCTTCTACAGGCTGGACGAGCTACCAGACGCGATGTCAATGGGCCAGCGCAGACTCATCTTCGTAGCCAGCAAACAGGCCGCACGGGACAAGAGCTTTCATTTCCAGCCGGGGCTGGGGGATTGGTTCTGAACGTGAAACGTGATAATCACGCATCACGTTTCACGTTTCACTTACCCTTCTCCTTAATGTCGAGTTGCGACGACAGATCGAATACCGGCGGCTCGGTAACGCTGCCCGGCAGCCATGCGCCCGCATCCGTATGAAACGACTCGGGACCGAGGAGCGTTTGCTCTCCACCGGGCGGCGTCCAAAATACCTCTAAATTGCCAGAGTTAGGCTTCCAGGAATACCGTAACTCAAAGGTGTGCGTCCCCGCAGTCAGGTCGGTCACCCCGCTTTTTATAGTACCATTTCCGGTGTTGGCAAGATCATAAACGATCACCCGATTATCAATAAGCAGCGTGACGCCGCCATCGGGGAGGATGTCGAATTGGTACTGCCCGTTCCGCTTAACGTCGAGCTTACCTTTCCAGATACCGGTGGAAGCCTTGCCGCCAAAGTTGTCAGCTATCGTCGTGTATCCAAGAAAGCCGTTCACCTGGCGATAGAGGACGGGTGGATTCTTCCCGCCCGGTATGTCCGGCAGGGCCGCGCCCAACGGATCGCCGCTGATAGGGGAGCGGATTTCAGCAGACAATCCCCTGCCCGGCCCCTCCCACAGGTAGTTACGCGGAATCTTGTAAAATCCAGAACTCCCTGACGCCCACAGTAAGTTGGCCGTATCTTTGCTATTCGTCAGGGTCGTGGAGACCTGCACGGAATGAAGGCCACGCGCCAGTATTACTTCTCCCTCCACAGCCCCGTCCCGCGAGCCTGCAAGCACACGTAAGCCGTCTATCGTGAGTAAGGGCGGACGGCCGTCCGCCCCTACGCCGCGACCCTCCAGCCGGAAGCGATAGCGCGCAAAAGCAGGCGCCACAAGCTGTCCCGTCCAGTTGGCCGATACAGGATAAGCAAGCTGGGCAGGCAGTGGGGAGAAGACGCCGAAGCCGGGTTCTGGACGCTGAAAGACCTTGCCATCGGCGGACGTGTACGTAGTTGTAACGTAGCGGCGGGCGTCTATCTGCTCCTTTTTGATCCTGTAAGAGGTCAGAGTGTTATTTATTCCGCCCTTGGGGTCCAAGCTGTAGGTCGCTTCTTCCCCGACTGGGTAGTAAGCCTTAATCACCGAGAGGAATTGCTTATTCCAGCCAAATATCGCGTAAACCACGTCTCTATCGCCGTTATTGGTGACAGGCAGAGCGTTGGACGGGTTGAGCATATCATAACCCTGAACGCCATGGTTCAGGAAGCGATTGACCCCGTACCCCCAGTAGATCACAGGGCCAGTCATGCCTAGAGAGTAGTACAATGGTATGGGGCGACCTTCGCCCATCACTTTTTGGTTCGTGCCACGCACAAGAGTCGCCTGCCCGACGGCCTTGCCTGCGGACTGAAGAGCCTTATAGCGTATGTAGTAATCGCTGAAGTTCTGCCAGGTGAGATACCCAAGCAGGGCTGCCAGAATTGAACTGCTCAATATCAGGGTTATCCGTTGGGTAAGTTTGGGGTTAAACGGAATACGACTCGCCACGCCGATAAACTCGGAGGTGAGTTTGCCAAGTACGATGGCCGCGAAGATGGGCATGGTGGGCAGTATGCCGATAAGGCGGCACACGTTGGGCGCGTCAACCGTCACTACACCGCTGAAGATAGTGGACCAGAACCAAATCGAGAGCACGCCCATGCGCGTGTCTCGCCAGCGCCACAGCGCCCAGGCGATCCCCAATATGATCAGCGCCGCCTCAATTGGCTTGGCCGCCGGTTCTTGAGTATAACTGTAAAAACCGCAGCCATCCTGGCGGTATGTCAGCATTGACAGGTTGCCAGGAAGCTGATTCCACAGCACACGAAGCCAAAAACCGTCGTCGGCCAGCTTTATGCTTAGAGGTGTCTGCTCGAAAACAACCGGCAATATCGGATAGATGTCTTGTGTCGTCGGCATACGGAGACCGAGATAGAGCGGATCGTGCTGCAAATTGCGGTCAGAATATCGGCTCAATACGCTCTGTTCGTGGTTGAATACGAGCACGTCGCTGGCGTGGGCTTCCATCTGTTGCCTGTGGTCCAGGTAATAGGTGGCCCAAGGAGATGCGAAACAGACGCAGGCAATGGCGAAAATTAGCAGACACCCGGTATATTGGTACACACTGCGCATTTGCTTGCGCGCCGCCTGCCTGACAGCACGTAAACGGCTGACGTCGGGGGTGAGCTTGCGAATCTGCTTGTAAACGCCTGGCAGGCGTACCAGAGGCATCAGCAGGAATAGATAAAGTAGCACGACTCCCACCATTATCGGGTTGAGGCGGCCCCCGGCGTAGAAGTAGAGGCCAAACATGAAGCCATAGCCGGAAAGCACGAACTCCCACAGCCGCTTGCTCCGCAGCCCTCTAAAGAGGAAGCAGAAGCCGATTACCAGAGACACGGGGGTGAGGATATTGCTCAGTTCTATCCGGCTGAAGTGGATCGTCACGTCTGATATAGCTAACAGGACGGTGGCGATTATGGCCGTGCGCACGCCGAACCAGAGTCGCACCAGAGGATAGAAGGGCAGGAGCATGAGCAGGCCAGCCGCTGTGGAGAAGAAGCGCAACCCGAACAGGCTGACACCGAACAGCTTCAGGCCGATTGCGATACCCCAATAGTAGAAGTTGGGCTGCACGAACCAGCCGACCCCGAAGGGCGAGGCGCGCTTGCCCAGGATGTCTTCCAGGGCGTCTACGCCCGCTTCGCCTTCATCGCCAAACACGCCGGTGGTCCAATCGCCGAGTCGGTAGAAACGCAGGAAAAGGGCCAGAGCGAATATGCCCAGGACGATAGCTATCTCCAGCTTGCGTGAGATACGCCAATCGGTGAGGTCTTCCACGTCTCGTATGCCCGCGTCAGCGTCGCTCCCCACGCCGGGTCTGTATCCGATGAACGCGGCAAGCAGCAGAATGAGACTCGCCAACCAACCCCAACCACCGAGGGCTGAATAGCGATCTGTGTGCAACAGGCTGGCGCTGAACAGGTTGAGGCCCAATGCAGCGAAAGCCAATACGTATCGCAGCTTGGTGGGCATATTCGCCAGGATGACGTACCACCGGAACCGGGTCACGGCGGGTTCATTCGTCTCAGCAGGCTCATTATGCGCATCGGGGGAACGCAGCAGACTTTTGTTCTTGTAAGTGCCGAGCCAGGCGACGAGCGCCAGGATGATACCTACTGCATACCAGCGTATGGCGAGGACTATAGCGTGTTGCTCGACTACTAACTTCTGGCCGTAGAGGGTACACGCCAGACCGATCAAGCCGAGCCAGAGACCTTTCGCCCGCCAAATCCCCTTGAGAAATTTGGCGGGCGAAAGGGCACTCCGAGTCGTTGTGGACGATTCTTCTATGTATTCTGCTGTTTCCATTTACTAACTCACCTTACGCGGATGCTTGAAGGAAAAGGACTACACCAACCCTTGTCATTCTGAGCGAAGCGAAGAATCTCGTCGTGGGCCAGGATGCTTGGGTACGATGCAGCTTCTAGCATCCGAGCTAGGGACGAGATTCTTCGCTTCGCTCAGAATGACAAGGGTCGATGGGATCGTTTCCTCCTAGCTTTTTGGCCTCGCATCGGCCCTATCTCGTGCCGATTGC
>JBBQIC010000172.1:0-8789 GCA_038324555.1 Chloroflexia bacterium
AGATTGATGTTTTCAACGTAAGTCTGCATTATTTGCCAAGAATTCAGACTTGTGGAGCCGTGTAGGGGCGAACCTTGTGTTCACCCTGTCTGCATACCACGTAGCCGTGTAGGGGCGACCCTTGTGTTCGCCCTGTCTGCATACCGCTTCGTCTTCGTCAAGAGGGCGAACACAAGGTTCGCCCCTACGATTACACCCCAACCCTGAACACTTACAATAGTCCCCTGCTTGATAATCCAGGCTTCCATCTGTTCGTTACAGGCAAAATCAGTGTAACATTATACCCACATGGGAAACTATTATTGGGACGATGGACGATGGACGATGGACGATGGCATCCGTATCTATCGTCTATCGTCTATCGTCTATCGTCTATCGTCTATCGTCTATCGTCTATCGTCTATCGTCTATCGTCCATCGTCTATCGTCTATCGTCTATCGTCTATCGTCCATCGTCCATCGTCCCACCACTCGGAGGTCCAATTATGAACGTAGAAATGGTTGCCCGCAATATCCAGATTATCCTCGCGCCAGTCGTGTTGGTGACGGCTTGCGCGATCCTTGCGCAGGGGCTTCAAGGGCGTTATACCGCCATTACGGATCGCCTGAGAGCGATAACCAGCGAGCGCCTCACGCTGCTCTACACAGATACGGCGACGGATGGGTTCCGCATGGAGCGCCTGGTATCAATTGATCTTCAACTTCCCAGCCTGATGCTCCACCACAAAAAGGCCCACGACGCGGTCCTCGCCATATATAGCGCCGTAATCATCTTTATCGGGGACATGTTCGCAATCGCTATGGTGGCTATCTATCAGGTTGCGTGGTTAGCAACGATAGTATTGCTGCTGTTCCTGGCCGGAACGGGCGTGTTGCTGCTTGGCGTGCTCACAGCCGCCCTGGAAATACGCACATCCCACCAGGCCCTCCACCACGAAATTATGCGAGTGAAAGACCTGGGCGTAGTGAAACGTGAAACGTGAAACGTGAAACGTGATGCGTGAGTATCGTAATTCACGCATCACGCATCACGCATCACGTTTCACGTTTCACGTTTCAAATGTGACAGGTGGATAGCCCACGCTTTTCCAGATACTGTTGGTGATAGTCCTCTGCCGAATAGAACTGCGAGGCGGGCGTAATCTCCGTCACGATTGGCTTTCTGTACTTGCCGCTGCTATCGAGATTCGCCTTCGATGCCAGCGCAACCGCTTCCTGCTCAGGGCTATGGAAGAAGATTGCCGACCTATATTGAGTGCCTATGTCAGGACCCTGGCGGTTCGGCGTAGTCGGATTATGGTTCTCCCAGAATATGTTCAACAATTCCTCATAAGAAACTCTCTCAGGGTCGTACACAACCTCAACGACCTCAGCGTGCCCGGTCCTTCCCGTACACACATCCCGGTAAGATGGGTTTTGGTATGACCCTCCACTATACCCAACCGAGGTAGAAACTACTCCTTTGATCTGGCGAAAAGCTGCTTCCACACCCCAGAAACAACCCGCTCCAAATGTTGCCTTTTCCTTTTCCATCGTCTTACTCCTATACATTACGGATATTACTGCTCCACCAACGAAATGTTGACACGTAGCGCCAGCATCTTGCTGGCAATGGATCACTCCTGTTCACTGTCGAGGATGCCGCCGTCTCGGCGGCGTTACTCCTCATCACTTTGTTGATGGAGCAATTACGGATATTTCGCTAATTGCTGATATTTTCGTATCTTACTTGCGTCCAAGATCAACGACTCTGGACTTTGGACCTGGGACTTTGGACTTTGGACTTTGGACCTGGGACTATTCTTCCTGCACCTTTTTCTCCAACTTCAAAGACGCGGAGTTGATGCAATAGCGCAAGCCCGTCGGTTGAGGACCATCATCGAATACATGTCCAAGATGGGCGTCACAGGCGTTACACAGCACTTCGGTGCGTCGCATCCAAAAACTGCCGTCGGATTCGGTGCTAACGTTCTCCCCGGAAATAGGAGCGTAGAAGCTCGGCCAGCCTGTGCCGGAGTCGAACTTGGTCTCCGAGCTAAACAGTTCCGTCCCACAGCACACGCACTTGTATACACCGGCGTCTTTCGTGTGGTCGTACTCTCCAGAGAAAGCCCGTTCCGTTCCCTTCTGACGAGCGATCCGGTATTGCTCTGGGGTAAGTTGCTGCTTCCATTCTGCATCTGATTTCATTACTTTATTCTTCATTTTATACCTCCATTAATTTTACGTGTGACGGCCCTAAATGTATTGTACCCCATAATCATTACGAGATTATTCCGAAGATTAGCCTCCTGTTACAGAAAGGCCATCAGCCCCCTCTTCCCATCACCCAACCATCGTGGTAAACCAACAGAGTAGACACAGGCCCACTGGTCTTACCACGAAAGATGAATAGTTCATCATGAGCCGGTGGCTCACAACCGCACATGAAAATACGTTCTGACCCCTGACCCCCGGTCCCTGATCCCTATTTTCATAAGAGTCCCTAGCTCTGTGCAAAATCAGTTTGCAATTTGAGCAAATCTATGCTATTTTATCGCAATAACGCTTAAATTGAAAGATCGGGAGACAAGCATGAGTAACGCAGCCAAGCTGCTCAAAACGTCGGAAGTCGCGGAGCGCCTGGGCGTGGATACGGCCACCGTGGGGCGCTATATACGCGAAGGTATGCTGCCTGCCACCTCAACCGCTGGCGGGCACCATCGCGTCTACGAGGCCGATCTGCGCGCATTCATGGTGGGAGGGGCGCGTACTAAAGACGACGGAGCGATTGTCATCGCCCTGGCAAACCAAAAGGGCGGCGTAGGTAAGACTACAGCCGCCGCCAATCTCGGTGTGCTGCTCTGGCAGATGGACCTAAAGGTACTCCTGGTGGACCTCGACCCGCAGGGCCACCTCACGTGGTCGCTGGGCCACAATCCCGACGCCTTGCCTCTGACAATATACGACGCTATGGCGGGCGAGCGCGACTTCGACGTGACCCGCGTTATACTCAGTACCTCGTTCGGCCCCGACCTCGCTCCCAACAACATTGCGGCCACCAACGCCGACCGCGAACTGAGCAACAAACCCACCTGGGGCACCCGCCTCGCCAATATACTGCGTCCGGTGCGCCATAATTACGATTACATACTGCTCGACGCTGGCCCAAGCCTCAACAGCCTGACCGTCAACGCCCTCTATGCCGCCGATTACGTGCTTATACCCACGCAGCTAGAAATGCTGTCGGTCAAGGGTCTGCAACTCCTCTTAGAGCGCATAGACGAAGCGCGCGCCGAAGCCAACCCCCGCCTGCAAATCGCGGGAACCGTAGCGATGATGGTCCAGCAGGCCAACGCCTCGCGCGCTATGGACGAATCGCTGCGCCAGGCGCTGGGGCAGCGCGGTATTAGAGCCTTCAGCGCGGTAATCAAGCGCAGCATCCAGTTCAGCGAAGCCGCCAACCGCCGTACCGTCATGGCAACCCTGAGCCCCCGCAGCGAACATACCCTCGCCTACACGTGCTTGCTGGCAGAACTCCTGAAGGTGGTAGGCGGCCCTGGGTTGGAACGTCTGCACCAAACGGACGATGGACGATGGACGATGGACGATAGTTGATCATCGTCCATCGTCCATCGTCCATTGTCTATCGTCCAGGAGAACCATATGCCCAAAAAACCCAACCCCATAGACCTCGGTTTCTTGCAAGGCGAGGCGGCGCGTACTGACCTTTCGGGCATGTTCGCGGCCAGTATCGCAGGTGAAAGCGAGATGCAGCAGGCCGTTATGGTGAAGATAGATCGTCTGCTCGACAACCCGTACCAACCGCGCGACGGGACCCCGGACGCTGCTATCGTCGAGCTTGCCCGGGTAATCAAGTCGCAGGGCTTCCAGGGTGTGTTAATTGCGCGTCCCGACCCGGCAGACAGGGGCTTTTACCAACTGACGGCGGGCCACAGGCGGCGCGAAGCAGCCAGGCTTGCCGGTCTCTCCACCCTGCCTGTCGTGGCGCGCGATCTGACCGACGAAGAGATGGTTACCCTGGCTATCACCGAGAACATCCAGCGCGAGGACCTCAGCCCGCTCGAAGAGGGTAGGATTTACGTGTTGATGATAAGCAAAATGGGCTATACGCACGAGCAGGTAGCCAGGGAGATCGGCAAGACACGCGGCTACGTCGAAAACCGCATCCGCGTAGCCAAGGCCCCACCCGACGTGCGTGCGCTCGTACAGGCCCGCCCCGACACCCTGCGCGCCGTATCCTATCTAGTCAAAGTGAAGGACGACCGGGAGCGCGGTGAGATAATTGAACAGATAATGAAGTCTACGCTGACCGCCGATGATGTGCCCGGCTTCATCATGGCTCAGAAGAATCAGGTGACATTAGGGGTAGTCCAGGGTGCGCTTGCCGACGTAAAACAGCTGCTGCGCGAAGAGAGGGCCAGCCGCGCCGAAGCGGGGGTCAGGGGCCAGGGATCAGGGATCAGGGATCGGAAACCAGAAACTGATCCCCGATCCCTGACCCCTGACCCCTTAAGCAGGGTAGGCAACGCAAAGCTGCAAACCGTCTTGCGCTACCTGAAGAACTACAAGGCCCAATCCGCGAACCGGGAGCGCATATCGGCTGAGGAGCAGGCCAACCTGACCAAGATCAAGGCGCTAGTTGAAGAACTTTACGACGTGCATAACAGTCATACCCAATAATTGTTTTCGCGAAAACAATTATTGGGTCATCCCCTATCTGGAAAGCCTAAATCAGAAACCCGCCACACCGGCGGGTTTCTGATTTTAGCCCTGTTTTAGACCAATGGTAAAAAAAGCCTATACTTTTGGGATTGAACTACCTTGACTGGTCGAGAACTTGCGCCGCTTCGCCCCTGGATACTAATGCTCCAGGCTTGAATGTGCCGTCCTCGTCCCCGGTCAGCAGACCGTTTGCGTTTGCGGTCTCGATGTATCGGTAAAAGGTAGAATTGGTCGCCACGTCGGTGAAGCTGGCTTTAGTCGGGTTGGTTATAGTCAGACCCAACGCCTGCACCACCATCTTGGCAAGTTGCGCTCTGGTTACGTTGCTGTATAGGTGGAACGAGCCGTCGCGGTATCCACTTACCACACCCAGGCTGTAGGCCGTCTCCACGTATGAGTAATATGGGTTGTTGGCGGGCACGTCAGTGAAGTGTCCGATGATGTCGCCGTTCGGAGTTAGACCGTATGCAAGCACGATCATCTTGGCGAGTTGACCACGATTGACGGAAGCATCAGGCCTGAACGTGCCGTCTCCGTACCCGGTGATTACTCCGTTGGAGATAAGGCCCGATATTTGCAGGTAATACGGGTTGCTTACCGGCACGTCAGGGAAGCCTAGCTGGCAGGTAGGCGTGTTCCCACAAGGTCGAATTTCATGCGATTTTTCCTTCTTCATACATTCGTGAGTTGTGCCGTCTAATGCGAACTCGGCGCGCAGTCTGTCTATGTTGCCTGGGAACGGGTAGCAGAATGTACCGAACACAACTACCTGGCTGCGCGGAGGGATGCTGACGTTGCCGCGCTGGGCGTCCACATTTACCCATCTGGAATGAGGTGGCCGGGTTTTGGCCTGCAAAGTCACTCTGTAAGGCACGGTGAGGGTGCATTGCCCGTTGTTCTTGACTACGGCGCTCCAATAAAGCGTGCCATCCGAAATGCAGGCAAGAGTTACATCTTTGACTTCAGCCTGGCACCTGTCGCAAGGCGTGCCAGTCACACCCGGTGTAGGCGTGCGTGTATGGGTGGTAGTAACTACCGTACTGGTGCTTGTGGCTGTAACTATGGACGTAGACGTGCCTGTAGAGGTCGGCAGAGGTGTATTAGTGTGCGTGCTGCTGGGTGTGCTGGTTGGCGTCCCGCCAGTGATGGTGAATGTGTAGTCAGCGAATAGAGATGCGTTTTGAATTAGCTCGTTGGTAAAGGCTATTATCTCAGTGTCACGAGTGAGTGGCGCGGGCGGGGTGAACTGCCAGTGTAAGATGGCTTGTCCCGGATTGGAGGCGCATATACCCACCTGGGCTACGCGGAAGACGCCGCCACAGCCCGTCGGGCAATTGCTCAACGCTCCTGAAGCATACGAGAGCAAGCCTGGCGTAACCGCCAACCCTCGGAACACGCAGGCATTTGGACCATTGCACACTTCGTTCTGTAAAACCGCGTCGAAGGTATTGAGGTCGGGCGTCACGGTACTGGTGGGCACGCAGCTCGTGTTTATGGTAGACACCCTGGCGTTCTGTATCGTTTGGTATGTAAAGGTGAGGTAGCTTTGTTGGGCCGTTGCGTCGGGATTGGATCCTGTGTTGAGTATCAGGTCGAGCACGAAGGCGCATCCCAACTGTGTAACGCCACCGTTGGCAGGGGCCGGGCAGGTTCCCAGGGTGGTAGTATCGGGCACTAATGTTAGGAAGGCGTCGGCAGTGTGGGGCACATTTGCTGAAGATTGCCTGTCTTGCGATACGTTGGATTGCGGCGGGCTTGATTGATGGTCTGCGCCAACCTGCAATTCACTACGTGCTCCTGTCACGCCTTTTGATCCACCCGCCAATACGTCCCTGGCAGATAGACTGAGCATTACGAGTAGGGCAACCGCCGCCAGCGGGTACCACCATCGTAGACGCAGGTCACTCTTCTTTGCCATTTTGCTGTCTCCTCCCACTAGTGTTGGTGTACGGTTCTACTCTTGGACGCTGGTCAGATTAGAAAGAGACCCGCCAGGCACAACGCGCCTGGCGGGTCTCTTTGAACTCGGATTAGCGGGCCTGGTCAAGGACCTGTGCGGCTTCTCCCCTGGATACTAATGCCCCAGGCTTGAAGGCGCCACCCTCGTCCCCGGTCAGCAGACCGTTGGCGTTGGCGGTCTCGATGTAGGGGTAAAAGGTAGAGTTGGTAGCCACGTCGGTGAAGCTGGCTTTAGCTGGATTGGTTAGCTGTAGACCCAACGCCTGCACCACCATCTTGGCAAGTTGCGCCCTGGTTACGTTGCTGTAGGGGTGGAACGAGCCGTCGGCATACCCGCTTATTACTCCCTGGCTGTAGGCCGTCTCGACGTATGAGTAATATGGGTTGTTGGCGGGCACGTCACTGAAGTGTTGGGTTGTTGCCTGCCCTGTGTTTGTAAGTTCGTATGCGAGCACGATCATCTTGGCGAGTTGGCCGCGATTGACGGAAGCATCAGGCCTGAACGTGCCGTCTCCGTACCCGGTGATTACTCCGTTGGAGACAAGACCCGATACCGATGGATAGTAAGGGTTGCTTACTGGCACGTCAGGGAAGCGTAGCTGGCAGGTAGGCGTGTTCCCACAAGTACGAATTTCGTGAGACTTCTTCTTCTTCATACATTCGTGAGTGGAGCCGTCCAGGGCGAATTCGGCGCGCAGTTTGTCGGCGCTGGCTACGCCAGGATAGCAGAAGTCACCGAACACAACCACTTCGCTGTGTGGCGGGATGGTAACGCTGCCACGCTGGGTCTGTACGTCGGACCATCGCGGGCGCGGAGGTCTGCTTCTGGCCTGCAAAGTCACCCTGTAAGGCACGGTGAGGGTGCATTGCCCATCGTTCTTGATTATGGCGCTAAAGTGCAGAGTTCCATCAGGGTTACAGTTAAGGTCTACGTCCTTGACGTCGGCCCGACACCTGTCGCAAGGCGTGCCAGTCACACCCGGTGTAGGCGTGCGTGTACTGGTGGCCGCAACTGCCGTGCTAGTGCTGGTTGACGTAGACGGAACTACCGTACTGGTGTTGGTATTGCTAGGCACTGTGGTAGCTGTATTTGTGTTAGTAGCGGCTGTGGTAGCTGTATTCGTGTTGGTGGACACGGGTGTAAGGGTGCGAGTGTTTGTGTTGGTGGATACTGACGTGCTGGTGCTGGTATTGCTAGGAGCTGTGGTGGCTGTGTTGGTGTTAGTAGCGGCTGTGGTGGCTGTATTCGTGTTGGTGGACACAGGTGTAAAGGTGCGAGTGCTTGTGTTAGTGGATACTGACGTGCTAGTGTTGGTGTTAGTAGCGGCTGTAGTAGCTGTATTCGTGTTGGTGGACACGGGTGTAAGGGTGCGCGTGCTGGTGTTGGTAGCGGCTGTGGTGGCTGTGTTGGTGTTGGTAGCGGCTGTGGTGGCTGTATTCGTGTTAGTGGATACGGGTGTAAGGGTGCGCGTGCTGGTGTTGGTAGCAATTATGGTGCTGCTCGATGTCACTGTGGGGTCGGGCGTGAAGCCGGCGCCAGTAACAGTGAACGTATAGTTGGTGAAGAGCGTGCAATCCTGCACCAGAGTGCCGCTAAAGCTCACAAGCTCTGTGTCGCGTGTCAGAGGTGCTCCGTTAGCGCACCTATCGTTAGGCGGATTGTTGGCGAACTGCCAGTAGAACGTGGCCTGGCCTGGGGCCACAGCGCATACACCCACCTGGGCAACCCTAAAGATAGGTTGGTCCTGGGGAGGAGGCTGGCTGGGGTCAGGGCAGCCCATGGGGCAGTTGCTCAATGCGCCCGAAGCATACGCGAACGAGCCTGGGTCTACTATAGAGCCTCGGAAGTTGCACGGAGCAGGCCCGTCGCATACTTCGTTTTGCAGAGCCGCATCGAATACTGACAGGTCACCCGTGACAGTGTTCGTGGGTACGCAGCTAGTAGCTATGCCCGCTACTCTAGCGTTCTGTATCGTCTGGTAGGTGAAGGTCATGTAGCTCTGCTGGGCGGTGAGGCCGTCCGGCGCGACATTAGCGCCTGCGTTGACGAACAGGTCCAGTACGAACCTACAACCCACCTGGGTTGTGCCGCCATTAGGAGGCGC
>JBBQIC010000173.1:0-8787 GCA_038324555.1 Chloroflexia bacterium
GGCCCGCCATAGTCCCGTTGCACGCCTATTGTAGCACGTGCACTGCCGGTTGCATCAGGGTCTATGATGCCATAAATAAGATCGAATCTCGCCTGGCCTTCATACAGGCGAACCTCAAAATCAACTTGATTTTGGCTGGTAAATCCCAGGGCGCGCCATTCTATGGTGAAAATACGGTTGGGCGCTACCCCACTAATCGAAGTATAGTTCCCACATATGTATAAGGGGTCCGCGCAACCTGGCAGAGCCGAATCCATCGTCAAGTCTTCCCAATGTGGGAATATCGCCGGGCCTGCGTTCGGATCCGGTAAGCATGTGTTCGTGAAGCTTACATCCCCAGGCCCACTGAAGTCCATCTGCCCATTCGCAGTCAAGGTGGCGGTGAAGAAGGTGTTGCCATATATCGAGAAACTAAACGGCAAGGCGATAGCGACAGAATCATCATCGGTCTGCGAACCTGCAATTAGTGTTGTGCCCGGCACCATTGTAGCGTTCGATGTTTGTGTGATAGTGTAGTCAATATCGCACGGCGTGTTGGTGGCGGTTGGCGTGTTAGTGCGTGTGTTGGTTATCGTAGGCGTATTGGTGGATGTAGAGGTAGACGTATTGGTTAAAAAAGGCACATTCGGCGCACTCTTATTTAAACTCGTCACAATCGGACCGCCATGGGGGCTTTCCGATGGTGTGGCTGCAAAGCCTTGGCCGGCAGTCAATACACACGTAAGCAAGATCGTCAGCACAGAAAAGACGATCCAGGATAGATACCTTGTAATTACCTTTGTTGACATTTGACCCTCCATCTCCACCTGGTATGAAACTCGATAACCTAGCCTATCTTGGGCACAATAAAGATGCCGAGACTATAAAAGCAGCCCGACAACTATATACACTTCCTACCTGGTCCCAATTTATATTAAACAAAAACCATAGGTCCTTATCAAAGCGATAGTGCAACGTGGACCTAGCCCCTAATTATTCCTGCGTTCTGCGCCATGTCAGGCGATTATTTTGCTTCCAGGGCATTGGTGGCAAGCTTATGACCTACCCCCTTGAAGTCCATCCCCGCCACCAGGGAAGCAAGCAGAACAAGAATAGAACGAGTTAAAAGAACCCGCTGTAATGATGTGACAATGATTATATTACCCGTTTCTTGACATATTTGTCAATAATCAATTTGATATATTCCATCTACTCAACATCATCCAGTTTGGCTACTCCAATACGATTACCAATTATCTATTACTGAAGAGGTCGGTCTGCCATGCGACCGACCTCCTTAATTTCACCCCCTTCAGAGCTACCGCCCGTCATCCGACGGGGACGATGCGAGATAGGTGATCTTAGCTATCTGGCCTCTGGTGGCCCCTGCGTCTGGCTTGAACATGTTATCGGGATAACCACTCAATATGCCATTAGCGAAGGCCGTTTCTATGTAGTCGTAGAAAGGTGAGTTCGCGGGCACGTCTTTAAAACCAGGCGTGCCGGGGTGGATAAGCTTCAGACCCGCCGCCTGTACCACGATCTTGGCTACCTGTCCGCGCGTCACATCGTTATAAGGGCGGAAGCTGCCGTCCGCATATCCGTCTATTAGACCTCGGAAGAACGCTGCCTCAATATAAGCATAGTACGGGTGGTCGGCAGGCACATCGTTGAAATGCCCATCCTTATTCACCTGCACGAGTATATCGCCGAAATACCCGCCCATACTCACCTGACTTGCCTGCGCAGTCCCACCGGCGGAGCGCTTATCCACACTTGCTTGCACAGGTATGCCGAAAGCGAGCACCACTATCTTGGCGAGTTGACCGCGATAAAGAGGCTTGCCCGGCTTGAACGTCCCATCTGCATACCCCGATATTACTCCTGACATAGAAAGACCGGATATGACAGTATAGAAGGGGCTGTCAGCCGTTACGTCAGGGAATTCAGGCGGGCAAGGTGGGTTGACCGGACATATCGAAACGTCGCGGGACTTCTTCTTCTTGCTGCACTCATGCCTGGCGCTGTCGAGAGCGAACTCTATGCGCACCTTGTCAGCGTTAGACGGCCAGTGGTAGCAGAAGTCATCCTGGAATGTCACCGTCTGGCGAGGAGGTAGAGTTGCGGCGCCACGCTGTACCTGTACTGTGGTCCAGCCGTCGCCATGAGCAGCCCCCACGCAGCCAGCGCCATCCGTGCCTGTGCAATGCACTTGCAGCGAGACTCGGTAAGGAGCAACGAGAGTGCAGCCGGGATCGTTGTCATGATCGGGCTTGTTGTTCATCGTCGCCGTCCAGTGGAGCGTGCCATCAGGATTGCAACTCAGGCTTACCTCTTCCTGATGGGGGTTGGGCTTGACGAACTTCACGTAGCAGTCTGTACATGGTGTGCCTGTGGTGTTAGGCGTGGGAGTGCGCGTAGAAGTGATACTGACCATAGGCGTATTCGTGTGAGTGGGCGTTACAGTTACAGTAAATGTATCTGAATCAGCGGCAGTTGGCGCGCCAGGTCCACTGTTCGTGGCTGTCCGTCCGCTTGCAGAGGCTCCGCTTGCGGAAAGCAGAGTTGCAAGTGCCAGCCCCACCAGCAGGAACAAACAGATGATTACGGCGTACTGCTTCGATAGAGTGAATCTTTGCCTTTTGTTTATCATATACCCTCTCTCCTATTCGTACCTAATAGGGGAGTAAAAATGTATCGGTTGGGGAGTTTTTCTGCTGGCGCGGCGAAACCACCCGCCTCTTTATCTCCACGATAAAGAAGCGCTATTCTCTGCCGCTCTGCTGATAGGCCCTCCCCCACCATGAATCAGCAAGGCCACACGCACGCAAGCCCTCACACGAGGACAGTAATGTCGCTCGTGGCTGAGTGAGATTATCATACCGTTAATTGACGACGCTGTCAATGCTTTCGCGCCTGATACAGGGTCTATTCAAAGTCGGAAATATAGAGGAAACAGACCCACTCACCCGTGTCATTCTGAGCCGCAGCGAAGAATCACTACGAGGTTATAAGCGTTTGGGAAGAGGCTCTTGTCCCCCGACGCTGTGGTAAAGTTAGTCATTCTTCACTCCGTTCAGAATGACACGGGTGAGTGGGTCTGTTTCCTCTATATTTCCGACTTTGAATAGACCCTGCGCCTGATGTGTAGGCACCAGCATATAGGCAAAGTCGCATATCCGACGATGGACGATAGACGGAGGACGATGGACGATGCGACCAAACACAACTGCGGGCTGCTCCATCGTCTATCGTCCATCGTCCATCGTCTAAACGGCCCAAGCGTGATACCATCTAAGTTTCAGTTGAAGTTGACCGGAGCAGGAAGATTGAATATGCTGGAAAGGAACTGGATCAGCTAATTCATAATCGGTAACTCGTGTTATAATGTTTGCCGTATACATTCAGCTAATGTGGGGGTAGCTGTTGAGCCAATATCTGGGTGTTAGTGTAGCGTTAATCGTATTCATGGGGCTGGTAAGTGGTGGGATGTTTACCCTGGTCTTGATGACCACACGCAAACATCAGACCAACTTCTCGCTTATTCTCGCCTTATCCGGGTTACTTGCCCTGGCCGGGGTGTTTGCTGCCGTAGCGGACGTTGACAAGCTACACGAGGGCCTGGCTAACGCACTGGTGATCCTGGTGCTATCGTTCGCGCTCGGCTATACTCTCACTACCTTTTCGGTCCTGTCTTACTCCACCAGGAACAAACCGCTCTCTTCGGGCAACGCAGCCAGCGACGGCCGCACCGCGGTGATACTCCTGTCTCCTGGCGAACCTCCCCAGTACGAAGTGAAGAACGCCTCCAGGCGTCTCGCGCTCGCCGACGACCCGCAAGATGTGCCTCCAGTGCTGCTGCGTCCATTTTACCTGCGCGACCTCAAGAGCAAATATGCCGCTATAGGTGACAGCCCTTACCGAGATTATCACGTAAAGCTCGCGGAGAAGGTGCAGTCTAGGCTCGACGCCAGCCACCACGTTTATACTGCCTTCTATAGTGACCACCCCAACCTGGCCGACGCGATAAGGGAGGCTGCCGATATAGGAGAGAAGCGGATAATTTTAGTGCATACAAGAGTGTCCAATCCGCCCGACCCCGTTATGCACGGCGATCTGCTAGAAGGCCTCAACCTGGAAGGTTACGGAGTGAAGTTAGCGCAGGCCGGGCCGTTGTGGGACTCTGACTTACTGCCCCAGATATACGTGCGCCGCGTGCTCGAAGCAGTGCCACAGGTTGACGCCAACCCCGAGGCCATCGGCCTCTTGCTTATAGGCAGGGGCCACCCTACCAATTTTAGATCGCGCAATGCGGATTTCGGAATGGCTAAAGGTGAGTATCCGCAATCCGCAATCCGCAATCCGCATTCCAAAGCGCCCTCCACCAGGCAGTCGCAGGAGCAGAACTTCCAGAATAAGATCCGCCAGGCCCTGCTCAAAGTAGGCTTCGACAATAGCAAGGTGATGTGTGCGTGGCTACGCTGGCAGAGGCCGACAGTGGTCGAGGGCTTGAATGCGCTTATAGCCGACGGATGCAAGACGGTTCTCTGGATGCCGTCTACCTTTCCCGCCGACGGCGTCAGCACTCTATACGACATCTCAACGCTTCTGGCCCCATTAGCCACTAGCAAGGACGTTAGACTTGCCGCGCTCGGCGCATGGAACGCCGACGACCTGGCCGCAGAGGATATAGCAGCCAGGGTGAGAGCAGTTTCCGGCCCAAGTTCCCGCCCTGCGGTAGCCCGCGTCCGCTAAAGCTGCCACCGATTGCCGCAGTCTCGGTCCCGAACATAATAGGCAGGGTGAAGGGAAAGGAAAGGGATAAAGCGTGAACACAGACGACATCTATCCATCAGTTTCGGGAGGTCTCGATCTCGAACAGCTAAGTGATAATCAAGGAACCGACTTACAGACCGGCTCACCTCAGTCTACAGCTATAAACATTCTGCTCGTTGAGGACAGCCCGGACGACGCTCTTCTCTTGCAGAGAACTCTGTCCAAAGAGGAGGCTATACCGTTCAAGGTAACGCATGTTGTCCAACTTGCCGACGCCCTCAAGCGGCTTACCCAGGAAAATTTCGACCTGATACTCCTTGACTTCGTGCTGCCCGATAGCATGGGGTTGGACACGTTCACCTCGATAATAGCCGAGGCCCCGCACATACCGATCATAATCCTTAGCGGACTTGATGACGAAGCCCTGGCGATAAAGGCGCTAGGTCTGGGGGCTCAAGATTACCTCGTCAAGGGGGGGGTGGACAGCAACCTGCTCGCGCGCTCGATACGCTATGCCATCCAACGCAAGCGCGCGGAGAACGAGAACGCCAGGCTTCTTACGCAGGTGGAGCAGCAGCGCAAGCGCCTTGACAACATTGTGGCGAGCGTGCCCGGCCTCGTATGGGAAGCCTGGGGCAGGCCCGACGAGGCCAACCAGCAAATTGATTTCGTCAGCAGCTACGTCGAAACTATGCTTGGGTACAGTATTGACGAGTGGCTCTCCACACCTAACTTCTGGCTCACCATCGTCCATCCCGACGACAAGGAGGAAGCCGGGCGGGTAGCAGGTGAGAGGTTCATGAGCGGCAAGGGCGGCCTAACCCGCTTTCGCTGGCTCACCAAAGACGGGCGCACGATATGGGCCGAAGCCCAGTCTGTAGTCATAAGAGACGCGGACGGCGCTCCCATCGGTATGCGCGGCGTCACGATGGACGTTAGCGAGCGCAAGAGGACCGAAGAGGAAGCGCGTGAGCATGAGAAGCGATTCAGGGCGATATTCGAGAATACCCTGGACGCCGTGCTTATCCTAAATGATCAAGGATGCTGTATTGACGCCAACCCCGCTGCGTGTGGGTTGCTCGGTTTGACCAAAGAAGAGTTGCTGGCTAAATCAATATTTAGCGTTTCCACGCCGGAGCAGATTGCGGCTATGCAGCAGTCATGGCAGCTTTTCCTGAAAGAAGGTGAGCGGAAAGGCGAATATCAATTCATGCGCCCCGACGGTCAATCTCTGGAGTTGGAATACAGCGCGAAAGCTAATTTTCTGCCCGGCTATCACTTGGCCGTCCTGCGCGATGTGACTGAGCGCAAGCGTCTTGACCAGCAGAAGGACGAGTTTATAGCCCTCGCCTCGCATGAGTTGAAAACGCCTGTGACCGCTATCAAAGGCTACGCGCAAATAGGCCTCCGATGGGCAGGCGAGCACAACGACGAGAAACTGGCCCGCGCCCTGCGCGCCATTGACCAACAGACTGACCGCATATCGCGTTTGCTCAACGAACTGCTTGACGTATCGCGCATTCATGGCGGCGACCTTACCCTGCATAGAGAGGATTTCGACCTTTCCGAGCTCGTGCGCGAGGTCGTAAGCAGTTTCGAGATGACAGCGCCCGGCTTTGTCTTCAACGTAAACACACCCGACGAGCCGTGCATAGTCCACGCCGACCGCCAGCGTATTGAGCAGGCGATAATAAACCTGGCGCAAAACGCCATCAAATACTCCGAGGACCAAAAGCGAATAGAAGTCAAGGTCACAAGAGAGGGTAGTGAAGCAGTGGTCGCCGTGCGCGACTTTGGAGTAGGCATCCCAGCAGAGGAACAGGGGTTCATATTCCAACGATACTTCCGCGCAAGCAACGTACCGTCAAGCAGATACAGCGGGCTGGGCCTGGGGCTATTCATCGCCCATGGTATAATAGCCCGCCATCACGGGCGCATGTGGCTAGAATCAGCCGAAGGCCAGGGCAGCGCCTTCTATTTCTCGCTACCCGTAGCATAGAAAGGTCTCAATCAAAAATCACTGTGTGATTTTTGATTGAGACCCAAAGAGACCTTTTGATGAAACAAATAAAATCACTTCGTGATTTTATTTGTTTCATCTACTAATTCCCGAAGGGAGAAGACACTTGATAACCTGGAACCAGGTGAAAACCAACCGATACCAGGACTCAGTTACGTTGATGCAGACTGCGACGCGGCTGCGCGCCCTCGATGGGATCGAAGACGCCTCGTTGATGATGGGAACCGGGCCGAACAAAGAGATCCTAGTGGAGGCAGGGCTGCTCACGCCCGACGGCCAGGCGGCGGGGCCTAACGACCTGATTGTTGCTATGCGCGGTACGCAAGACGCTGTCGGATCGGCGCAGGGGCAGATAGAAGACCTTCTGAGGGCGGAAATACCTGTGACTACCGAGCGCGAGCAAGCTGCACCCCACACCATCGCGGCTGGCTTGCAAACCCTGCCCGAAGCCAACCTCGTGCTTATATCCACTCCCGGCCTCTACGCGGCGGCTGAGGCCCGCAAAGCTCTGTTAGCGGGTAGGCACGTTATGATCTTCAGCGATAACGTCTCGCTTGATGACGAGCAGGCGCTGAAAACGCTGGCCTCGGAGCGCGGCCTGTTGCTCATGGGGCCGGACTGCGGCACCGCCATCATCGGCGGCGTACCTTTGGGCTTCGCTAATGTCGTGCGGCGTGGCTCAGTTGGAGTGGTCGGCGCGTCTGGCACGGGTATGCAGGAAGTTACCACCCTGGTTGACAGGTACGGAGGGGGAGTGTCCCACGCTATCGGTACAGGCAGCCACGACCTCGCGGCTCGCATCGGCGGCGCGATGACCATAGCCGGCCTCAAAGCCTTGTTGGATGACCCCGCGACGGCAGTCGTAGTCGTGGTCTCCAAACCGCCCGATCCCCAGGTCGCCGCTCGCGTATTGGAAGCTGTATCCGGCGCGAACAAGCCGGTAATAGTGGCTTTCCTCGGCATGGACCCCGCCAAGATGAGCCACCACATGGGCAACACCAAACTGGTATTCGCCAGCACGCTCGAAGATGCGGCCCACCAGGCGGTTGCATTGTCCGGCGGTAATATCCTATCCACAGACGATGGCGCACGAGAAGTCGTAAGCAACGTGGCGGCGCAGTTACAGCCTACCCAGAAGTACGTGCGCGGCCTCTTCTCCGGCGGTACATTCTGCTATGAAGCGATGCTAATCCTCCAACCCGTTCTCGGCCCCATCTATTCCAACGCCCCGCTCTCCCCGGACCTCAAATTAGAAATCCGCAATCCGCAATCCGCAATCCGCAATCGCCACGCCTGCCTTGACCTGGGCGCGGACGAATTCACCGTTGGCCGTCCCCACCCGATGATTGACGTGACCGCCCGCGCCGAGCGCATACTTGTCGAAGCCGCCGACCCGGAAGTAGCCGTGATCCTGCTTGATGTAGTGCTCGGCTACGGCTCACACCCCGACCCGGCAGGGGCGTTGGCGGAGGTCATACACCAGGCGAGGGCTATTGCTGCCGAAGCAGGGCGCACACTGCCTATCGTTGCCTCTGTCTGCGGCACACAGGCCGACCCACAGAACCTGGAAAAGCAGCGAAAGACATTACAAGAAGCAGGGGTGTTACTCGCTGACAGCAACGCGGCTGCGGCGAGATTGACCGCAAGAGTCGCAAGCACAAATGCCAGCCCAAAACTTGCGTTCGAGCAAAGCGCGGGATCCAAAGCCCAATAGCTAATTTCTGACTTCTGATTTCTTCAAGGAGCTACCGTGATAAGAATACCCTACCACATCGTTGACGTGTTCACTGACCGTCCCTTCGGAGGAAACCAACTCGCCGTTATCCCTAACGGGAGAGGGTTGTCTACCAAAATGATGCAGGCTATAGCCAGGGAGTTCAACTTCTCTGAGACTAGCTTCGTGCTGCCTCCCGAAGACCCGGCCAATGACTACAAAGTGCGGATTTTCACTCCGGCCTATGAGATGCCGATTGCGGGCCACCCCACTGTAGGCACGGCTTTCATACTGGCGC
>JBBQIC010000174.1:0-8745 GCA_038324555.1 Chloroflexia bacterium
CAGCATGGAGCGGGCGAAATTCAATTGAGAGAATGCGGTTTCAATCATGTGGAGAAATCTCCTACTATGGTCTAAGGTTGGCTTCGGCAAGGCGGCTCAACGCAGCGCTTCGCAATTCCCCACAGGCAAAATAGGGCAAAAGCGGGGCACCGCTACCCTTTCGATCTAAGGCCGCAGGTTTGCGAAAAGCGCTATAGAACCATGCGCATCAGAAGGCTGCCGCATGTCAAGTGACCGATTATTGCACAGGTAGGGCTGCCTGTCAACAAGTACCACAAATTTCATTGTGGTAGAAACAAAGTCAAAAGCTATAATTCACCGCAGAGGCGCAGAGGCGCAGAGGACCATTATTGTTGCTTCTATGCAACAAAGTGGTGCGCAGACTCTGTATTTGTATGATAGAGACTTTGACAAAATCGCTGTTATAGATCATCAGGAACCATATGGATATTGAGGTCGTATTGGCATAGCCCCACAGGTCCCCATGTTGAGCTTGAGGAGGTTGAAGTCGCCCACGGCTATCGTGTTATCGCCCGTGAAGTCTGCACGAGGGTCGTAGCCGGGATCGCCGAGCGACCTGCCGAAAGTATTCCTCAGTATATTGAAGTCTGTGACCGTGACGCAGTTGTCGTTGCTGGCGTCGCCCGCGAGTTGCAAGCCGAGTTCGGCGCGGTTGATGCCGCCTGCCAGGGCAACGCTGCCGCTTGCCGCAAGGTACTGTGGACTCTTGACGCGCCATGCGTAGTTGCCTGTGGATAGTCCACCCAGCGTCACGGTGAAAAAGCCGTAGGTGTCGGTAGTAGTGGCGTAGTCGTGGTATGGCCCACTACCAGCACGCAGTGTGAGGGTAATAGGCAGGCTCTGTGCGGCGTTGGGTTGGGCGGGACGTCCTTGCCAGGTTACGTGTCCAATGAGGAAGGCAGCACCCGTAGGCGTCCGAGTGGGAGTAGGAGCACCGGGGCCGACTATGCGCTTGAGGGTGCCTGACATGTAGCCACTGCCCTCTATGTACCACAGCGCGCCATCGGGGCCGGTCTCGATGTCTGTGCCTACAGAAACGCCTTGCACTATGTTTGTGGCTGTGACTTGCGTGCGGTCGGTGTTCAGGTAGAAATGGCGCAAAGCCTGGGTGTTGTAAGTAGCCATAAAGAGTCCGTTCTGCCACTGCGGTATCTGGCTTCCGGAGTACACGGTTATGCCAGTTGGGGCTTCGCAGCATTCACCGACCCCCAGGTACCAGAGGGGAGGTATGGTGTTATATTGCGGGCTGGGGTGGGCGTCGTCGCAATCGTAGCCTGGGCGTCCCCAGCCGTAGTTATAACCTCCCACAATGCGGTTCATCTCATCGTCACAGCCGGGACCGTTCTCGCTGGCGAATATCCTGCCAGGGGTGAGTGGGTCGAATGTAAAGTCGAAGCTATTGCGCAGGCCCATAGCGTACAGCGAGCGCAGCGCACCAGTCTGGGTGAACACCGGATTGTCCGATGGAATGGTCCCGTCCGAATTGATGCGGTGAAACTTGCCGTTGGGCACGGTTACGTCTTGTGCGTTATTGGGGTTGCCGTTCTCGCCCATAGCTATGTAGAGTTTACCGTCCGGGCCGAAATGGATGTTGCCACTGATGTGATAACTTCCAGTCTGGGGTCCGGTGAAAATGGTAGTGGGGTTGGAACCCGCGCCGTTGTTCTCCACGAAGCGTACCACCCAATCCTCATCGGGCAGACATGCCGGAGTGCCACACCTGTAGAAGACGTAGATGTAATGGTTGGTATTGAAATTGGGATCTACGGCGATGCCAAGTAAACCACCTTCAGCCGACGGGTCGGCATCGAAATGAATAACGGGGCTGGGTTGCAAGGTTCCATTGGAATACAGGCGCACGTTGCCCGTCTCTTTTTCGGTATAAAAGAGCCTGCCCTGCGGGTCGAAGGCCATTGCGATGGGTTGCGCCATGTTGGGCAAGATGGTCTGTATTGAAGCGCCGGGAGGGAGAGGCTCTGCGCCGTCCACTTGTGGGTTCACTATCGCGGGCGATGGGTCTTGCATACGGTAAGCTGCTTTCGCGGAGCCAGGTTGCTTGTCCACAAGAGCGGCTACCACGCCAAGGGCTGCCAGCAGTATCAAGCAGGAGTAGAGCAAAGTGCGTCTCGCGTTCATATAAATCTCCTGGCTTTGCGGCAAAAACAAGCAGCTTGAACGTTTAGTATCCAAACTACCGGTATTTACGTCTAAGGTTTGAAATCATAGCCGTTGGGAACAACACCTGCACGTTTTGTGCCAACTGAGTGTGTATTGATGTCACGTTTCTCGAATACCTCTGGTATGATTGTGACAGCTAACTTTGCTTGGGCCATTTCGTGAGACAATATTGATGGAAGATAAGCTACCCCTAGACCGCATCCTAGCTGGCGACAACCTCGAAATCCTTTCCACCCTCCCAGAAAAGAGCGTGGACCTCATATTCGCTGACCCTCCCTATAACCTTCAGTTGGGAGGCGACTTATGGCGTCCGAACATGACTAAAGTAGACGCTGTGGACGACGAGTGGGACCAGTTCACCGACTTCGCCGCATATGACAAATACACCGAGGATTGGCTCAAGGCTTGCAGGCGGGTGTTGAAGGACACGGGCGCTATCTGGGTGATAGGCAGCTACCATAACATTTACCGCGTGGGCAAGATAATGATGGACGTTGGGTATTGGATACTCAACGACGTAGTCTGGGTCAAAACCAACCCTATGCCCCAGTTCAGGGGCGTGCGCTTCGCCAACGCTCACGAAACGCTCCTGTGGGCCAAGAAGTCGAAGGAGCAGAAGCGCTACACCTTCAACTACCAGGCGATGAAGAACCTCAACGACGAGAAGCAAATGCGCTCAGACTGGGAACTGCCGTTATGCACGGGCGCGGAACGACTCCGCGTGAACGGTGAGAAGGCGCACACTACCCAGAAGCCGGAAGCCTTGCTCTACAGGGTGATAACGTCAAGCTCGAACCACGGTGATATAGTGCTGGACCCATTTTTCGGTACTGGTACGACGGGCGCTGTCGCCAAGAAGTTGCACCGCCACTGGATAGGGATCGAACGTGACCCCGGTTATGTAAAGGTGGCGCAGGAGCGCATTAACGCAGTTGTACCTCCTATGTTTGAGGAAGCCTTATTCACCACCGAGGGCAAGCGTGACGCACCTCGCGTACCCTTCGGCAATCTACTCGAAGCGGGGTTGCTGCATCCTGGCGACACACTTTACCTGGATAAGACCAAAGGCGCGGCCCAAGTTGCGGCGGACGGCACTCTGCACTCAGGGGAGTTGTCGGGGTCAATACACAAGATAGGGGCTCACCTATTGAGCCTACCAGCCCTCAACGGCTGGGAGCATTGGTATTACCGGGATGCAGAGAGCAACGAACTGCTGCCTATAGATAATCTTCGGGCGAAAATACGGGCGCAACTAAAGGTCGAGGCTTGAAAAATATCCATTTCAATCTTCAATCTCCGGCTTGGGGATTGCCGCTTTCTCTATCTCCTGTTGCAAGAAGAAATTGAGCACCGTCCTCAGCACCACAATCGCGGCCAACTTGCCTATGTCGTCCCAGGTTGGGGCGACGGCGGTGCGCAGGATGTCCGCCGCCAACTCGAACTCCAGAGAGAGGGAGAGCCACCTGCCAAGGCGCAACCGTATCGCTTCCTTGGCATCTTCGGGGACGCTACGCCGAAAGTAAACGTAAAGGGCGCGGGCAATGGCTTCGATGGCGGCAAGCCCAATAATGATACCCGCGCCTGCCTCGATGCCTGCCGCAAGGTAAAGCGTCCAATCCTTCAGATTGGATATCCAGTCATCAAAGAAGCTTGCTAAAAGAAACAACGACAGCTACATACCTCGCTTGGAGATCGGAGAAGTAACTTGAGAACCGAAAGGCAGTCCGCGATAAAGGCCGTTAAACAGAAAACTCCGACAGATCCGAAGATCCCTCAGAGTTTCTGTCTCTCCGATGGCTCAGCACCCTCGAAGTAAGAGCATAATACGGGATGTCGAGCACCTTGCCAAGGGGTCGCAAGCATAAGATTTCCACATCCGATCCTTGTTTAGACCAATTTAGAGAAGTGTGATATGGTACAGATAGACGAAAGACGATGGACGATGGACGATGGACGATAGACGATGGACGATGGACGATGGACGATGGACGATAGACGATGGACTATGGACGATGGACGATGGACGATGGACGATAGACGATGGACGATGGACGATGGACGATAGACGATAGACGATGAAATAGGCATCGTCTATCTTCAACGAGCAACCACGCCCGATTTTGCATCAACTCTGCACTATTGGGCGAAAGCAGGAGGTATGCAAGATGACAATTCTGACTGCAAGGCACTGTGTAGCCTGCGACGCGGGCACGCCGCCGATGAGCATCGCAGAAGCCCGACAGATGTTGGAGCAAGTACCAGGCTGGGAGCTAAAAGAGCCTGCGGACGGAGAGGCGGAAGTGCCGGTGCTGGTGCGCCGCTTCCGCTTCAAGAACTTCGTGCAGGCTATGGCGTTCGTCAACAAGGTAGCAGACCTTGCCGAATCTGAAGGGCACCACCCGGATATCTATATCTCCTGGAATCGCGTCCGCCTAGAACTGACCACCCACGCCATAAAGGGCCTGTCGGAGAACGACTTTATTGTTGCGGCGAAGATAGGAATGACGAGTGAAACGTGAAACGTGAATTACGATAATCCCGTTTCACGTTTCACTCGTCACGGTATCGCATCCAGACTCCAGACAGCTTCGACATTAGAGGCGACCAGAGTGTCGTTTGAGCCATCGTAGGAGACGGCATGGAGTTCTTTGATTGTGTTTACATAGGCGAGTAGCGAGCCGCCGGAGGGCATGGCTACGGTTGGGGCAGTCATGTCATTGGGGGAGCCTGCGGTTCCTATCAGTTTTGGCTCAAGCAGTGGCCCGGTCACTGAATTGGGGACTGTATATAACGTTTGTGCGCTTGCTGGGTGGGTAGTATCGGAGTCCTGTACGTTCGCCAGGACGTAGTCGCCTAGTGGTGAGAACTGCGCCTTTACTGCCTGGTTGCCGGAAACCGAGAGACTTACCCTCCACTGGAACTGCGGTTTGGACGATCCTGAAGACATCAGCGCGAGGCCGACGCTACTACCTCTGCCGCGCTGCACTGTGAGGTATTGTCCGTCGCGTGAAAAGTTGGACTCGGCAAACGTGTAGGGCCTGCCGTAGTAATTATTGAGATTGAACGTGGAAATGCCACCATCGTCGAGGTCGTAAATCGCAACCTTCCCCGTGCCCGCGTCGGTGCGACTTATCAGGACCTTTGCATGGCTGTTGGAAGGCGCCAGAAACGCGCTCATCTGGGCGCTCGTGTCCAGCCCACTCCAAACCAGCATATCCAACAGGCGTGGTTCTGCCTGCCCGCCGAGCGGCAATGCCCATATGCTCTTCAGCGCGTTGGCGGTATTCTCCTGTGTGGTGCAGAGCAACCACCGACCATCGGCGCTCACGGATGCTTCAGATACTCGCCCCGCGACCGTCTGCAACTTACGTTCGTGATTTCCACCGGCGTCCGCGAGATAAAGGTTCGTTTGCCAGTACCCGCTGGAGCCATAAGCCAACTCTGCTATCACTACGCGAGAACGTGGTGGGTCCACCGCGACCACCTCTTTGTCGCCCCCCGTGCCGGAGATTTGCTCTACTCGGAGCTTAAGGGGAGGATAATTGCTAACATAAAAGACCTGGTCTACGTAAGAGTCAAGGCCGACCTGCTTGCTAAACCACCATAGTCCGTCTTTGCTAAATATACCCGTTCCATTGAGGTCTAACTGCGGTAGCGTCACCGTCGTTATGGCGTTGTCAGCGCCACGCAGAGCCAGCACGGGGATGCGTTCCCTCGTGAAGTGCGCGAATGTGTCTCCAACCACCATGTTATGGCGTAGCGAAGGCAGATAATCGGCCTCGTTGCTGGCGCGGTCGTATACGAGCGCCTTGCCGTCAGGAGATACAGCGCGTATGCGGCTGTCTCTGTCGCTTCTATCCAATCGGGAAGGGCCGCCTTGCCCATTGCGCACGTAGATGCCCGGAGCAGTTGGACCATCGCTTACCAGATATGCGATGCTGGTCAGATCATGATTGAAGGTCCCTTGTTTAGCCTTTGCCAGCAAACCTGCGGTGTCAAGATAGTTGGGCTGGATAGCATGCACAGCTTCCAGGGCAGAGAGCGACGCGGGCCAGTCCTGGCGGTTCGCGGCCTGTGTGCCCTCGGTGTACAGGCGGTTGCGCTCGGCGACCTGCTTTTGGGCTTGCTGTCTCTGGTTGTTCGCGTCGGGATGGTCCCCTGCCTGCGAGAACAGGTCCGCAGCCCTGTCCCAATCCTTATGTTGGGCAGCGGCGATTCCCTCACGATACGAGTCGGTTTGGGCGTTTGTGCGCTGCACATTATATAGCGCGTAGCCGAGCGTCAGCAGCAGTATCAGCAGTCCGATAGCCGCCTCCCAGCGAAAGCGGTGGATCGCGGTATTCAGCCCCAACGGAGAAAGAGGACGTTGATCGGTCCGCTTGTATGGTTCAATGCCTGCGCTTTGGGCGCTTGCAAGCGTGGAATCGCCCCATTCATCGTCAAACGGCTGGCCGCAAGAGATACAGAACGAGGCGAACGGGTAGTTCCAGGCACGGCATCGAGCGCATTGTAGAGTAGTGTCTTCTAGATCGTTGTGCTCCATAACGTTCCTCTGTTGCGTTGCTGCCCACCAATGTCTTTATTATACTGCACTATCGAACGTGTCAAGCTATAACCCAAACGCTCTGCCCCTATCGTGTAACGCTTGGAAGACTTAGCGCGTATCTAAAGTGGTTGGATAAAGGAACCGCGTTAGATTAGGGAGCGAATACTATGAGTTTTTTGCATGACCAGAAGCCTGCCACCACGCAGGCGCCGATTGAGATGAGCGAAACCACCGGGGCTGGGCCGCTCGTGCCGCAGGTCGCTACCCCTGTTTATAGCTACAAGCCGAGGCGCGCTTCGATGCGTTCGCGGTTGGAGAAGGTGGGATATTGGATAATCGTCGTGGCGGCAATGGCTTTGTTGTTGGTGTTGCTGGGGGTCTTTTTGCCGCCCCTCATAAGTGGTGTGTTCACGGCGTTCTTCGCTGGCTTGTTCGTGAGCTTGCTGATCTTGATGAACATCCCACGCCCTGCGGGTTGGGGCAACACTTTGCTGGGACGCAAGGTTTTCCCGGTGTTGCGCGCACCTGACAGCGATATTTGGCGTTTGGCGGGCGTGAACGGTTTTCTAGTGTTCGTTTTCACCTTTGTCTTCCAGTTGATAGCCAGTTTCGTTGGGCCTTTCTTCGGAGGCGTGATAGTATTCGCGTCGATGGTTGCCGCAGCCCTCTTCTACAATCGCGTCAGGTCGGTGGTTATCAAGCCATAGAGGATTAGAGCCTGTTATGAACTACAAGCACTGAAGTTGATAGAGTTAGGCTATGGAACATAAAGAACAATACCCCAGGAGTGTGGCATAATACGTCAAGAGCGTAGCCCCCTCCGTCTGGTAGGCGATTGGCGGGGCATGCGGTCACCCGAATGATAGGGAAGTTGACGTGAAGTAGCGCAGAAGGAGAATCCAATGGAAAACCAGCCGAATTGTCCAGCGTGTAACGAGACCAGTTTTTGGGCACCGGTCACTCCAATTGCAGGAGCGCCAGGTGTGAGGCTCGTGGCGTGCGCCTCGTGCGGCACTGTTGTAGGTGTGGTGCCCGAAGACATAGACAAAAGACTGAAGGATATAGAAGCTAAGGTAAACGCTATTCTTGACGGGATGGCGTAGGCGTCCGCAGTTCATAACAGGCAGTAGACGACGGACGATGGACGATTACACCTAATAATCCATCGTCCGTCGTCCATCGTCCGTCGTCTACTGCCAATCCGTTAGACCATCAAGGGTAGCAGTTGTCGTTCCTCCTAGATGTATGGTACGCTGTGGTCCAACCCACAATCTAAGAGGAGAGCATTTTAGCCATGACTATGTTACGTATTACCGTCGGCCCGTTCCACTATACCGCGCAGATGGAGGAGGCAGACGCCCCTCAGACCTGCGCCGCGTTCGAGAAGCTGTTGCCGTACCGCCAGAAGATCATCCACTGCCGTTGGACCGGCGAGTCGTGTTGGATTCCGATGGGCGACCTCGACCTGGGCGTGGACTTCGAGAACCACACCAGCCACCCGTCTCGCGGGGACATCCTCTTTTACCCCGGAGGATTCAGCGAGACCGAAATCCTCTTTCCGTATGGCAGCGCCTGCTTCTCGAGCAAGGTGGGCCAACTGGCGGGCAACCATTTTCTCACAGTTGTGGACGGGCGGGAGCACCTGAAAGAGATGGGGCGGCTAACGCTTTGGGAGGGCGCTCAGGATATTACGTTTGAGAGGATGTAGGTATAAGTTTTCGTGTCCGTGATTGTGTCCCTGTCCCTGTTATTGCCTGAATTGTCTTTCCTGAGCGTTCACTAAGTGATATAGTTAATATGCCAGAATGTAAGCTGCTTCCGCATAATATAGCCGGATACACTGGCGTTCTTTGATATATCGAGGGAGGTTCAAGATGGTCACAAAGAATAATAGGCGCAATCACTTATGGTTCGCGTTCGGTTTGCTTGTCTTTTTATTGAGCTTCGGACTGACGGTGGGTAATATTGTGGGCGCTGCGGCGGCACGACCTATTTTGCCT
>JBBQIC010000175.1:0-8716 GCA_038324555.1 Chloroflexia bacterium
TCCCAGTGTTCAGTGAGCGTCTGGTATCTATCTGTGAGCGTGTAATAGCCAACAGCCCACACGTCGTTGGACGAGATAGCGGTCACGGACGCGAGGCTGTTTTTACCACTGCCGTTGGGGCTTGGGACCAAGCTCCAACCCGTCGTGCAAGCCAGAGGCGGCGCGTCGGCGACCGTGCCAGGAGGGGATATGGATGCGGAGGCAAACCGCGCTGACATAGTGGCTAAGATCGCCACGCCAACGCCCAGCGCCACTATCGCCGATATTAGCAGAAACGCAAGTTTCGTTCTCATGTTCACCCCTGTCCTGTACTGGCAGCAAAACTGATGGAAAGCATATACAGCCTTCGTTCGTAAATGTTCAGAGTAGAGGAATGCCCGTAGGGGCAGGCCCCCGTGCCTGCCCTCTCTCCTTACCAATCAAACATCCGGATACGCGAACAGGGCGCGATAAATCACGCCCCTACGGGCTGATGCACCCAAACATCCTGGTATGCGAACAGGGCAGGCACGGGGGTCTGCCCCTACGATTACACCTCTAGTCCACTCGCCCCTCACCACTCACCACTCGCCACTCGCCACTCGCCACTCGCCCCTACGCTCAAATTATACAGGAGGACACGAACGGAAGGAAGGCTTTAGCGGTATAATAAGCTGTACATTAACCTGTATAAAAAGCGGTATGTTCACCATGAATGAAAACTTGCCATTTGGCGCCTGGCTCAAGCGGCGGCGTAAGGCTCTAGACTTTACACAAGGGGACCTTGCGCGGCAGGCCGGGTGTTCTATAGAGACAATCAGGAAAATTGAGGCGGGCGCTCTCAGGCCGTCCCGACAACTCGCCGTGCTGCTTGCCACTCACATTGAGGTCGCCCTCGGTGAACAATCTGCTTTCGTCGAATATGCGCGCGGGATAACCCATTCTGTTTCGCCATCCCAACCTTCAACCTCCAATCCCCAACCGCCAATCCCCAACCGCACCAACCTGCAAACCCCTCTCACGTCGTTCATCGGACGCGAGAAAGAAGTGGCGATGGCTCGCAGGCTGCTACTCAGGCCGGACGTGCGCCTGCTCAACATGACCGGTCCAGGCGGCACAGGCAAGACCCGCCTCGCACAACATGTAGCGTCCGGTCTCCTGGACACTTTCGCCAGTGGAGTTTTCTTCGTACACCTGGCATCCATCAGCGATCCAAAGATGGTGATCCCAACCATAGCGCAGACCCTCGGCCTGAGAGAGTCTCCAGAAGAACCTCTGCTGGAAGTCTTGAAAAACTACCTGCGCGACAAGCAACTGCTCCTGGTATTGGACAACTTCGAGCAAGTGGAGGATGCTGCGCCCCAGGTGGCCAAATTGCTTATCTCCTGCCCGGACCTCAAGGCGCTTGTAACCAGCCGCGCGCTTCTTCACGCCTATGGAGAGCAAGATTTCCCTGTGCCCCCGCTAGACGTGCCCAACCTGAACCTTCTACCACCTATAGAGCGCCTGGCAGAGTACGAAGCGATAAGGCTCTTTATAGAGCGCGCCCAGGCCGTCAAACCCGATTTCACCGTCACCGTCGAAAATGCGCAAGCCATAGCGCAAATATGCGCCCGCCTGGACGGCCTGCCCCTGGCAATCGAGCTTGCCGCAGCCCGCACGCGCATACTCCCTCCGCAGGCTCTACTCGCAAGGCTGACCAGTCGCCTGAACATCCTGACGGGCGGCGCGCAAAACCTGCCGCCCCGTCAACAAACGCTTCGCAATGCTATCTCATGGAGTTACGACCTGCTCGACCCCGCAGAACAGGCTATATTCCGTCAACTATCCGTCTTTGTAGGAGGTTGCACGCTGGAAGCAGCAGAAAGGGTAGTAAGTTCCAACGTAGGAGACAATGTTGCTGAAGCAACATTGTCTCCTACGTTGGAACTTACTACTTTTGATCGTATAGAATCGCTCATTGACAAGAGCCTGCTGCGCCAGGAAGTGCTAGACTCTGGCGAGCCGCGCTTCTGGATGCTTGAGACTATTCGGGAGTATGGGCTGGAGAAGCTATCGGAAAATGGCGAGGTGCAGGCTATGAAGCGCCGCCACGCCGGATTCTTCTGCCAGATGGCCGAGCAAGCGGAACCGGAATTGCAAGGAGTTGAGCAGGCGAACTGGCTGACCAGATTGGAAGGAGAACACGATAACCTGCGGGCTGCTATGCTTTACTGCTTTGAGCAGGGCGATATTGAGACAGTAGCACGGATATGCGCCGCTCTCCGGCGGTTCTGGTACTTGCGCGCTCACATAATCGAAGGGCGCAACTGGCTTGCGAAAGCGCTGGCGAACACGGATAGGCTGCCCGCCACCTTGCACGCCAGGGTGCTGCACGCCGAGGGTCTGTTGGCGTGGAGCCAGGGCGATTACGCTGCCGCTCGTGCGCGTTCCGAGGAAAGTCTGGCTATATGGCGCGAGATTGGAGATAAGCAGGGCATGGCGAATATGTTGCACAACCTGGCTGTAGTTGAGATGGCCGAAGGCAACTATGACACGTCCCGCACCCTTTATGAAGAAGTCCTGGGGATGTTCAATGAATTAGGCGAGCAGTGGAGCGTCGCTCTAGCCCTCGCCAACCTGGGGATCATCGCGCTCTACACGGGCGACTACGCGCAGGCCCAGCAGCGCCTCGACAAAAGCCTGGCGCTACGCCGCGAGTTGGGAGATGCACAGGGCGTCGCGCAGTCGCTCAACAACCTGGGTACGGTATCGCGCTGCCTGGGGGACTTCGATACCGCCTATTCGTTGCACGAAGAAAGCCTGGCGATCTTCCGGGAGTTAGGGGATAAATGGAGCATCGCGCTATGCCTCGCCAATCTTGGCTTCGTTGAACTGAATAAGCGCGAATATGAACAGGCCACCGCGCTCCTCAAAGATGGTCTCGAAACATTCCGCGAACTGGGCGTGAAACAAGGCATTGCCACCTGTCTCAACGGCTTGGCGAGCGTAACCGCGCAATCAGGTGATGCCAAACGAGCAGCACTGCTGTTCGGCGCTGCCGAGAGCCTCCTCGAAAGCATAGGCGTCTCCTCTCCCCTCCCCGAACGTGTTGAGCGAGACCGCAACGTAGGAATAGCCCGCGCCGCGCTGGGCGAACAGGCATTTTCCACCGCCTTTAAGGAAGGCAAGCTGATGGGCCTCGAACGAGCAATTGGGTTGGCACGCGCATAGGGTGAGGGAATAGTCTTATTCCTACTCCCCCACCCTATTCCCTCACCCTATTCCCCCACCCTATTCCCAGGGTGTATAATCCACATGATGCTTTCGCCTAATCTCGTCGTCTTCCTTGGCCTCGGCACGACTTATGCTTTGCTCTTTCACCTGTGGAGTGGACGGAACTTGCAGCAGATGCTGCTCTTTTGGTTGGTAAGTATGCTCGGCTTCGGCCTGGGATACCTGGTTGCATCGGTCTTGCCCGTGCGCCTGCCTACGCTGGGAGGTATACCCGTAGTTGAGGCGTCAGTGGGCGCGCTACTCTTGCTCCTGGTTGCCAGGCGCGCTACTCTGTGATAAACTGCATGTGGCCCGATTGTAGCCATGTTGAGGGAGTAGGGAATAGGGTGAGGGAATAGGGTGAGGGAGTAGAAATAAAAGCTACTTCCTGCTCCCTCACCCTATTCCCCCACCCTATTCCCTACTCCCTATTCCCTAATTTTAGGAGGCTTATCTGAATGAAGGTAGTGTTCATTATTATTGCCGCTGTCCTGGTGCTGGCGGCTCTGGTGCTTCCCATTGTGCTGCTTTTCGCCAGCCCTCTGCCCCAGGACAGTTGGCTGGTAGGAGTGCGCGACACGGCGATAATCTACGCCAGCATGTTCATGTGCGTGGGGGCTATACTCTTTATCGTGATGACGGCGCTGCTTGCCTTTATAGCGTTCGCCATACGCGACCACATCGTGCCTGCCCTGCAAAAGGTTGACGATATGGCCAAGACGGTCAAAGGCACAGCTACGTTCGTCAGCGAGAGCGTGGTTTCTCCCATCATCAAAGTCGCGGGAGCCGCCGCCGGTGCGCGGGCCATGGTCCAAAGCCTTGCTCGCCGCAACCCTCCTAAACCGACGACCAAAAAGGAGCAGAGCTAATGAGAAGAAAGGGTGGCGGCGACGCAAGCTTCTGGATGGGCCTGGTCCTGGGGATATGTGTCGGAGCGGCTGTAGCTCTGGTACTTACCCCAACCTCTGGCGAGGAGAATCGCGCACAGTTAGCGGAGAAGATGCGGGAGACCAAGGGTGTTACGGGTGGATAGTCGTAATCGCCCTGGCTGGGCGGGTAAGCTGCTCGTGATCAAAGCTGACAAGCGGTATACCTAATTGCTTTGCGAGGGCAACATAGGTAGCGTCTGCTCCCCGTACCCCGAAATCAGCAGCCATATTAATTGCCTCAGCGATAATAGTCTGGTCCATCACCACCAAATTCATCCGGGCAGTCATAGGTCCTGTATACAACTGGCGCGCTGCCAGGCGAGCATCGGCTGGGTTTCCCGTATTCCGAGAAATAGAGGCGACCACCTCAACTGCAAAGAGAGCCGGGGCTATAAGAATACCTCCACTTGATAGATATGTACTAATCCAGGACCTTGCTGCTTGATGATTTGGGTCTTGGGGGCGTAACATCCTGACCCATACGCTCGCATCTATAACTACTGAGAGTGACCCGCTAGCGCCGGTAACGATACCCGCAGCAAGGACAGATTCAGGATATATTGTGTGAGGCTCGCTCATTAGTTCAACTATAATTCACGTCGGACATCGTGAATTGCATCCAACGCGCTCCGGTCGGTCTGCCAGTGGGGGCCAATACGAGCAGCCAAAGCATCCAGATCAGATAATATGGCTCCAACGTCAGTATTGTTCGGTTCTTGTGGAACGGGCATTATACTAGCAACAATCCGACCATGCCTGGTTATCGCTACGCTTTCTCCCTCAACAACTAGCTGAATAACTTCGCTTAGATGGTCTCGCAATTCGCGGATGCCCATAGCTTTCATCAGCTTCTCCTCCTCTAGTAGTTGCAATACTATAAAGTATCCCGACTGTGCCTATCCCCATCATACGTTAGCACCGTCTCTTCGTCCTCCACAGCCGTTTGTATATGGACGGGGCGACCCCACAGCGCGTGTATATGTTCAAGTGTCTTCTCGGCGTAAGTGAGGTCTAATTCGTTGCCGTCGTAGGTGTGGCGCAGGTATAGCTCGCCGTTGTGGTCGTAGTCGCCGTCTTCGACCACGATGGTCGGGCTGCCGAAGTTAGCCATGCGGGCCGCTATGCCATCGCGCACGTTTTCCCAGTTCTTGTCCACGATCACCCACTGGTCGCCCTGTCGTTCGTATAGATAGAGGTCAAGATCGTCCACAAGCTCTCGCGTCAGGTAATTGCGGATGAGAGACGTGTCGTTCTCTTCCTCGCGCACCTCAAACAGCTTCATCCGTCCCTCGCCACCTTTGCGCCCAAACTTGATGCGCTCTTCCTCGGTCGGGTTTTCCCACCGTCGCTCTATATCTTCCAATATCTTCACACCCAGGTAATACGGGTTGATGGAATGCCTGGAAGGGGATATTACGCCCGCGTTGAGCGTGGCAAACTCCACAACGTCTTTGTCGGTCAGGTCGAGTTCGCGCATGATGCGAGTGTGCCAGAATGAGTTGTGGTTGACGAAACCGTTGGCTACGTAGCTGTGCTTCGTATCAACCGTGATGTCGAAAACGTCAGCAGAACCGTGCTCAATTGACACAATTGGGTCGGTCAAGTCTTCCCGCTTATACCACCTGTGATTCTCGACATATTTATCAAGGGCTTCCTGTTTGCGAGACAGCGTAAAGCCTATCTCGTCGCGGAAACGAGCTACCGATGCACCGTAAATATTAAGCTGGATGCAGCCATCTCTTTGGGGTCGCTGCTTCGACAGTATTCCGTAGTTGAGCAGTATTGTCTGAACACTGTTGATCAACGACGTGCTGGATGATGAGAGTATTATATGCCCTATTCCTGCATAAGCATCGGCGTCGAAGTAGCCGCTCAAGAATGCCGACATAACATGCCTGGGTGATTGCAGAATCATCCGGGGTATCTTCTTCTCCCTTGCTTTATCGCGCAGGTTTATACCTACCCAGGTAAGCCAGTCAAGCAAGTCCCGAGAATGAACTACAATTCGCCACCGCCCACCCGTCTCGGTTGGGTCCCAATCAATACTGGCTCGTAAACCCAGCGTTTGGCTAATGGTTGTTACAAGTTTTCCGACGAGCTCGTCATCCTCACACGTCAAGCAAATGCCGGATTTCGTTCTATTACCGTCACCAACGAAGAAGCCGAGCAACCATGCAAGATCGGCATTGAGAGTAGCCGGAGGCCGCAACGAGGCCCTGGTTGGAAGAACTTTCCTTGCGTGGCCCGGCTGGTAAGCAGTAGTTTTCAAGGCAGCGTCAATCCTAGAAGCATTGGATGTGTTTCGGCCTTTCATGTGGCGTATGACCGTCCACGAAGATACGCCTGCATGAGCAGCTACCGTTGCAAGGGTTGGCGTGGCTTGAGTGGGTGCGAAGTTGATAGGTTGCTCGGCCTCCGGCCAGATGTTTGAGCCGCATTCGACTGCAATTCGGTCCCCCGCCTTCACATCGCGCAAATATGTCCAAGTGCCATCTGCGAGAAGGATACGGTGCTTCAAAGCCCCTTCGATGGTCAGCCCACGCTTGGTTCGGATGCGGATAGTTGGAACATTGCTCTCTTTATGGAAATCTGTGATTGAGCGCAACTCCCCAGGCCCGCCTGCGGCTACCTCTATCTTCTCACCAGCTTCGTACAACTCGTCAAAGCGCATGAAGCCCCTCTCGGTCAGCACCAGGGAGTCGCCGGTCGCGCAGGCCCATCCTTCGTTGCATATCTTAGTCTGCATCTGCGGGATAAAGTATAGCATCTCTTCTCTGACGATGCCTATCACGTCGCGCTGCCACGGTTCGAGATGGCGCGAATGCTCCATGATGAAGCCGACTATGTCTTTTTCCGGTTCTGCTGGGAAGCGGTGCGGAGGTTCCTGGGCTTCAAGATGCTTATCACTCAGTTTACCCGTATCCAGGGGCGTCAGATCGAACAGGTCGTCGAAGTTTGGTCGGGCCGGGTTCTTCTCAGCTTCTGGCGTCGGTTCCTTTCCACGAGCAGCTTGCTTACCGAAATGGCCCTGTGGGTCAATATGCTCCTGGATAGAGAGCACAGCGTCCAAAAAACGCTCTATCTTGCTGACGCCATGTTCGTACTCATACTTTCTGATGCGCTCGGCGTTGAGGGAAGCAGTCTCTACCATCTGGCGGTTCGTGCGGGCGAAATAAGCATTGTGCTTGAAGAAATCACAATGCCCCAGGACGTGGGCCATCACCAGCCTGTTCTGCAACAGAGAGTTCCCCTCCATCAGGAAGGCATAGCTGGGGTTAGTATTAATGACCAATTCGTATATTTTGCTCAACCCATAATCGTAGCTGGTCTTCATGCGATTATACACTTTGCCATGCGACCAGTGAGAGAAGCGTCCAGGCAACCCATACGAGCCAAACTCGTACATAATCGCGGGCGGCACAAGCTCGAAATGCACCGGAAACGGGTCCAACCCGAAGTTCTGGGCTATCTCGCGTATAGGCTCAATCGAGTCTTCAAGTTCTTTGACGTCTGGGTCTTCCATATCAATCTCCAAAATAGGGTGAGGGAATAGGGTGAGGGAGTAGGATAAGAACTACTCCTTCACCCTATTCCCTCACCCTACTCCCTAAACAGGCTCTTCCTGCCCGTAATACCACTCTTCATAGCGGGTCTGGTTGGACAGCCAGGTGCCTTTCTTCAGCATTCTGGCAAGTATTGGCGAATGCTTCAACAAGGGACCGTATATGCGTTCCAACGTGGCTGCGGCCCCTCTTGCGCGGTTGGCGTAGTCTTCATAGACCATCAATTCGCACATCTCGTTCGCAAGGTGGCTGTACGAAGGGTAGAAGTCCATCAGGGCCTCGAAGGTGGCCCGGACACGAGTTACGTTGTTGGAGCACGACAGCAGCTTGAGGTTCTCCTCTATGCCGGGGTAGAGGTCACGGAAGTCTGCCGTGCGTAATTTGTCTAATATTGCCAGGGCTATCGATTCGCGCGCTCTGACACGCGACTGCTTTAGAATGTCTAGCAGCCATCGGCGCACCTGGTCCGTCACCAGCAGGCTCGCGCCGTATTTGTTCTGGGTGAGGGCCGAGGGGTCAAGCGTCGGCCAGGAGTTTGTTGTGGCAGCAAGCACAGCAGACGCACGTTCCACTACGGCGACATCCTCGCTGGACATCAGTTTGATGACCGCGCCTACCAGCTTCTCAACGCTGGACAGGGGGAGCGACTTGATGCCGGTTAGCCCTAGCGGGATCACTATGTAGGGGTCGTTAGCGGCAGCGCACAGGCTGACCATGATCAGACCGCTAACCGTCTCGGTCTCAAAGGTGCGCTCAAAAACCCCCAGACTAAGCGCGCAAACCAGGCAAAACCCCCCAAACTGGTGGTCAGCACAGTAAGGGCGCTGGCAATCACACGTTGCGCTGGTGGGGCCTGCGCAGAACCAGCAGCGGGCAAGCGGCAAATCAGATGCGTGCGAATCAGGTGTTGAGGTAATATCGTCCATTGTCTTCATATAAATCCTATCCGCAGTGCGCTATAGCATTTCACTTTTTTGATGGAGGTAGGAG
>JBBQIC010000176.1:0-8612 GCA_038324555.1 Chloroflexia bacterium
CATTCTCCCCTGTTTTTGGGTTTTGTCGGTGCGTTTTGGGTTTTTTTTTTTTTATTTTTTTTTTTTTTCTGTCCCCCCCCCCCCCCCCCCCCCACCCCCCCCAACAAAATAATATAATACGGAAGTTAGAGCTAAGAGTCGCCGCTGATCGCCTGAACGAATTGGTCTAGCTTCCAATAGCCGTTGGCTATTTGGCGTTGGATAGCAAATAGTGGGTCCGCATCTTTGTCCATGACTTCGCTCAGGCGGAAGGCTGCTTTGTAGCCATAGGACTTTATCTTCTCGGCGGACGTAGAGTTGTACACTCCGTAAGGATAGGCGAAATAGGGCGTGGGGTGGCCCAAAAGGTCCTCCAGGGTCTTCTTTGGCTCCACTATCTGCCTTTGCCAGTCCTCATCGGTCTTATACTGCGTGACCATGTGATGGTCCCAGGTGTGAGGCTGTACGTCAAAGCCGCCTTTGTCCAGTTCCTTTAGCTGGTCGGACGTCATATAATTCTCTTTGTCCAGGGTGACCGTCATTATGAAAAAGGTGGCGTTGAAGCCGTATTTCTTGAGTAGAGGCAGAGCGTTCGTGTATTGGGTGCCGTCGTTGTCGTCAAACGTGAGCATGATGGGCTTGTCGGGCAGAGGCTTGCCGTTGGCGTAATACTGGTATATTTGCTCGGAAGTGACCGCATGGTAGGCGTTATCCTTGAGATATTTGAGTTGCGCGTCAAACTTGGCAGTCGGCGCTATATACACCCGGTCTTCCTCGCCGTCGCTGCTTCGCCAATCACGAATGTGGTGGTAGCACAGGATAGGCACAAACCCACGCGCGGACGGTGGCACGGGCGTGGGTGTGGTCGTGTCTGTAGGCAAGGGTAAGGGCGTATCCGTCGGCGCCGACGTTGCGGTGGGCATAGTCGTAGGGACAGGCGTTGGCGTCGGCGGGTCGCCCATCGAGCACGCGGATGCAGCAATGCTCAATGCTGCTAATAGCAGCAAGCATAGCAGATAGGCAAGGTTGCGGTATGCGTAGCGAATCTTCGGCATCGTAATAGTAGAACCTTTCTTGAAGAAATAAAGAATGGCCGGATAGGAGCACGCCTATTTTACCAGAATTGACATTGCCTGCCCACCTGATAAATAGGGCAAGAAAAATCCCCAGCTTTGTGGGGAGAATGCTTTCGTTATCTACACCAAAAACAAAAGACGCCTATAGGCGTCTTTTGTTTTTGGTGTTAAGACCCTTCTTATTGCTTTTGGTCCAGATGGGCCAGACCTTCGAGCAGGGGGACGGTCCCTTTCTCGTGAACATCGGGAGGGAGCATTGGCGCCGTGCTTGCCACCAGGTAGGGCGCGCCCTTTACGAAAACGGGAGCAAGAGACGAACTCGTATAGCCCATGTTGAAAAGCTCTACCGCCGGTATGCCGCTATCCGTGTCGAGCTTCTGCTTGTTCGCCTCGTGAGGCACGCGCAGAAGCGTGATCGCAATGCCCAGGATCAAGAGACCTGCGGAGAAGCCCAATAGCGAGCCACCGATCCTGTCGAATATTGCCCATCGGCCCTTGATTTTTATATGACCAAAGAGGCCAAGCAATAGAACTAACATCAACAGCGTTATCATAAAGTCGAGCGCCACAAACCCAATAAAATCGGTGAGAAACCCGGCCTTGATATTGAATGCCTTGCCGATAGTCATAGCAAACAAGTGGTAGTAGATAGACGCCAACAGAAAACCCGCGTACAGCGCCCCGAGCGTCATAGCTAACTTCGGCAAACCCTGCCTCCAACCCACATACATGAAGAAAGACAGCAGCCCGACTATAATCAGGTCAATAATTGGAAGGTGGTCAACTAACTCTTTCATAACGTATCCTCCGTAGAAAGAAACGACATCTTGCTAAGATTCTAACCCGCATCTTGCCTGGGCGGAATAGGATATAGGTCATGGGAGCATTGCGTATTGCGTACTGCGTATTGCGTAAGGACTTTACGCAATACGTTCTAGGATGTTTGTTCCAAATTCGTGCATAAAAGTATTGACAAGAACATAGGTTCTATGATATAGTGCGATTAGATGAATATGGCAAAATTGGCTTAATTGAGGCGCAAGCACGTAAGTAACAATCGCAAAAGGGGTCACTAGAGAGGCAAATGCAAATGAAAAAGAAGAAACTATCCGAACGCCAGCGCTTTATCCTCGAATATATACGCGAGTTTGTGGGAGACCATGGGTATGCTCCCTCCATACGTGAGATAAAGAGCGCGGTTGAGGCTATAGGTCTGGTTCGAACGGAGTCGGGCAATACCTCCACTTCGGTTGTGGACTACAACCTGAAGGCGTTAGAAGAGGCGGGCTACATCAGGCGTGACCGCAACAAGTCGCGCGCTATCGAGTTGGTGGACAGCATGGGTCGTAACCGCAACCGCCAGCCAGCATACATGATACCCGTCGCACCCTCGCCCATCGCCGCAGGCCAGCCTATTCCTGTGCTCGAGGATATTCGTGTAGGCTCTGTAGCCGCCGAAGACCAGGTTGAGGTTACGGGCGACTTCCTGGGCCGCCACGCATCGCACATTGACAGTCTGTACGCCTTGCGCGTCAGGGGAACGTCAATGATTGATGCGCTCATCAACGATGGCGACCTGGTAATCATGGAGCAGCGTGAGACCGCCGAGAATGGCCAGACGGTGGCGGTGTGGCTCAAGGCCGAGCAAGAGGCCACCCTCAAGAGGTTCTATCTCGAGGACGGTCGCGTGCGCTTACAGCCCGCAAACACCACCATGCAGCCCATCTTTACCGAACCCGACAACGTCGAGATCAAGGGCCGCGTGGTTGGTGTAATCCGCCGTATGGATTAGTTCGGTAAGCCCAACTATGGGCGGAATAAGCGCGAATAGTTTCTGCTATCGTCTTTGGCGTTTTTAGGGATGCGCGAGGCGGTATATGCTGGGGCGTGCATCGTAGATAAGCAAATGGTACCGGCCTGGGTGCAAAACCCTGGCCGGTTCGCCATCCATCCGCATCCACAATCCGATCCTATGAGGAAAGTGCGGGAAAGTGACAGTGATTGACAATGGTGGTACGCTTGCCTGGATTATCAACTCAGCGCGGTCCGCAGCCAGGTCCCGACCCGGCCTGGGCACGCTTCACACGCGCTACCGGTGAAGGCGAGGCGGGTAGCAAAATCAGCCTCAACGCCTACAAGCCGGATATTACCGCTTACCACGTCCTGGGCCGCGAACCCGTAGCGAGCGCACCCGGCGAAGAGCAAGTGCGGCGCAACGCCCACAACAGCAGCGTCTACGTCTCGCACGTAGACCGCTACCGCACTCGGCCATCCACCGGCTTGACGCGGTTGCCCGTAGTAGGCGAGATAGCCGCAGGCCAGTATGACGCGACCGTCGCTTTCCAGGAATATGATTGCCTCGACTACGAGGGCGGCATAGCGGTAGAGAAAGCCCTCGCTAAGGGAGGCGCATATGCCCTCCGTGTACGCGGAGCCTCCATGACCCACGTCGGCATCGAACCGGGCGACGTTGTGATAATCCGCCCGCAAAGCTGGGCCGACGATGGAGATTTCGTAGTCGCTACTTACACCGACGGAGTAGCAGGCGGCTCGGAAGGTCTGGCTACCCTCAAACGCTTCTATAAGCGTCACGACCACATATTCCTGCAATCTGCAACCGCAAGCACAGACCCCATCCGCCTGTTCCCAGCCCGCAACGGCGTTCCCGACCGCGACACCGTGAAGGTGCAGGGCGTGGTGACTATGGTTCTTAAGACTAATGAGTGCTGAGTGCTGAGTTTCAGGCTTGAGGTTATACCGATATGGCAGTACGAGAGATACTAGACCACCAGGCCAGCGCCATCGAATACCTGCTGCGTACGCACGGCATACAGGCACGGGTGGACGGTGGCAGGCTATCGCCGAAGCTGGCTCATTTCCACCTCATGCTTCCCAATGGGTTCAACCCGTCGCGGCTGGCCCCCCTTGTGCCCGAAATAGCCAACGCGCTTGGAGTAGTATCGTGCCGCCTGGCCCAGGAAGAGGGCAACTTCTACCTGGAAGCGCCCCGCCCCGACCCTATACCGGTGCGCCTGCTGCCCCTGGTGCAGCGCGTGGCCGATGTTGTGCCGCCTATCACCGCAACGCTCGGCCTGGATACCGAGGGCACACCCCTGCTGCTCAGGCTCAATTCGCCAGAGGTTGATCCCGTCATGCTCACGGGTGAGAGGGCTGCGGGCAAGAGCAGCCTGATACGCGGCATGGCGCTCTCGATGGCGCTGCATAACTCGCCCGATAAGCTGCGCCTGCTGTTGCTGGACTGCACCGGAGAGCGCACTGCCTTCTTCGGCCTGGAAAACCTGCCTCACCTCGCCTGCCCGGTTGCGACCAACCCACTCGATGCTTTGGCAAGCCTGCGGTGGGCGCTGCGCTCCCTGGCCCGACGCGCTCCTGCTCTGGAAGATGATGAGCTTTTCTTCGATGACAGCGACCTGGATGACGATCTACTATCCAGGCAGAGTTCGATGCAAACGGACGAGCCTGCCCTGGTGATAATGATTGATAGGGCGGGTGCGCTCTGCTCTACCGCGAACAAGCGGACAAAAACCGAGAGTCTGGACGCTATGAGGCGCTTGCTGCTCGCTGGCAGCGCGCATGGCATTCACGTTGTCATGTCGGCTGAACACCCTGGCGAGCTAATGAGCATCAACACCTCGTGGGGCGCGCGCATAACAGGCAGGGTCGACTCGCCCGAAACGGCACGGATGGCGACCGGAATCAAGGGGTCGGGCGCGCATGGTCTGCTGGGTCAGGGTGACTTCCTAGTCACGCTCAACGCCGAACTGATACGCTTCCAGGCGGGGGCCATCTCCCAGCAAGAGGTGGGTAGAGCCGTAGACCTCATAGTTGCTACTTGCGCCAACCAGCGCCAGCAGCCCGAACCGGAAGAAGTAGTTTTCGCCCACAATCGTGAGCAAGCAGGAGCGGAACCACAGCCCATAAGGCGCAGTTGGAACGGCGATTAGCACAAGCCAATAAGTTGGCAAGTTTCACGCATCACGCATCACGTTAGGAGTTCGGTTAGAGTTTTAGAGAGTTGAGATTGAGGAGTTAGAGCTATGTATGTACAACGAGTTGGCCGATGGGCGCAGGCCTTGCGGCATAGCCTTGATAGAGTGTATGAACCTACGACCCGCACGCCGGTCCCGTGGCTGCTCTCCGGCGAAGCGGCCCTGGCCTTGCAAGGGGTTGACGCGGACCCCGGCGTCATCGAGTTCAGAGCCGTATCGCCATACGCGGTGGCCTATTTCTCCAGCTTCATGCGCCAGTATGAAGTCCCCGCGAACGCCGCTACCGTCATCTACAAGCGGGGCGGCAGCGAAGCGCCCTCGGAGGGTTGGCGTTCCAATGTCCATCAGCGTATCGCGGCCTGGAGTGACGAAGATTATGCCTGCTGGCTAGGACGGTGGAACGTAGACGGTTTCGCGGTACAAGTCTCGTATGAGCGAGGTCTAGAGGGCGACCCGGTTGCCGAAGTTGCACGCGAAGACATACGGCGCGTCCGTTTTGAAGGCATGGAAGTAGCCATAACACCCATCGAGTTTCTGCTTGCAGACAGCGCCGCCCGCAGTCAGGTGCAAACTACCAACCGGATACTGCACGTTCTACGCTACTCCGGTTACGATATGAACACATTGAACAGAGCTATGGACGCACTCCCCTCCGACAGGGCGTTGCGCCTGCTCCGCCTTCTGGAGATTCGCCTGGTGGCAGGGTAAAGAAGCGCGGGCCACCTGTGTATCGGCCTGGTTTCTCCCACATGGTCCGCGCCCGAATAGGGCAACATGCTGAAGATGACCTGGGAAGATTTCTTTATATGACAAAGGCCCCTTAGGGGCCTTTGTCATATAAAGAAATGATACTTCTATTTGTCGAATGACCTTTGCTATAGACCTAACGAGCGGCCAGGCCAACCGCGCTAGGCGGGAGGTTGCCTGCATCGTCTACACTGGAGAGGCTGCCGTCAGAGTTTACTCGGAAGCCGACGACCCGGTGGAGGCCCGAGGCTAGGGCGTAAAGATAGCGGCTGCCTCTGCTCAGGCTCTGGTCTATTGGCACGCTGCCTTTGCCTGTGGAGGCGGTTATGCCATCGGCGTTGAGTAGGCTGAGGCTGCCGTCGTGGGCTATATGGTAGCCGGAGATGGTGCCGCTCTCCGTATTGGTAGTGTAGGCGTATCGCCCGTAGTCGGTGATTACTATCCAGCAAGCTGCGGTCTGGTGCGTGGGCACGGATGCGCTTATCACGCTAAGGTTGCCGTCGTGGGAAGTAGTGTAAGAGGACACCGCGCTGGCGTTGGGCACAGCGCCGAAGGCTTCGGAGACGACCAAACGCCCGCGCCCATCGAACGCGAAGCCGAACGGGGTCGTACCGGCAGAGTCTTGCACCATAGGGCCGGTGGCAGCGCCGTCGTGGCCGACCGTATAGGTGTCAATCTTGTTGGTCATTTTCTCGGTGACAACGAGCAAGCGGCCGTCAGGGCTGAACTGTACCTCGGCAGGGCCGACCATCGCGCCGCTCAGTGGGCGGGTTGAGCCGTCAATCATCGAGAGGCCGTGGTAGCCGATTCTAAAGCCCGTGATATTGGCGGGCGCGCCCGCATTGAGCACGTAGAGGAGATTATCGTGAACGGCGAGACTCACCGGCCTTGTGCCACTCGAAGAGACCTTGTCTATGAAGAATAAGCGGTGGAACCACACGGCAAAGGCCGAGATTTCGTTGCTTCCTGCGTTGACCGCGAACAGCCAGTGACCGTTTTCGCTCATGACGAGGGAGCCTTGTGAGCCTAGAGCGTCTCCGCTGCCCTGGCCGTCCGTGTTGTATGTACCTGCTTCGTGCAACGTGCCGTTGGCAAAGCGGTCGAACATGACTATGGCGTTTCCGGAAGCTGCGTTGGTCATAGTATAGACCGCGCCTCCCAGGCGCAGGTTGGGGTCATCGCCCTCTGCCAGGGCGTTAGTTCCTCCTATCCATGCGAACGCAGGGAGCAACAGGGCTAAAGAAAGAAATAGCTTTACGGGTCGGGAAATGTTTAGTGGGTGCATCTTGTATCTCCTCGGGTTGTGTTTTGATGTTGTTGCGCCTTCCAACACAAAATGACTCGGTTCGACGTTGGGCCTGGCGGGAAGGACACTAACCAGGCTCATTTTCTTATCCATAGGGCTTACGCAGAGACGATAGACGATGGACGATGTCTATTTTGCGTAAGTCCTGATCCATTTATTATGGAATAGGCAAGTTACATACCACATGCCACTGAAACATATTACAGCAATATTACGAAAACCTTACATCATTTAGGATATATGAACATCAGTAACCATTTACAGGTATGTAACACAGAGAGCGCAGAGGATAATCCTCTGCGCTCTCTGTGTTACATACCTGTAAATGCCCTTGCCAGGATGTTCCAACCTTTTATGGCTGGGTCATGGTTCGGTAGATTATCGTGCTGATCTGACCTCTCGTGGTCATGTTTGCCGGGCGGAAGGTGCTGTCGTCATAGCCCAATATGATGCCGTGTGAGTAAGCCGTTTCCACGTAGCAGTAGAATGAGCTGCTCGCTATGATGTCATTGAAATGGGGAGTTGGCGGACAAAGCAACCGCCAATCTCTTGCGAGCACGACTATCTTGGATAGCTGTTGCCTTGTGGCGCTATCGTCTGGGTGGAACATGCCGGTAGAGTAGCCTGTGATGATGTGGCGCGCATAGGCAGTTTCCACCGAGCAGAAGAATGGGCTGCTCACCGGCACGTCGCTGAAATGGGGAGTTGACGGGCAATTTGCTGCCCAACCCATTATGATCACGATCATCTTGATCGCTTGTGCGCGTGTGGCGCTGTTGCCAGGCTGGAATGTGCCATCTGCGTACCCTGAGATTGCGCCCGCGCAGTATAAATAACGCACAGCAGCATAGAAGTAGTCGGTCTGCTGGACATCGCTAAAGCGCATCGGGCAGGTGGTGGCTGTGCGGGTGCCCGTGATTGTGGCGGTTGGCCCGCTCGTGGACGTGCGAACCGAGGTTGCAGTGACTACAGCCGTAGGTATAGCCGTGGCTGTGTCTGGGACGCTGGTCCCGGTATCTGTGGGCATGGGGGTAAAGGTGGGCGGTGGCGGCGTATTTGTGCGCGTGCTCGTGGCAGTGGCGGTGAAAATTACAGCAGTGCCTGTGGGTACAGGTGAAGGCGGTACACGTGTGCTTGTGCTGCTTGGCGGAGCGGGCGTGGGCGTGCGGGTAGCTGTAGCTGTAGCTGTAGCGGTTGCGGTTGCGGTTGCGCCGATGCTAGTTGGTGTGAGCGTTGGGGTCGCGGGCACTGCTGTAGCTGTGAGTGTTGGAGGTTGCGTGGGAGTCGCTGTACGTGTGTTTGTTGGGACAGGGGGCACTGTAAATGTGTTTGTTGGAGGTTGCGTGGGAGTGAACGTAGGAGGGAATGTGGAGGTGGGTGTCCAAGTCAAAGTTGGTACAGGGGTGATTGTACGGTCGGGCGTTGGGGATACTGTGAACGTGCGGGTAGCGGTGGAGGTTGACGAGGGCGTGAACGTGGGCGTAAAGGTTGAAG
>JBBQIC010000177.1:0-8584 GCA_038324555.1 Chloroflexia bacterium
CTTTCTCGACGTTAGCCTTTTCAGCACTCATACTGAGCATCATTCTCTCCATGCCACCGGCCCAGGTAGCCTTGCGAGGGGGCGCGGCGCTGCTCCACATGCCCGACCTGGGTAGGCTAGCCCTCTCTTTTGAGCCAAACGCCGGACAAGCCGCCCCTGAAACCCACTACATAGTACATAGCGCGGGCGGTACGCTCCTCTTTACCTCCTCCGGCGTCACACTCTCGCTGCCAGATAATAAGGGCACGTCGGCAAAGGCAGGATATAAGAATGGGCAGCTAAACGTTCTGCAATCCGCAATCTGCAACCCGCAATCGTTCAGCACGGTGAGCTTGCGCTTCATAGGCGCAAACTCCTCGGCAAGCATTGCGAGCGGGCAGGCGCTGCCGGGGAAAGTGAACTATTTGCTGGGCAAGGACCGCGCGAAATGGCATACCAACCTGCCTACTTATGGAAATATTGCCTATGCCGAACTATACCCCGGTATCAGCTTAGATTACTCCGGCACCGATGGTCGCCTCAAAGGTACGTATACAGTGGACCCCGGCGCCGACCCCACCAGCATCCGGTGGCGCTATGACGGTGCAACAAGTGTAAACATAGATAAAGAAGGCACTCTACAAATAGCGTTCAACTCAAAACTCAAAACTCAAAACTCAAAACTTACAGAGCACGCGCCCGTAGCCTGGCAGGAAATCGCCGGGAAACGGGTCGCCGTAAGCGTTCGTTACGAGGTAGCTAAAGACAGCAGCATCGGCTTCGCGCTAGGCGAATACGACCACACGAAGCCTCTTACTATAGACCCCACCCTCACCTACTCGACCTACCTCGGAGGCTTCTACGGCGAGGGAGCGGCAGACATCACCCTGGACTCGGCGGGCAACATCTACGTCACCGGCGGGACCAACTCCAGCGACTTCCCCACAACGCCTGGGGTATTCCAGCCTGTCTGGGGTGGGGAGAGCGACGCATTCGTGGCGAAATTGAGCGCGGACGGCTCCACCCTGATCTATTCTACGTTCCTCGGCGGCGATGGCGGGATAGATGGCGGCGACTCAGGCCAATCAATCTCGGTGGACGCGGCGGGCAACGCCACCGTCGGCGGTTCAACCGACGCCGAAAATTTCCCCACCACACCCGACGCCTACCAGATCGTCTTCGGCGGCAGCGGAGACATGTTCATAAGTAAGCTCAACGCAGACGGCTCGGACCTCATCTTCTCCACGTACTACGGCAACGAAGGCGTTGAAGCCGCCAGCAAATTCGTAACCGACGCAGCCGGTAATACGTACTTTACAGGCTATTTCGAGGGGGCACTCAACAGCTACGCGTTGGTTGCGGGGTTGAGCGCCGACGGTTCGCGCCTTCTTTTCCAGCGCAGTCTAGGCGGGCACATACCAGGCCCAGGCGACGAAAACGCCAACACTCATGGAGGAGGCATTGCCCTGGACGCGGCGGGCAACATCTACGTGACAGGCGACACCCGTGCCGCCGACTTCCCGATCACCCCAGGCGCATACCGCACCAGCATAGAGGCGTTTGAAGACGGCTTCATAACCAAGCTAGCGCCATCGGGCCAACAGATACTCTATTCGACTTACATCCCCGGCGGCGTGAGCGACTACCCCAGCGATATTGCCGTTGATACGGCGGGCAACGCCTACATCACCGGAAATACAAGTTCAGGTGACTTTCCCACGACATCCGGAGCCTTTGACACTACCTACGGCTCTGGGCGCGATTCGTTTGTGACCAAGCTCAATCCGTCCGGTTCGGCCCTCGTCTACTCCACCTTCCTGGGGGGCGAGGCTTTTGCATTCGACCACAACGAAGACTACGGCTTTGCAATCCGTGTGGACGCAGCAGGGAGCGCATACGTGGTCGGCTACACAGAGTCGCCAGATTTTCCTGTCGCTAATGCCATCCAACCCACAATCAGAGGGCCTTACGACGCCTTCGTGACTAAGTTCAATCCGGCAGGCTCGGGGTTGGTCTACTCCACCTATCTTGGAGGCAGCCGGGGTGACGTGGCGGGGGGTATCGCGTTAGACAGCGCGGGCAATGCCTACATAAGCGGAAGCACAAGCTCTCTGGACTTTCCAATGGTCAATCCCGTTCAGCCCAACAATCACGGGGGGAGTGACGCTTTCATAGCCAGGATATTCGACCCAAGCGGCGTTTTCACACCAACCCCCACCCGCACCGGCACGCCGCCCACGGCTACGCGCACTGCAACCCCTACACCATGCACACCCGACGCCGACTATTCGTTCCGGCGCTACACCGATGTCACCCTCGTGCCCGGCACAACCGACACGGGCAACCACTGCGACGACTGTACAACCACCGTTGCGCTGCCCTTCCCAATCAGGTTCTACGGGCAAACCTACTCCTCGGCTAATCTAGGCTCCAACGGTAACATTCAGTTCGTCAGCAACGCTTTAGACCCTTATGACTACGATTCATGCGCGGTTGCATTCCCGTTCCTGAATTATGCCGCCATGCCCTTCTTCACGGACCTGGACACAACCAGTGGCGGCATCTTTACTTCCATAAGCGGCGCCGCGCCCGACCGCATCTTCAACGTAGAGTGGCGGGCCTGCGTATTCGACCCCATCAAATTCCAGTGCGAGGATACGGTAAACTTCGAGGCGCGCCTGTACGAAAACTCGCCTATCGAGCAAATTGACTTCGTTTATGCGCAACTGGATAGATACAACGGGCTTCCCTCTGTCGTGGCCGTGCAGGAAGGTAGCGGCAGCCACTACAGGCAGTTCTCGTGTCTACAGAGCGTATTGCAACCTGGCATGATGGTGACTTTCTTCCGCAATACGTGCGCCTCACCTACGCTGACGCCCATCGGCACCCAGCGCACCGCAACCGCCACACGCACTCGCACGCCCACCCCAACGCCCGGCAACTGCCAGATGCCCACTAGCTGGCAGATCGAGGCGCCGATGAGCATCGTCCGCGCCAGATCGGCTGCGGCGGCGGTCAACGGCCAGCTTTATGTGATAGGCGGCGTCGGAGCTTCGCCTACCCCATACCCCCGGACGACGGAGAGGTTTGACTCCAGCACGAATACCTGGACCTCGCTGGCCCCCATTCCACTCGGCATGGCAAGGACGCAAGCTGCTTCCATCGGCGCTCGCATTTACGTAATGGGGAACACTTCGAACGGCGAACAAAACATCATGCAAATCTACGATACTTCTACGGACACATGGAGTACAGGTGCTGTGATGCCTGAACCACTTGGGGGTGGCGGACTGGTCGCCTACAACGGCAAGATTTATCTGTTTGGGGGCCAGTATAACCTGCCCAGCAACCACGTATACGAATACGACCCGGTGGCAAACACCTATACTGTCAAAGCCCCAATGCCTTCAGGCCAATCCGAAATAGGCGCTGCGGCGATAGGCAACCGCATCTACGTAGTAGGCGGCTATCAATATATACACTACGCCTACGACCCGGCCACCGACAGTTGGACCACCATGCCCGCGCCTCTGACCCCCAGCTTCTCCGTCCCCGGCGTGTTCGCCTTCGGCGGCGAGTTGTGGGTCGAAGGGGGCTACGACAACCCCACGCGCAGGCCCTACCCGCCCAACCAGCAAGTACAAATCTACAATCCCGCCACCAACAGTTGGCACTTCGGCCCCGCCTTCCACGCGCCTCGCTACTACAGCACAGCGGCGGCGGTAATAGGCAACCGCGCATACGTGGTAGGAGGCATAGACTATCTCAGCGACCAATATCCTTACGACTACCTCAACAGCATGGAGTCGATTGGCTACAGCCCATGCGGCAGCGTAACGCCAACTCCTACTCCAATCTGTACGCGCTCGGTCGAAGACGTAGCCATCGAGAGTGTGGCGTACAACCCGCTGAACATGACCATCTCGGTAGGCTCAAGCATCCGGTGGACCAACTATGACATTAGCCTTCACACTGCCACCAGCGACACCGGGGTCTGGGACAGCGGCGAATTGGGACAGTACCAGACCTACCGCTTCACCTTCAATACCCCCGGCGTTTACCATTACCACTGCAATCGTTACGGCGTATTTCACGGCACGATTACGGTGCTGGCATGTCCGACAACGCCATCGCCCAGCCCTACGTCTGGTATCACTCGCACACCTACCTTCACACCCACACCAGGCGCAACCACGCGCACACCTACCTCCGCGCCCACGAGAACCGCTACGCAAGGAGCAACAACCACGACCACGCCTTGCACAATGAGCTTCACTGATGTGCAGCAGTCCGACTACTTCTACGAGGCTGTGCGCTATCTGTACTGCGCGGGCGCTATATCAGGCTACCAGGACGGCACGTTCCGCCCGTATAACAACACCACTCGCGCCCAACTCTCGAAGATTGTGGTGCTGGCTCAGGGTTGGAACCTCGATTGCCCTGATGTGGCCCACTTCACCGACGTGCCCCCCGGTCACGCATTCTACTGCTATATAGAAACCGCCTACGGGCACGGCATCATCACAGGTTACGGGGACGGCACGTTCCGCCCCGATAACAACGTCACCAGGGGGCAACTATCGAAGATAATCGTGCAGGCTATGGGTTGGATTGATGCTTGCCCATCAGCCGGACACTTCACCGACGTACCGGTGGGCAGCCCGTTCTTCTGCTACGTCGAAACCGCTTACGGTCACAGTATCATTACAGGCTACGGGGACGGCACATTCCGCCCCGATAACAACGCCACTCGCGGCCAGATAAGCACGATAATCTACAGGGCTATCACGCAGCCCTAGAGAAGAGCTAAATCTCGAAATCCAAAATTCACTTCGTGAATTTTGGATTTCGAGATTCTCTTGTCTTACCCGATACTTTTGAGAGGATATAGCGTTAGCTATAATAGAAGGGCTTGCAAGGGAGCAGCGCCAGCCAATTAGAATAAGCGCGGAGCCGCCGAACTGTCGGCACAAGACTTGATACTATCGGGGTTCCATGTTACAAAGCCAAGTCTGGTCGTTGAACTGCAACCTGAGCCTGCAATACATGGATGATGCGGACCTGGTGGCGGGCCTGCGTCGAGGTGATGCACAGGCGATAGAATACGTAGTGGGGCAATATGCACCGGTGCTATACCGGTTCGCATATTACCAATTGCAAGACGCCATGCTCGCGGAAGACCTGGTCTCCGAGGTGATGGTAAGAATGATAGGTCACATTGACGGGTTCGTGCTGGGACAGGCTTCTTTTCAAGCCTGGCTCTTTCGGATAGCTCGCAACCTGATAACCGACCACTACCGGGCGCGCCAACGCCGCCCACAAGTCTCCCTGGAGGCTATGCTCGAAGCCGAGCCAGGTTACGAACCGGGAGCGCAAGACCGGCAAATCGAAGCCGTCCTGGACCGTGAGCAACTGGTTGTTGGGCTGGCGACCCTCACCGACGAGCAACGTCAGGTGATCCTGTTGCACGTCATAGAAGGCTGGGAGCTTCCCCAGGTGGCGGAATTGCTAAATAGAAGCCTTGCGTCAATCAAAGGACTATATTATCGTGGTATACAATCATTACACCGGGCGCTGGCAGCCGGTAACAATGCTCAGGATAACCTAAAAAGAAGTGATAAAGATGTTTGACGGCAATTTTCAATCAGAATCAGAAGTCGAAGAGATATTTAGCGAAGCCTGGCAGAAGGTGCAGGCGGGGCACAGCATCGAGTCCGCCGTTTCCGCGTATCCCGAATACGCCTCGCAGATCGAGCCGATGCTGAGGCTGACCGCAGCCGTGCGCGGCACACCTCCACCCGCGCTTTTGGCTGGTGCGCTTGCCAGGATGCGTGAACGCACCCAGGAAGCGGCCCACGAGCGGAACGGAGTAGCCGCTTTTGGTCAGAAAAGCGTCAGATACACGCCATATGTTGCCTACGCCCCACCGCGCCGCAGCCTCAGATCGTGGCTTGCCAGCCTCTTCCCCATAGCGCCCACGTTGCGCGGTAGCGTAGGCGTACTAGCTATGCTGTCAATACTGGTGGGTACGATGTCAATCATCGAAACCTTGTCACGGCAAGCGGACCCCCATCAGTCGCTCGAAACTTACAGTGGCACCATAACCAGCATGTCTGCAACCGCCTGGTGGATCGGTGATGAGAAGATCCTCATAGACAACACAACCAAAATCTACGGCCAGCCCAGAGTGGGAGCCGAGATGGTCTGCGTAGGTCGTCCCCTCTCGGGCGACCGGATGAAGGCGCTGGAAGTGTGGATACGGCTAGCGCCCGACGGCTCGACTATTATACCCAAGACACTTATCCCCCTCCCCACAAAGAACACGGAAGCTAACGCTTCCGTGTTCTTTCATTAAACTCTAAAGAATTAGATTTCAATAACTCACCTTACGCAATGGGGTAGCAGGATGGCGCACAGTCGAAAGCAAAACTATAAGGGTAACAAACCCACTGACCCGTGTCATTCTGAGCCGCAGCGAAGAATCACTCTCCTTACCAACCTGTTTGGGGATTCAATACTGCTATCCCCCTCCCTATCCCTATCCCTATCCCTATCCCTAACGCTTACGACCTCTTAGTGATTCTTCGCTGCGGCTCAGAATGACACGGCTGAGTTGGTCCTTTTCCTTACCCTGGCGAACGGCGGGACATTACTGCCTATGTCTCGGTCTGGGTTTGGGCGCTAACGTGGCAATATATAGCAATGGGATTCATATTTGGGTGGCTGTCTAATTATCAAAGAAAACGGTTTCATCCCCGTCAACGGCAGACCCAACATCTCAAGAGTCCACAATTAAGCTCTGGCAATTCATATCGGGCGCCATCTCTACGCGCATTATGTCTAGCACCGTTGGTGTGATGTCGCACAGGCGGCCACCCTCTTTCAGTTGCGCGTGCCGCCAGGGGCTATTGTCGGGCGCAATCAGGATGAAGGGCACCGGATTGGTCGTGTGGTAAGTGTGAGGGCCGCCCGTCTCAGGGTCGCGCATCTGCTCCGCGTTGCCGTGATCTGCTGTTATCAACAAAATGCCGTTCGCGCTCTGCACAGCCCGCGCTACCTGCCCAACGCACTCGTCAACCGTCTCGACCGCTTTGATGGTCGCGTCCAACTTGCCGCTGTGCCCCACCATATCGCCATTAGCGAAGTTCGCCACCATAAAGTCATATTGCCTCGACTCTATCCGCTTCACCAACTCCGAAGCGACGCCGTGCGCGCTCATCTCCGGCTTCAAATCATAAGTTGCCACTTTGGGAGAGGGCACAAGCTCGCGGTCCTCACCTGGGAAAGGTGCCTCGGTCCTTCCGTTGAAGAAGAAGGTAACGTGCGCGTACTTTTCTGTCTCCGCGATGTGAAACTGCCGCAACCCCAGGTCGCTCAACACCCTGGCGAGGGGCGCCTTGACCTCCATCGTCTTGTACGCGACGTGTACGGGCAAGCCTTCCTGATACTGCGTAAGCGTCACGTAATATAGGTCGCTCAGGGGCTTCCCTCGGTCGAATTCGGTGAAGTCTGGGTCAACGATAGCCCGCGTCAACTCCCGCCCTCGGTCGCCCCTGAAGTTGAAGTATATGACCGCGTCGCCATCGCTCAACTTGTGAGGCATCTGCCCCGTCGTCCCAATCACAGTAGGCACAATGAACTCGTCTGTCGTGCCAGCCTGGTAAGACATGGTAAACGCCTCAAGTGGGTCCCTCGCAAGCTGCCCTTCGCCATGCACGATTGCGTTATACGCTTTCTGGATGCGGTCCCACCGCTTGTCGCGGTCCATCGCATAGTACCGGCCCGATACAGTGCCCACCTGCCCGATTCCTATCTCCTGCATCTTTGCGAGGACCGTCTGCATAAAGCCGTACCCGCTCTCTGGCGGCGTGTCGCGCCCGTCCGAGAAAGCGTGATAGACCACTCGCTCCAACCCCTGCCGCTTCGCCAGTTCCAGCAGCGCGAAAAGGTGCGCCCAGTGGCTATGCACTCCGCCCAGCCCAAGCAACCCAAACAGGTGCAGCGTAGAACCCCTGGCCTTGACGTGCTCGCAAGCCCCTACAAGCTCCGGGTTAGTAAAGAACGAGCCGTCTTTGATAGCGGTGTCCAGCCTCGTCAACTCCTGGTAGACCACGAACCCCGCGCCCATATTTTGGTGCCCGACCTCCGAGTTGCCCATCTGTCCCTCCGGCAACCCCACAAAATGTTCGGAAGCGTTGAGCTTCGTGTGTGGGTAAGCCTCCCACAGCCTGTCCATATTGGGCGTATTCGCCTGCGCGATAGCGTTATCCTCTCGGCTGGGGTTGATCCCCCACCCGTCCAGGATAACCAGCGCCACAGGGCGTGGGCGAATTGCGTTGTTCGTTACAGGTTGTTCCATAAAAAGCAATACCCTCAAGTAAAGTGGTAACAGCCTTAGATGTTGCCTTTGGTTCAAAAGAATTCAGGCCAGTTGATTGTATCACTTTTGTCTACATTGACAAAGCGTAACTACTCAGCCTAAGGGCAAGACTGCGGCACGATTAATGTAGATAGAGGGAATATGTCAAGCATAGTGGGTCCGCCAAGCACAACTGAAGAGATCGAAGCTATCTACGCCGCTGGGCCTGATGCCGTAGTCGCCCTG
>JBBQIC010000178.1:0-8555 GCA_038324555.1 Chloroflexia bacterium
AGCTAAAGGCTCATCTCTATAACTTGCTGCGCGAAGTTCGAGAGGGAGAAGTCATAGAAGTGACGCATCGGGGCGAACGTATTGCCAGGCTGACACCTATACGCCGCACGCCGAACGAGCAGGAAATACGCGCCGCCATTAAGAAGTATAGATGAACTTGCGGATGAGATAAGTGCGGAATGGCCGGAGGGCGTTAGTGCAGTCGAGGCCGTGCGTGATGTGAGACGTTAGCATCGTGGCAGCAAATTTCTTGCCGTAGCCAAGAGATTGAATCTCTCCCTTGCTTTGATAATGAACTGCTGAATCGACCTGCAAGCATCATTACTACTATAAAGCCCTAGTACCTTACCAGCTAAATATTGATGCGTAGCGCCAGCATCTTGCTGGCAATGGGCAAGCACGTTGGACACCGAGGATGCCGCCGAGACGGCGGCGCTACGCATCAATATTTAGCTGGTAGGATACTAGTGTAAGAACAGGTTCCCTGTTCTTACACTAGAGGGGAGATTTAGCGGAACAAGTGTCATTTGTGTAGGTCGGCTACTTCGATTTCTTTCACCGTATATCTGTCCCACTGCCTCACCTTGCAATAAGGCCCGCGCCTGCATAAGTACCTGCTGTTGGCTGCGGAGCCGCACGAGAGGCAGATCCCGCCTTCGTCCTCAGTGGACATGTCTTCAGCAAGTCGAGAAGCCGCTATGCCTGCCGCTATACGATGCACCCGTGGGTTGAGCGGCGCGTGGCCCATGCGGACGCGACGTTCTTGCCTGTGCAACTCGAAAGCGTCCCATATGCACGTCAAGCCTACGATGCCAAGCGCGGCGGATAGGAGGTCGCTCCCTGTCTGCGTAGAGGCAAGGAGCAAGAGGAGACCGCCAAGGAAGATGGCGGGCGCGGGCTTCGTGCCCAGGTGGTAATGAGTGATGCGCACCAGAACGTGGCCCCACCAGATGGTGAGGAACGTGACCACTGCCAGGATAGGTCCAGCGAATTGCAAGTCTAAGGAAGGCAGCATCTTAGAAACTCCACCACTTGCCGAGGCCGGGCTTAGAGCCGTGACCATGGTCGTGGCCTTCGCCTTCGTGGTTGGCGCGGGGTCGAGAAGCGCGGTCGGGGTGGGCCTTGAACAGCCCGTGGTCCACACGCTCTTCCTGGTGGGGCAACTCCATCGCGCCCCAGGTGATGCTCCCGCCTGTTATGCCGACCAGCGCGGACAGCATGAAATTAGGCATAAAGAGCGACGCTACGCAGATAATCACTCCGCCAAGCGCAATCCATTTCCAGATGTAAGCCCCCACCAGGTACTCGGTGCGTATCACCCACATGAAGCCCGTGCCGATGGCTAACGCGGAGAAAAGGCCAAATCCTATCCCTACCCAGTTCAAATGCTTACCTCCATTATGAGCTATTGGTTGCTGAGAGCTTATTTCAAAGCCCTTATGCGTCTAAAATAACTAATTCCAAGCCATATTAAGAAAGGTCCAAGAACAGCAGGGAGGATAAGATAAATAGCCACTTGGTCCCATAAGATCGCATCCTCATTGTTGAGGTCAAGCTGTAATATAATGACCCCTACCAAGGTCAAAATCACAACTGCCAGCATTGTTGTCCCACTTAGCAGCACGATCAGTGCTACGCATGTTGTTTCTCTTTTCATCGCCGGCAATTCTAATGTTTGCACCATTATGCTTATCCAAAAGTGAGCAAGACAAGGGTCTCTTCAGATATGCCCCGAATGTATAACTTACCTTACGCAGTCGCTAGAAGAAGAAAGACCCACTAACCCGTGTCATTCTGAGCCGCAGCGAAGAATCACTCACCTTACCAACCTGTCTGGGAAGCAGCATCAATATCGCTATCCCTAACACTTACGACCGCGTAGTGATTCTTCGCTGCGGCTCAGAATGACACGGGTTAGTGGGTTTGTTACTCCCATAGTTTTGCTTTCGACTTGCCGCAATGCTGCTACCCCACTACGTAAAGTGAGTGTATAACGTAAAACTCATAGCTTTTTGTCGCGCTCTTTGCGTGGCTCGTCTACCACGCTGTTGCTTTGGGCGTCTATCCACCTGCCGACGAGCAGCGCCAGGGCAAGGGTGACCGCACCTAGCAGGCCAACGGCCAGCACGGGTACGATCCAATTGTCTAACGCGGTATTGGCAAAGTCCACTTAAAGTTCTCCCTGATTAGAGCGCACTGAATTATAGAAAATAATAAGAGAAAAGACAAAATCAACCGAAGGTTGATTTTGTCTTTTCTCTTTGCTCTCATCTCTTACGCGGAAACATCCGTTTCCTGTGGCGCGCGGGCGCGTGGGTTGAGGAGCTTGAGCCTGCCACGCTTCGTGGGCGAAGCGATTTCGATTGGGGCGGAGGGCAGGTGCACACGCACAATCGTGCCCTTGCCCGGTTCACTTTCGATTTGCATTTCGCCGTTGTGGGCGCGCACGATTTCGCGGGCGATTGCCAGGCCGAGGCCCGCGCTCTTGCCGTCTGATAGCCCGCTGCGCGATTTGTCTACCTGGTAGAAGCGGTCCATGACCCTGTTGAGGTCTTCTGGCGGAATGCCCTGGCCGCTGTCGCTCACGACGACTTCTGCCTGTGGAGTCGTGCCCCTTATCTCTAGCTTTACGGTGCCGCCAGGTGCGGTAAACTTGAGCGCGTTGTCCAGCAGATTGCCGAATGCCTGCTTCAACCTGTCGCTGTCGGCCAACACCGCGACATTCGGACCGCCCCTTTGCATATGCAGGTCCACCCCGGCCTGCGTAGCCTGGGGCTGCATCGCCAGTATGAGTTGAGATACTAACTCTCCAAGATTGGTTGGCTGCATTTCGAGTGTGTTCAGGCCGTTTTGCAGGCGCGTCAGGCTAAGTAGTTCGCTGACAAGCCTACTCATGCGCTGGGCTTCGCTGTTGATGATGGCCGCCGCCTCCGTGTAGCCGTGCTGGTCAACGATAGCCCCGTCTAGCATCGCCTGGGAGAAGCCCTGTATGGAGGTTAGAGGGGTTTTGAGATCGTGGGACACGTTGGCGATGAAATCGCGCTCCATCTGGTGGGCGCGGCCTACTTCCTGGGCCATCTGATTAAATCGTTCGGTTAGGGCGGCGAGTTCGTCATGGCCTTTGACGGGAATGCGCTGGTTGTAATCGCCGCGAGCCATAGCGCCTGCGCCTTCCGCCAGCCTGCCAATCGGACTGGAAATGGAGCGCGCCAGGCCATAGCCGACGAGCAGAGACAGAACCAGTGCCACCAGCGCGGCAGGCCCCAGGAAATCTATCAGGTCTTGCGCCAGTTGCTTAATGTTGCGTGCAGGCTGGGCGAACACCACTATTACGCTCGATTGGTTCGAGCCTTGCCTACCTCCAAGGTTGCCCTTCGCCGGCAGCTTTGCGTTTATGCCGCGAGCCACGTAAAGGTACGTCTGATTCTCTCCGCGCAGCTTGAAGGTCCCGGTTATGCCCTTTTGCGAATAAAGATCATTGTTTTGGCTGTTGAGGTCGTCCAGTGTAAGGTATTTGTCTGCGGGGAAGTAGGGCAGCCTGGTGTCTACTTGAACGGCCATAGTTGCGGGGTCAACGAACAGCACACGCAACTGTGAGCTGTTTAAGCGGCTGACTATGTTGGCGATTCTTGGCCTCTGCGGATCAGGGTTCGCCAGTTCGTATGTCACGAAGGGGAGGGCAAGTCCGATCTTTTCACGTAGCGATTGGTACGCGGTGCGCTCGCTAAAACTTTTCGCCAGAGCGAGAGTGACGGTAAGCGCCAGCAGCAGGCACAACACCGCGACTGCCGCATACGTGAACATTAACCTGGCGCGTAAAGTGTTGAACATGTTCTGGGTAGGGAATAGGGTGAGGGAGTAGGGTGAGGGAATAGCTCTACTCCCTCACCCTATTCCTACGGCCCTTCCTCTACCATCTTATATCCTACGCCTCTGATCGTCTGTATACTGAGCGATGAACCCAGAAGGCGGTCGCGGAGATGGGCTACGTGTACGTCAACGGTCCTTGTATCGCCGAAATATTCGTAGCCCCACACTACGTTGAGCAGCTTGTCTCGCTCGAAGACGATGCCAAGGTTCTGTACGAAGGCCAGTAGCAGATCGAACTCTTTGCTGCGAAAATCAACGTGCTTGCCGCTCACAGTCACTTCGTGGCGGTCGTGGTCAATGCGCGTGTTGCCGACGACAATGGGGTCCCGGCTTTGCAGCCTTTCTGCCACATCACCTGACACAGAGCGTCGCAGTACCGCTTTGATGCGCGCCACCAGTTCTCTGGGGTTGAAAGGTTTGGCGAGATAGTCGTCCGCGCCTAGTTCTAGTCCAACAATCTTGTCCACGTCATCGCTGCGGGCGGTGAGCATAATGATGGGCGTATCGCCCTCACGCCGCACGCGCCTGCAAATCTCCCACCCGTCCAACTCCGGGAGCATCAGGTCGAGCACAATCAGCGCCGGACGCAACGCCGTGAACTTGCGCATTGCTTCTGTGCCCGTGTAAGCGGTCTCAATACGAAAGCCCTCTTTACCAAGGTAGAGGCGTATTAGTTCCACGATGTGACGCTCATCGTCTACTACCAATATAGTCTTTTCGGTTGTCATCTGCTTCTTCGATACCCCACTATGAGTTATTATAGCATGGTTACTTGTCGTCATAGCCTCCCCTTTGTAAACAGAACGTAAACTGAGCGTCGCTTTGCCCGGATGCGATATAATATACTGCGATTATGTAAGTTTGCTTCATAAATAGGGGTGAGGGAATAGGGTGAGGGAGTAGAGCTATTCCCTACTCCCTAATCCTATTCCCTCTGAAAAAAATACGTGCATGGAGGAACAATAATGGATAACGGTCAATATCGTGTAGAAAAAGATTCCTTGGGAGACGTGCAGGTGCCGAATGACGCGCTTTATGGGGCGCAGACGGCGCGTGCTATTCACAATTTCCCGATAACGGGGCTTCGGCCTCACCCTACACTTGTTAAAGCTACTGTTCTGGTGAAGCGGGCGGCAGCCGAAACGAATCGTAATCTTGAGCAGCTTGACGCTGAACGCGCCAACGCGATTATGGCGGCGGCGGATAGGGTTTTAGAGGGCGAATTCCTCGACCATTTCAGGGTAGACCCTATACAGGCGGGCGCGGGTACGTCGCACAATATGAACGCTAACGAAGTGCTGGCTAACTTGGCGAACGAGGCCCTTGGGGGCAAACGTGGCGAGTACAAGCCAGTCCACCCGAACGACCACGTGAATATGGCGCAGTCCACTAACGATGTTTTTCCTACAGCTATGCGAATCGCCAGCCTCATGCAGTTGGGCAAGCTCTACCCGGTACTGGACAAGTTGCAGAGCGCGTTGGCCGCTAAAGGTAAAGAGTTCGACCGGATCATCAAGTCGGGCCGCACTCACATGCAGGACGCGGTGCCTATCCGCCTTGGGCAGGAGTTCACGGCCTATTCGGTGACGATTGGCAAGATGCGCAAGAAGATAGAGCGGTCCGCCGAGTCGCTGCTGGAGCTTAACATCGGGGCGACGGCTGCGGGTACGGGCTTGAACAGCGACCCGCGCTACCAGAAGGCGGTCGTGGAGAAGTTAGCCGAGTTGACCGGCCTCCCATTGCAACCTGCGGGCAACCTCGTTGAGATGACAGAGTCGCAGTCGGCTATGGCCGAGGCGCACGGTGCGCTCAAGTTGTTGGCTATAGAACTGACGCGCATAGCCAACGACCTGCGCTTGATGTCGTCGGGACCGCAGACCGGCTTTGGGGAGATAGTGCTGCCGCCTGTGCAGCCTGGTTCGTCCATCATGCCCGGCAAAGTCAATCCCGTCATGGCCGAGATGCTGAATATGGCCTGCTTCCAGGTCATCGGCAACGACACGACTATCACGATGGCGGTGCAAGCGGGCCAACTAGAACTCAACGTAATGATGCCAGTGATGGCCTTCGATATGCTGATGAGCATAGACATACTCAAGAACTCTGTCGGAGTATTCATCGAGTACTGCGTCGAAGGCATCACAGCCAACGTGGAGCGCTGCGAGGAGCTTGTAGAGAGCAGTATGGGCCTGGCAACAGCACTCAACCCGTACATAGGCTACAGCGCCGCCTCCAAAGTCACACAGGAGGCTTATAAGACGGGCAAACCTATCCGCCAGGTTGTGAAGGAGATGGGTATCCTCTCCGATGAGGAACTTGAGCGGGTGTTAGACCCGGTGGCTATGACGGAACCTGGGATTCCGGGACGCAAAAATTGAAAATCAAAGATTGAAAGTTGGCTGTTCAATCTTTGATTTTCAATCTTCAACCCATGGCAAGAAAACCACCACCAACCACAGACGACGGCCTGCGCTCACCTGAGCTTGCGAACCTCATTGAGGGGTATCGTGAGGAGGTGGTGGCGACGTGGGTCAAGCAGCTATACAATATGCAAGGCTCGCATTACCAGGACCAACCTGTTGTAGAACTGCAATCAGGCGCAAGGCTCTGTATGGCGGCGCTCGTATCCCTGTTTCGCACGGGCGCGTACACCGACCTCAACCGCTATACGCGGGATATAAGTCACAAGCGCGCCGAGCAGGGGTTCGATATTGCCGAATTGATAGAAGGACACCTCTCCTTATATGACGCCGTGCTGCCCATTATCCAGCGTGAGACGCGCTGGGACTCATACGACGACGCCGGGCTGCGGATGGGCGCAAGCCTGGACGCAGCGTTACGGTGGTTGGTGGTCAGGTTCAGTAGATTGTACGCGCTGGCGCTCAACGTGAAGCTGCAAACGCAGGTGAAGATGCTCGAAGACCAGCATGTACAACTGGAGAGCCGGGTGCGCGAAATCTCGGCGTTGGTGCGTTCGAGCGCCCTTATCACCTCCACGCTGGACCTCGACAAGGTGCTCAATCTGATTCTTGGGCAGTTGGCGGAGGTCGTTGATTACGACCGGGCTTCGATCATGATGGTGTTCGACGGCACGTTGCGCATCATCGCGGGTCGCGGGTTCAGCCACCTGGAAGATCTCTCTCTCATTCGCTTTGACCCGCGCCAGAACTCGCTTACCCGCCGCTTGTTGGAGTCTAAAGAAGCGATAATCCTCAGCGACGTGCAGGAAGAGCCAGGTTTCGTGGCCGCCCGAGAGGACCCCATGCGCTCGTGGATAGGTGTGCCGCTTATCGTCAGAGAAGAAGTGATAGGCGCGTTGGCCGTGGACAAGGAGCAACCCGACTATTACGACGATGAAGACGGGCAGAGCATCATGGCTTTCGCTAACCAGGCCGCAATCGCCATCGAAAACGCCCGCTTGTATGATAGAAGCAGGGAACAGGACATACTGAAAGAGCGCAATCGTCTTGCCCGCGAACTGCACGACTCGCTGTCGCAGTCGCTGTTCAGCATGGTGCTGAACGCCGAAGCCGCGATGCTCTTCTTCGATACAGAGCCGGAGAAGGCCCGCTCCCAAATGAAGCTCCTGTACGAGACAGCGAACGCAGCCCTCAAGGAGATGCGAACCCTCATCTTCGAGTTGCGCCCCGCCAACCTGGAACAAGAGGGACTCGCCGCTGTGCTCACCAAGCATTGCAGGACTACGGCGGAACGCTATGGCCTCAAGATTGAGGTTGACGTCAAAGGCCAACGTCGCCTATCATTGCCTGTTGAAAAGGCGTTGTACAGGGTGGCGCAAGAGGCGCTGAACAACATCGTCAAGCACGCCCAGGCCACACACGTAATCGTAACATTGAATACCCAGGACAACTGGGCTTACCTGACTGTGCAGGACAATGGGATTGGCATCGTGTCCAAGACCACCAAGCCGAGTACCTTGGGATTGACCTCCATGCGTGAGCGCGTAGAGCAGCTTGACGGCTTTTTCGAGATTGGCCCCAACCCGACGGGCAGTGGCACACTCGTTAGGGTGGGAGTGCCATGCGACTAAATCTGACGATAGACGGTGGACACAGATAAGTAACGTCCATCGTCTATCGTCCATTGTCAAACATTGAGGAGTGCAACATATGACAAGTCCAGTCTCACAAGGCGAGAAGGAGCCGATTTCGATCCTTATAGTCGACGACCACGCAATCGTGCGCCAGGGGTTGCGCACCTATCTTGATTTGCAGCCCGATATGCGCGTGGTCGGTGAGGCATCGGATGGCAAGCAGGCTACTGAGAAAGTGAAGGACCTGCTGCCGGAGATCGTGCTGATGGACCTCGTTATGCCAGGTATGGACGGCGTGCAGGCCACACGCGAGATTACGGCTATTTCGCCAAGCACACGGGTGATAGTGCTCACTTCCTTCAGCGAGGACGAACAGGTCTTCAACTCTATCAAAGCGGGCGCGCAGGGCTATTTGATGAAGGACGTGCTGCCGCAAGACCTTGCGCGGGCCATACGCACCGTCTACAGGGGCGAGGCGCAGCTAGACCCCGAAATCGCCCGCAAGCTGATGCATGAGTTCTCCAACCCACAGCCCACTAAACCCAAGCATGACCTCACCGAGCGCGAACTTGAAGTGCTACGCCTGATTTCGCTCGGCAAGAGCAATAAGGACATAGCCGAAGACCTCGTG
>JBBQIC010000179.1:0-8528 GCA_038324555.1 Chloroflexia bacterium
CCGTCCACAAAGGAGCGAGCGTCCTGTCTCGCGCCCCTCAGCGAGGACTATGCCAGTTGAAGAAGAGGCTCTTGAGGACATCGGCGATGTTGTGGTTGACGTTAATTTGGATAGCTCTCTGGAGACCCGCCCTCTGGCTCCCGGCGAGCACGCGACGCCTGAAGACGCCATCGCGCCCATAGCCGCCGAGGTATTACAGAAAATCCTGGTCGGAATGCGGGTGCGCGCTCGCATCGTGCGCCGCGACGCATCGGAAGAGGGCGAGGCAGCTTTCGCAGAAGACCAACCTTCCCTTATCCTGAACGTTACGGGCTTGAGCGAACGAGACCAGAACGCGCTCGTTGGCCGCCGTGGCGAGACGCTCGACGCGCTTCAGTTCCTGCTCAACCTCATAGTAGGTCGTCAGGTGGACCTCTGGACGCGGGTCATCATAGACGTAGAGGGCTATAGGTTGCGGCGCAAGTTCGCCCTCATCAACCTCGCCAAGCGCACCGCCGAACAAGTGCAGTCGCGCAACCAGGCGATACCCCTTGAAGCGATGCCCCCTTACGAGCGGCGCATCATCCACATGGCCCTGTCCGAGCACCCAGCTGTCTCAACCGAGTCGGCAGGCATAGAGCCGGACCGCAGGGTTGTAGTTTTGCCGAAGTGAAAAAGGGTGAGGGAATAGGGTGAGGGAGTAGAATAAGAGCTACTCCCTCACCCTATTCCCTCACCCTACTCCCTCACCCTTCGTTAGAACGTGAAACAACCAGACAGTCCCCCCGATTACCTGGTCATAGGCCATGCGTCGAAAGATATAGCGCCTGGACAACCTGAAGACTTTGAGCCTGGTGGCACGGCCTTGTATTCGGCTCTGACTGCCCAACGTTTAGGATTGCAGGCCGCTATGGTAACGGCCTACGCGCAGGAAGATGGCGCGATGCTTACGCTGGCGCGCGAAGCCGGAGTGTGGGTGCATAGGGTTAGTTCGCCGCAGACGACCACCTTCGAGAACATTTACGATGCACAGGGGCGGCGCACCCAGGTAATCAGCGCGCAAGCGTCTTCCATTTCCTACGCTGACGTGCCCCCTGCCTGGTTAGACGCCCCAATCGTCCATCTGGGGCCAGTAGCGCAGGAACTCCCTGACAGTCTGCCCAACGCCTTTACTCGCTGCCTTCTGGGTATCACTCCACAGGGTTGGATGCGTTCCTGGGACCGTGAGGGCAAGATAAGGCGCTCCGCATGGCCTGTGCCGCCCGCGCTGACCAACCTGCCGTCAAACATCCTGCTGGCGCTCAGTTTTGAAGACCTGGGGTACAACTCAGAGCTTGTGAAACGCTATACGGAACTTGCGCCATTGACAGCCATAACGCGAGGACCGGACGAAGCTTATATATATGACAGGGGAGATGTCAGCGCCATACCTGCATACCAGACAAAGGTAGTGGACCCTACCGGCGCAGGCGATGTCTTCGCCGCCGCCCTTTTCATATGGTATAAGGAGACAACAGACCTCATCGCCTCAGCCCGCTTCGCTCACGCCGCCGCGTCGTGCAGCATCGAAGGCCAGGGGCCATCGGCAATAGCGGACAGGGAGACAGTTATGAGGCGATGCGTGAAACGTGAATTACGATAATCACGTTTCACGTTTCGTTTCACGTTTCACGTTTCGTTTCACGTTTTACGTATAATAAACCCATGCACCACCTACCCCTCACCAATTTCCACAAGTGGGACGTGAGTCCTGAAGAGGCTGTAGCTATTCAGTTGTCGCTGGCAGGTAAGGTGTCGCTTGTGCCGCAAGTTGGCGAGGTCAAGGTGGTGGCGGGGATAGACATGAGCGCGAAGGACGTGGCGCGGGCTGCGGTGGTTATCCTATCTTATCCCGAATTGCAGGTGCTGGAAATCGCCCGCGCCGAGAAGCCACTGAATTTCCCCTATGTGCCGGGGCTGTTGTCGTTCAGGGAAGGGCCTGCGATACTTGCCGCTTTCGACAAGATAACGCAGTGGCCCGATTTGGCATTTTTCGATGGACAGGGTATAGCCCACCCGCGAAAGATAGGGATCGCTTCGCATATGGGCGTATTGCTCGACCTGCCGACGATAGGGGTCGCAAAATCGCCTTTGGCAGTGCGGGGCGCAGAACCCGGCCCCGACCCTGGCTCGTGGACCCCCTGGGCCAACCGCAAGGGCGAGACGCTCGCTGTGGCCTTGCGCACCAAAGTTCGTACGAACCCTCTCTATATCTCCCCTGGACATAAGATGGACCTTCAGACGGCCGTAGATTACGTGCTGGCATGTGGCAGGGGCTACAGGCTGCCCGAGCCGACCCGGCAGGCTCACAACGCCGCCGCGCAACGTGAAGAGTGAGGGGGCGTAGGGCGGGGTGTCTTGATCTTAATGGCCTCACACAAACTTGCTGGTTATGAGGACCGCCACCGTTTATAGTCTTACATTTCCATCGGGCGGTTACGATATGCCTCTAAGTCGCCGGGCGTCACTTCTTCAGACGGAACAAACCGGTAATGTCTTTCGGCGGTTATCTTTACTCCCTCTTCGGTTTCTTCCAACTCAAACAGGGCGATCAGGTTATCCTCCATGGACTGTGCTGCTATCGGACGGCGCAGCAAGGCGGGGAACTTCACCCGGCAGACAGCAAAGTCCTGCTCTATCTGCACGATACTCAGCCGGTCCTTCCCACCTTTTGCTTGCACTGGAAAGACATAATGAGCGCCCCTCTTGTCTACCCCGACGTATATCTCATCGGTCTCGACTTGTCCTATACTGGGGACAGTAGTGCGCAGGTGGTTTTGCAGTGAATAGCAAGTAACCCCGGTGAAGATGTCGATCAGGCGATTGTAGCGTACCTTCGCCAACAGCGCCTGCTCGTCGTTCATGGAGTACATAGTTACTATGCCAGGCGTGGCATCCGGCACCTTCGTCTCAATCATCATTGGGTTAGGCGTGATTGCCTGCGCTTGCACCAGCACAAAGCAATACTTCGCCCTACCTGCTGGCCGGATGATCCACATTTTGTCACCTGGGGCTGTTCTCTGCACGGTATCAGGAAGCAATGTCCTATAACGGAAACTGTAAATGAGGTCGCCGAGGTTCTTCGGAAGCTTGATACCCAACTCTGCCGCCGTGCGCTCTATATCTTCTCGCTCAAAACAGACTTGGGTAGTGTCGTGCTGGTAGCGGGTTGAGAAGATGCGCTCGATGATCTGGCTATATCGGTTTGCGTTATTAGCAGTGGGCATCAAGCTACTTCCTGCCCGCAACGGAGCGAGTGCCAGGCCATCGCAGGACGACAACCTCCTCCCGTAGCTGCTCCTTCGTGGTTGTGGATAACCGAGTACGAAATAGGTCAATGCCAGTAACCTCGTAGTCCAGGGATTGCGCAATATCAGCCAGCAATTGGCCCGTCCGAATCATCACCCGCAAGTAGGAGGCTTGATCCCCTACTACATAAGCCAAGTGTGCGCCCGGTCGTAGCACCGTCCGCAGGTCCGCAAGATGCCGTGCCATACCTCCAAAGTAGAGGCGTGTTACCCTTGCGTATAGCCGCTCGAAGCCAGAGGTTTTGCCAAGCTCGATACGGCGCGCTTCAATCGCTTTGGCTATCCCGTCTATTTGTGGGTGCTCGGCAATCCATTTGTCGTCATCGTCTTCTTTGTATACACTGCGCGTATTGGAGCGCACCAAGTTGCGCTTCAGGTTTTGCAAGTCTTGGCGGCTCTGCGTGAAACCCAAAAGCACAGATTCCAGGCGGGTCGTGCGCGTATAGTCCTTCTCGTTGGGGTAAGGTGGGCTAGTAATAACTGCGTCTATCGAGTGAGGAGCGATCACCTGGGACGCTTGCCGAGCATCGGCATAGTACACTGTGGCTGGCACATGAGCACTACGGATGAGGGTGGGTAGATCGTCGGCCATCCCGCCAACGGCGTGCAGCCAAGGATTGAGCACCGGAGTATCAAGCTTCTTCGGGCCGACTCCGACCTCCGGCCCGAAATGTAGGTTGCCTATCGAGGACACGATAGCCTTTGCGAGCGCCAGAAGTTCGTGCCGATAGTAGCGGGAATCGGTGTGCCGATTGATTTGGTGGAGTAATACAAGCGTCTTATGTAGGGGTAAGGGGCTCATTGAGTCGGTGAGAAGTAGTTTTTCTAGCTCCGGTAGCAGCCCGTGTAGCTGTATAGCGTTATTGAGCCGTTCGACTGCACCGTCCGAACCATGTCTATTGATAGGCGCGAGAAATACCGGCTCGTCTTCGATTCCCTGTTCTTCTAGCTCTGCTAACGTCTCTGTCGCTACCTGCCGCGAATGGTGCAGTAGCTCGCCAGGGTCGAGTCCCCAATCTACCTTTACCAGGGAGGCGAAGTGAGCCATAGGGTTTGCTTCAATACCCACGCTTGGGATACCGAGCTTCTTACACTCAACCAGGGTAGTACCCGTACCACAGAATGGGTCTAACACCTGCTGGTCGATTCCAACCTCAAACCGTTCCAGGTAGTCTCGAACAAGATGCGGAGGGAAGGAGAGCACGAAACGATACCAATCATGTCCTGCTCGATCAAAGGGGGAAAGCTTATTTGCCTTACTATTGCCGGTTGCTTGTGTCATCTTCATGGACCATTTACTCGTCTTCAATTCATTAGCATAACGAAGCTATTGAGTGCTTACCTAATTGTATACGAAATGTCCTTGTACTCAAACCTAATCCACGATGGCCTTCAACTATATGGTACTCACCTTCAATTGCCCCATCTCTAAAATGAACCTTTTTGCCCAAATCATTGTGTATATAGCAGAGAAGGAGTACTGTATCTAGAGCACACTGATACGCCTTTCGAGCGTAGCGCCCCTTTACTATCTTGCACACCTGGGCAAGTTGTGGTATTATGCGTGCCGTGCATACGCATAACGCTCTCCACAAAAGGGTCTAAAGCTGCGTACAACAAGAATATAAGTTTAGTAGTGTAAGAAAATTGATGGAAAGGGGGTGATAGGGACCTCTGACTGGCCTGGAGTGGGCTTCTAGGATTGGCGCTTACGCGACGATGTCGAGGACAAACGCTTTTTGCGCCTGGTCAATCTGCCTAAGGTTAAAGGCGTGCCAGGCCGTTACTCTTAAAGCCACAGCCCCTTGGTGGCAAATCAGCTTTTCCCCTGACAAAAGCAAAACGTGATTAAGTTTACTTACTAGCCTAACTAGTTTAGGTAGGAGGAGAGAATGTATAAATCAACGCGTGGCCTCGGCCGCATAGCCCTTTACAGCAGCGTCGTCTGTGCTATGCTTGTGTCGACCCTGTCATCGGCAGCCGGTGTTCGCACCGCCTCTGCCCAGGGCACCTCCCGCACCATGAACGGACATACAGTATCCGGTCGCTTCCTCGAACTATGGAGCACCCAGGGCAGCGAACAGTCCAATGTTTACGTGAACGGCCTTCCGATCACCGACGTTCGCACAGAGGTTGCTCTGACCGACGGCAAGCCCTATAGCACCCAGTGGTTCGAGCGCGCCCGCTACGAATCTCACCCTGATAACGCAAAGCCATACGATGTCCTCCTCGGACTGCTAGGCGTAAGCCTGACAGAGGGCCGTGGTAGCGTAGACGCCACCACCGGCAAAGTACGCAACGTCGCCGACCAGCCCTTTGTGGGCATAGACAAGCCCGCCGACGCCAATGGCTCGACCAAAGCCTGGTTCGTGGAGACCAAACACTCGGTATCCGGCAAGATCAAGGAATATTGGGACAAGTACGGTGGAGTCCAGCAGTTCGGTTTCCCGTTGAGCGAGCAGTTCGACGAAGTCTCGGCGACCGACGGCAAGACCTATACGGTACAGTATTTCGAGCGCAACCGCTTTGAACTGCACCCTGAAAAGGCCGCTCCATACGAAGTAGAACTCGGCTTGCTCGGCGTGCAGCAGTACAAGGCCCAGCCTATCGCCGCCTCCCAACTGCCTATCGCCCCGCCAAAGGGCGTAACAAGCTCCAAGGACACTCTTGTGGCAACCACCGGCCAGGAGCCGGGCAGCCTCATGGGCGTCGAGGAAGGCACAGTTACAGCCGTCAGGCACCTGGGCATGATTACGTTCAACGACTCGCTGACAACGGGCGACGACAAGGAAAACTACTTCCCCTTGCTTGCCTGGTACGTACCCACTATTGAAAACGGTGGCGCCTTCTACGTAGGCGTTGGTGACGACCGCCACCTGGCCGTCAAACTCAAGCTGCGCCGTGGCATCAAGTGGTCGGACGGCCAGGAAGTCACCTCGAACGACGCTGTTTACTCGTACAAGTTCATCCTGGACGATCACAACGCCGACCCGGCCTCTCAAAGCGGTAACTTCCTGAAGCTGTCGAACGTGGACAACCCCGACAAGTACACTGTCATCTACAACTACATGTCCCTCAAAGAAGCCACCGCCAAATACAACGACCCCAAGACCGACAAGACCGCCTATGACTGGGCTAATGTCTTCATCTCGACCAAGAAGCCGGTCGTGGACCCTGCATACTTCCTGATCGGTTCCGTGCATCCTCAGCATGTGCTCTCCAAGATAGACCCCAATAAGGTCCAGGACAGCACCTTCGCCCGTAATCCTATCGGCTATGGCCCGTTCATGGTTGACCACTGGACGGCAGGCGTAGAAATGTTGCTGGTGCAGAACCCCAACTATAACCTGACTGACAAGCCTCTTCTCAAGAAGATCCTGATCAAAGAGGGCGTAGCTCTTGACAGCTCTTATCAGCAGATCAAGTCCGGCGACGTAGACCTGGTCCACGGCGAAGCCATCCTGGTGCCGCCGCCCAACGCCGACGACCTGAAGGCCAACCATGTGATAATTGACACCATACCCGCTGCTTCCTGGGAGCACCTGGACTTCTACCTGGACTTCCCCCCGTTCAAGGATAAAGCGGTACGTGAAGCCATGGCTCGTGGCATAGACCGCCAGAGAGTCGTGAACGTGGTATACAAAGGCGCGACCGCAGTAGAGAACGGCGTCGTACCGCCACTCGTCAGAACCTCCCTGGAGAACCCCGAATACACCATGCACTTCCCCGACCTGGCCGCCAAGTACAAGCTACCCACCTATGCGTTCGACCGCGCCGCAGCCAACAAACTGCTCGATGACGCCGGTTGGGCGAAGGGTTCGGATGGCATCCGCGCCAAGGGCGACCAGAAGCTCTCGTTCGAGTATGCCACCACCAACAACCCAACACGCATACAAATCCAGACGCTCGTCCAGGACGACCTCAAGCAACTCGGCATAGACGCAGTGCTCAAGCAGTACAAGGCAGGCGAGTACTTCGACCCGCAAGGCCCCATCAACAAGGGCACCTGCAAGCTCTGCGAGTTCGCGTATCAGCAGAGCTCGATCAGCAGCTTTGACGCCTGGGACCAGACCAGGATCCCTACTGACATAAACCCCAACCTGCCGAACAGGCAGCGCTATCGCAGCGAGACAGTCACCGCAGCGAACCAGACGTTCAACTCCGTCATCGATGCCAAGGCCCAGGCCGAAGCCTCTGCTCAGGCCCAGGTTGAGATCATGAAGGACATCGCTGTGATACCTATCGTGCAGCGCCTGAACATCGAAATGTTCAGGGACAACCTCATGAACCACAAGACCACGAACACCTCGTTCCCCATCAGCTGGAACGTGACGCAGTGGTACTTCAAGTAAAGTAACTAGCGACTGACAGAGCGAGAGCTTCTGTTGGTCATAGGGGCGCGGCCCAAACTCGTTTACGTGGGCCAGGGCCGCGCCCATAGTCCCATGAAGTATTGAGCAATCAGTGGTCAGTCGAGACTGACCACTGATTGCTCAATATCGCGCTCTTATGCTATCTTTTACTTTCTTCAATAGAATAAGGCGAACACGAATTCAGCAACAAGATAGTGGCAAGCCGTACCTGCCTCCTATGATGTGCGCTGGTGATCGTCAAATATGCCTGTGGAAACAGACAGAACCTCTGGAGATCAACGATCCAACCTACGAAGAGGCCTTGCTCGATGCTGAGTTGCGCTTGTTGTTGGGGGCTGAGTTTCGGAGCGTGGAGCCACCAGAGGGCGCATTTGGAAAGGTGTTACTTGCTATCAATAATCACAACAGCTACAATAGCCACAGCACACCGATCAAGCGTTCAAACGTTCAAACGTTCACCGGGTACGTACATAGGTTGATTATGGGGCCTACGGCAGCGCGGCTCGTGCCTGGTGGCGTTGCATTAGTCTTGATGTTAGCTCTGCTGACGCCACAGATGATTCGAGGTGAAGTGTGGGGTCTGTACCACCCGGTTGGCTCCTCCATCTCCTCCATCTCCGACGTTGCCTCTATAACGGAGCCTCTGGAAGGGTCGTTCGGCGGGATAGAGCTTGATACCGGTACGCCGCCGGTAAACATGCTGGTCAGCAATGAGCCAGGTTCGGTCTACGAAGAAAACAGTAGGGACGAGGATTACATCGGCAAGGGTAGTTTGAAGAAGCACACGGTTAAGCCCCAGACAAGTAGGAGTGAAGACCATATACAATAC
>JBBQIC010000180.1:0-8468 GCA_038324555.1 Chloroflexia bacterium
AGAGTCGGACGATGGACGATGGACGATGGACGATGGCAATCCCTCGTCCATCGTCCATCGTCCATCGTCGGGAGCGGAGCAACCCCTCACATACCGCGAACTCGCGCACGAGCTTGTGGACTACGTCAAGCAGATGGGCTATACGCACATAGAGCTTATGCCCGTCTCCGAGCACCCGTTGGACGCCTCGTGGGGCTACCAGACGGTTGGATATTACTCTGTCACCAGCCGCTACGGTACACCCAAAGACTTCATGTACTTTATAGATCGGTGCCACCAGAACGGCATCGGCGTCTTCCTAGACTGGGTTCCCGCACACTTCCCAAAGGACGTGCAGGGGCTAAACTACTTCGATGGAACCCACCTGTATGAGCACGCCGACCCCCGCCTGGGCGAGCACCCTGACTGGGGCACGCTGGTCTTCAACTTCGGGCGCAGCGAAGTCCGCAATTTCCTGTTGAGCAACGCCCTCTTCTGGCTGGACAAGTACCACATTGACGGCCTGCGTGTGGACGCTGTGGCTTCGCTCCTCTATCTGGATTTCTCGCGGCAGGCGGGCGCGTGGATACCCAACCGCTATGGCGGCAGAGAGAACCTCGAAGCTATTGACTTCCTCAAGCGATTCAACGAACTGGTCCACCTGGAGCACCCCGACGTGCTCACAATGGCCGAGGACAGCACCGACTGGCCGATGGTGACGCGCCCGACGTTCCTGGGTGGGCTGGGCTTCGACCTGAAGTGGAACATGGGGTGGATGCACGACATGCTCGACTATATGGCCTACGACCCCATCTACCGCCGCTACCACCACAACCTGATAACCTTCTCCCTCATATACGCCTTCAGCGAGAACTTCCTGCTGTCCCTCTCGCACGATGAGGTGGTCCACCTGAAGAAATCGCTGCTGAACAAGATGCCCGGCGATGGCTGGCAGCAGTTCGCCAACCTGCGCCTATTGCTGGGTTATATGTTCACACACCCAGGCAAGAAGCTCCTCTTCATGGGCGCTGAGTTCGGCATGAGGAGCGAGTGGAGCGAAGAGCGCAGCCTGGACTGGCACGAGTTGCAGAACGAGTTGCACTGGAAGCTGCAACAGTACATGCACGATCTGCTGCACGTCTACACGACCCAACCTGCGCTCTCTCAGGTGGACAGTAGCTGGGAGGGCTTCCAGTGGCTGGCGGCGAACGACAACGAGAACAGCGTCATCGCGTTCGTGCGCCGCGCCAAAGACCCCGACGACATGGTGGTAACGATCTGTAACTTCACGCCCGTGACGCGCCAGAACTACCATCTACCCGTGCCGCGAGCGGGCTACTACCGCGAAATCCTCAACAGCGACGCCGACGCCTACTGGGGCAGCAACCAGGGCAACATGGGCGGCGTAGAGGCCGTGCCGGATGCGTGGACGGAGAGCGGGTATGCGGTTTATGTGACGCTGCCGCCGTTGAGTACGCTGTTGCTCAAGCCGGATCGGTTGCCGCCCACGCCCCCAGCGATAGGGTGAACCCGTAGGGGCGCACGGCCGTGCGCCCCTACCCTCCCTCACCCCCATATTCTTATGGATGAGTGACAGCCTGGTAGACAATCTTGCTTATCTGCCCTCGTGTGGCGCTGTTGTTCGATTGGAATGTGCCATCCGAGTAGCCTGAGATCACCCCATGCGAGTATGCAGTCTCTATAGCGCAGTAGAAGACGCTGGTTCGTGGTACGTCGGTGAAGTGTGGTGTTGAGGGGCATTGTAGGGTCCAACCCATAGCCAGCACGATTATCTTGCTGAGTTGTCCTCTGCTTACTTCGTCGTTAGAGCGGAAGTATAGTCCTGGGCAAGGCTCTTCTCGCGCTCCGCAGTCATACCCGGAGATGAGGCCGCGAGCGTATGCCGTCTCTACAAAGCAATAGAAGACGTTGTCTGTTGGCACGTCGGCGAAGTGAGGGGTTGATGGACAACTTAGCGGCCAGCCACGAGCCAGCACTATTATCTTGCTCAATTGCCCGCGAGTGGTGCTGTTACCCGGTAGGAATGTGCTGCCGTAGCCGGATATAATCCGGCCACAGTAGAGGTAGCGTATAGGCTGGTAAAACGGATTGTCAGTCTGTACGTCCGTGAAGTTCATGGAGCAAAGTGTAGGTGTAGGTGATGGGGTGGGTGTAGCTGTGTTAGAAGTATCAACCACGCCGGTAGTGATGCGTTGCGTGCCTGCAACATTGGCCGTAACAACGACTCCATATAGTTGGTGGCTAGGCAGGTTAGCAGTTCCGAGATAGACACCGTTGCCTGCCGTATCAGCCAGATTGAGCGTTACGTTTGCACCGTAGGCATCCCTCAATATGACCTCCACCGTCGCTCCGGTTACCGGAGACCCGTTATTGGTAAGGTTTGCCGTCAAGGGCACATGACTATCACCGGTAGGATCCCCGACAGTCAAATTGATCCTAAGCGGGTTGCCCTCAATCCAAGCGGTAGACATCGCCTCAACAGTGTCGGTCCCCATGTTCTGAACGCGCAAGGTCCAAGTGCCTACCGTAGGGTTATTGGCGACTAGTGACTTGAAAATTTCAGTCGAGCGAGGGCTTCCAGGGTCTATTTGGTCTACTGTGGTTCCGTTTGGGTCTCGTAAGAACAGGGCTGTAGTGCCTTGCAAATTGAAGAGCGTAACTCCAAAGGCTGTGCCAACCGGGACTTGGATAAGCACATCGACTGTTCCACCTGCGGGGACTTGTCGAGCATCTGTCATCAGAACCTGCGGATTATCGCTATCGTCAGTAGCGCCTGTTGCGCCTGTTGCGCCTGTTGTATCCGATTTAGCGTCTGTGGATGTGCCAGTATTTTCTTTTGGTGCATCTGCTGCCATTGTGGATACTCCTGCAAGCCGACGCCGCACGACGCTAGTAAAGATCTCCTGATTACCAGGCATAAATTTATGGTTCACTTGGGTCGTAGGCATATCTGTAATAGGCGTGCTCAATTGCCCATGGGCACTCGATAGTGGGACCGCCCCATCTCCTACAACACGCGAACATGCATCGGAGGCATTCCCGGCAAGGGCAGTGAACGGCACATTGCGCGAGTCATGCACTTGCATATTGAAGCCCCTGACATACTCAGGAATGAGTTCAGACATAGCTGGATATGAAGTGAGATGAAGAGGATCAGGAATATATGGGATCTTAAGGAAAACTGTTGTAGCAATGGCACCGCATGGAGTACCAAGATTAGGTGTGCCGAGCATGATCAGGTGGCTAACTACAGGTCCGTTCCTAATTTCGGGTGGATTGATATCAGGCATATGGACCTGAATGTACTTCCGGGAAACGAGGCCACCCATCGAATGGGCTACTATGTCGACATGCCAGGCGTTCCACTCTTTTCGTTTTATCTCGACCCAATGATCAACTACCAGAGCATTCTGATAAATACGCTTCGTTGGTGTATGATACATATTCAAGAAATAGTCTTGGTCGCTGTCAGTTGGCGCTATTGGTATAGCATACCCCTTCCAATCGGGAGTAACTGTCCCCAAAAAGCCTTGATTACCCAGGTAAGCGCGCCAGTAATCCTGGGCGTCACCACTACAACACCCCGACACCAGGATCACAGGTTTTGGCACAACGCTTACGTTGAACGAGTGGTAAGTAACAAGCTGGTGGTTTATATAGACAGAGACAATGATTTGCCTGTCCGGGTGATAGCTGGGATTGCCATTGGCATCCTGGCCCCATGCGTATCCACTTGTATCCCACAAACACTCCGGTGACTGTGGGCACACTACTCTCCAAGTTTCTCCAGATGGGATTGGCCTATCCAGGATTTCGTGAATGGTGGTGTCACGTGTGTCTTCTGATATGAAGATACTGACGGTCTGGGCGTTGGTGCTTTGGTTTCTTATTGAGAGTTGCACCTTTATAACATTGCCATCAGTGATAATACCGCCTGGCGTAAGCTGAACCCAATCTGGATCGAGGGCTCTACCGCGATAATGCGGTTGCGATAGCTCCAAATCAGTGATTGTGACTGGTGGAGGAGTCGGGGTTGGAGTAGGAGAACTACTAGTGCCAATCAGACGGAACATCTGGTCAGGCTCATCAGTACCGTTTGAAAGGCAACTGGTTCGAGTACCCCAGGTGGTGCAGCCCACGCCGGAGCCGCCGCCTGGGTTCCGCCAAGCTGCCGGGCTGTTGGAAGTGGCCCTGCGCTGGATCCAATACCACTGCCCTGCGGTAGGTGCGCCGTAGTCCATGTTCACTTGCACCGACATCCAGTAATGCCCTGGTGCCAACGCCACGACAGGGCTGATGTTGATGACGAAAGCGCCGGTAGTTCCTGGGCCTGAGAAGGTCATATTATTGCGCGTCGTTACTATCGCGCCGGGCAAGCCACTGGCATCATTATAGAAGACGACATTGATGTTCCTGGCGGGACCACCTGGGGCAGGATTGCCATTGGCGTATCGGCCCGCGACATCAACCTCATTGATAGTCCAACCAGCGCCCGATACAACAAAATCATCGGCCAGTTGGTCATCGTAAGCGTCACGTGAGCTTTCATAGTTTTGCGAGTTAGTAGCCCATATGCCTTGGTTGTCATATTGGTCGTAAAGGACGACGTAGGGCCGGGCGGGCTCGCTCAATTGTGTGTTGCCTGCATCGCTTGCGGGGCTTGTGACCTGTGGGCTGGGCGCGGAAGTATCTTGGGCGCGCGCCAACCCCGGTTGGGTTGCTCCTGGAAGTGACGCCACGAGCAACAAGACAAAGAGGCCGATAACGGAGATAATCATTCGCGGGGAAATAGCATAAGTCGCTTTCATTTGTGGCCCTCCTGTAGTCATGCTTTGCCCGCCCCATAGGGTGGGCGATACTGAGGTTGATTCTGTTGCCAGGTCAAGGTGCGCTGGCATATGGCCCTAGATTGGTCAGGAGTGCTGCAAGGAGGCTATGAAGAAAGAGGGTAACGGCTATTAGCACTTCCATCAGGTAGGTCACATTATATCACCAGTTAACACGTTTGCATAGCCCCAAAATGCAGTGAATTTCCGGAGTTTTCGTAGGGGCAGGTCCCCATAGGGGCGAACTTAAGGAGGCTGCATGGCAAACAAACCCTCTGACTCGTGTCATTCTGAACGAAGTGAAGAATCTCGTCCCTCGCGTAGATGCTGGATTTATCGTGTCCCAGGCATCCTGCCCCACGACGAGATTCTTCACTCTGTTCAGAATGACACGGGTCAGAGGGTTTGTTTGCCCATAAGTTCGCGCCTATGGGCAGGTCCCCGTGCCTGCCCTGTTGGATTACCACCAACATCTGGGTGCGCGAACCAGTAAGACATGGTAACATTACAACAAATAGAGAGCAGTATCGAACAGATTGTTTTCGCGAAAACAATCTCCATAATAGCCAAGATTTACCCGATAAAGTCTATTCACCAAAAGGAACACCTGATGACCACCACCTACGCACTGATCATGGCGGGCGGGTCGGGCACGCGCCTGTGGCCTCGCAGCCGCGTTAGCCACCCCAAGCAATTCCTCGACATCACGAGCGAGATGACGATGCTGCAAGAGAGCCTCACGAGGCTGTCACCCTTGATCCCGCCTGAGCGCGTATTGATAGCCACCAACGCGGGCTATGTTGATCTGGCTGCCGAGCAAGCGCCGATGGTGCCCGCCGCTAACATCCTGGGCGAGCCGCAGGGGCGGGGTACTGCCGCCGCGATAGGGTTGGCGGCGATCCACCTGCGAAAGCGAGACCCCGACGCCATAATGATCGTGCTTACCGCCGACCACCTCATCAGGGACACACAGGCATTGCAGCAGGCGCTCGCGGCAGCCTCAGAGGTGGCAGGCAAGGGTTGGTTGGTCACTCTCGGTATCACGCCCTCTTATCCCGAAACGGGCTATGGCTACATCGAGCTTGGCCCTGTCCTACCAAACGTTCCAACATTCCAACATTCCAACGTTCCAACCGTTAATGGGCTGAAAGCCTACCAGGTGGCGCGCTTCGTCGAGAAGCCGGACCTCGCCAGGGCCGAGGAGTTTGTGAGCAGTGGGCGCTACACCTGGAATAGCGGCATGTTCGCCTGGAAGGTAGAGCAAATCCTGGGCGAAATGGAGCGCAATATGCCCGCTCTTTACGGCAAACTGCGGGAGATTGAGCGCAGTCTGGGCACGCCACAGGCCGACGAGGTGCTGCAAAAGGTGTGGCCCACGCTGGCTAACGAGACAATTGATTACGGCGTCATGGAGAAGGCCGAGCGGGTAGCAGTGCTGCCCGTCGAAATCGGCTGGAGCGACGTGGGAAGCTGGGCGTCGGTCTACGATGTGTTGCCACACGACGAGCAAGGCAACGCGGTTGTCGGCAACCACCTCTCGCTGGACACAAGCGGAACGCTGATATACAGCCCTGATCGCCTGGTAGCCACAATCGGCCTTGAAGATATGATAGTGGTGGACACAGGCGACGCGCTGCTGATCTGCCCCCGCTCACGAGCGCAAGAGGTGAAGCAGATTGTCGAAATGCTCAGGGCGCGGGGTTTGGAGAGGTATTTGTGAAGTTAGGGTGCTTCCGTAGGGGCACACGGCCGTGTGCCCCTACCCTAACATTACGGCACATCCGTAGGGGCGCACGGCCGTGCGCCCCTACGGAAGCACCCTATTCCCTCACCCTCTGATCTCGACTTTGTACAATTTCGCAGATGCCTGCGCCATGTCGCCCCGCTAGGCACGATTACTTCTTCGACACTTATCACACATCCCGCGAAAAGGAGGATGTTTATAAAGTCCCAGGCGTGGGCCTGATGGCGTCGAGGCTTATGCTCAACTCTGAATAGGAAATTGTACAAAGTCGAGTTTAGCTCTTGTCTATCAATGGCCTGAGCGCGCGTCCCACGCCTGTCGCCCCAGGAAGCCGAGCAACACGTTGTATGGCGCGGCGTTCTCGGGGTGTGCTTCGTAGCGGGCGCGCTCGAAGTACTGCACGGTATACGTCTTACCGTCGCTCGCTTTCTCCTGGAACTCTTCGCTGATGGGGAAGCCATTGACGAATAGGCCCCCGTGCGCTTGCCAGTAATTATAAAAAAGCGCGCTTACGTTGTGGCCCGTTTCCTTGAAGTAGTGGTGGTTAGCGTCGTTGACGCCACTGGCGGGTGGGTCGGTCGGGTGGAATTGGCGACCCAGCAGGCCGAGCAACACATCGTAGGGTGGTTGGTTTTCGGGGTGCAACTCGAAGCGGGCGCGCTCGAAATACTGGACCGTATAGCTCTTGCCGTCCGTAGCGTTCTTTTCGGATAGCGGATCGCTGATGGGATAGCCGAACTGCGCGATGCCGCCATAATTCTGCCAGTACTGCTGCATCTGGAAGCAGATGCTATGCCCGGTCTGCGAAAACGCAATGCCGCCGTCGCATGGCTCTGGGCCGTGCTTCCAGGCGTTGGCATACTGGCGGGTTATATCCAGGTAGCGATTGCCGTATGTCGCGCCAGGCTCGATCTGCGTGCCCTCAAACCATTCGTTGTAGCTGGTGATAGTTATCCATTCGGGATTGCTGGCGATGGCTCCGCGCCACCCTTCTTCGTACATAGCGCCGTCGCGCCTGGGGAACACCTTCGCATTGGGACGTGGCGGCTGCACGCGGCTCTCGTCCCAGCCGGGGATGACCCCAGCCGTCCACAACCGCGACGTTCCATGCGCCTTGTTGTAACTGTCAATGACGCCGCGCCACTGAGCATCAACCTTCGACACGTCAGTATTGCCGTCCCACTTGCCCGCGCTGAAGAAATGTATCGTGTCGAACACGTCCAGGTACGATTTGTCGGTCGTGTCCACCGACCATATCTGCGTGTTGTTGGGGTCTACTTGCTGGCGGACGGCGCGCCAGGCATCCACGCCGCCGGGGAGAGATTGGGGCGACCAGAAGAAGATCACAGGCTTGCCGTTCCAGTGTAGGAAAGCCGGGTGGTCCATGAGGCGCTCGGCTGACTTAAGCTGGCCCGCCACATCGCCGTGCTGCGCTGCAAACCCAGTCTCGAAATAAATAGTGGCTTTGAAATCATGCTTGGCGGCGGTGTCGAGTAGAGTTGGCAGGCTCTTGTCGGTCTCGGTGTCTGTGCCCGTCCACGAACTGATAAAGGCGTCTATACCCGCGCCTTTAGCCTCGCTGACCTGGCGTTCGATCACATCCGCGTGGTCTGAAATATAGGGTGATGCTGGCCGGTCGCTCATCTGCCCCTTATCAAAATCCCCCGGCCCGTACCACATATAGTAAAAGGCTAATACTAATTTATCGCCAGGCACCACACTCGGCGTTGCCCCAATGGCGGCTGATGGTAGGTAAGCTATCCGAAAAACTCCTATCGCCAGGGCCATCATAATAACAAAAGCCAGGTGTCTGCTGCGTGTAAAGCGGTTGTTAGACATAAACTTTCCTCCTTGAATGTTAGAGGGAATAGGGTGGTCGTGTAGGGGCGCACGGCCGT
>JBBQIC010000181.1:0-8463 GCA_038324555.1 Chloroflexia bacterium
TAGGAGCCTGATGAGCGTCAAACCAAAGACGATACTGAGCACGAACATGTTGAGCCAGACGGGCAATCCGAATGGCGCGAGGCTGCGGCCATAGATGGCGCGGGATATGTCGGGCGGTGCGGTCACGTCCAGAGCATCCGACCCGAAGAATCCCTGACCCACTATGGGCAAGAATATCGCGTTGAGTACCAGTCCGACAACCAGCCCGTACAACAGCCCTGATAGCTGCCTGTTAGCCATCATTGCGCCTCTAGCTGCCCACAGGCGCGTGAAACCCAGGCCCAGCAATCCACCGAGCAGCAGTGTGCCTTCCACAATCGTGACGAGCAGGAGGGCTTTGCCGCCCACGCCCAGCTTGTTGATAAAGAAGGATTCGGTCTGACCTCCAGTTAGTTGGATCAGCTTCCCTTCCATCAACTCTGGAATAGTTATCGTGTTGCTGATGAAGCGTAGCACGGCCATCACGATCATCATCATTACAGCCGCGCCCACACCAGCCCCAAAGCCGCCTGGTATGGACATAGACCGTTTATTTGTGTCTGCCACCATCATATGGTGCCTCCTCAACTATTTTGCGATACCTGTAAATTACGCTACCGCCAAGAGTGCGGTTCACATACTTTGGTTATACCTCATGTAGTGGGCTTTGTCTATGAATACGTAATAGAGACATATGAAGATGTAATAAAGCTGTAATAAATCCCGCCCTTACAACACCCAAGCATCGGGGTACGCAAACAGGGCAGGCACTGGGCCTGCCCATAGACGCGAACTTACAGGCAAGCAAACCCTCTCACCCGTGTCATTCTGAACGGAGTGAAGAATCTCGTCGTAGGCCTGGATACCTGGGACACGGTAAATTTAGCATCTACGCGAGGAACGAGATTCTTCACTCCGTTCAGAATGACACGGGTGAGAGGGTTTGCTTGCCATGCAGTCTCCTTAAGTTCGCCCCTATGTGGGCCTGCCCCTACGGTTGTAAAAGATCGGAGCACGCGAGCAGCGCAGGCTCGGAAAGTCCCCCAAGCCTACGATTACACCCCCAATTTGAACACTTACGACTCAGCGCCTGTTTACGAACTGTATGGGCGCTGCTTGCCGCGCCCTGGTGGGGTGTTCTGAGCAAACTTAGACAAGATTAGTTGCCTGGAGCGAACAGGGCGCGGCAAGCAGCGCCCTACTGCCTGATTGCCTGGTCCGAAGAGGCTCTCAGGGCTTATTGGGATCAATGCTCGTAAAATAGTCCTTTACCAGGTCCTTATACCCCTGAGGGATGTAGTCATTGTTGAGGGCGTTGCCTGCTTGCTGCTGGTACTGGCTGTAGACCTGGCTATAGGGCACCTGGGCGGGGCCGGAGTTGTTGACGTTCGTGTTGGTGGTCGTGCTGCTCTGCTCACCGTTGGGGTTGTTTTGGCCTTGCAGGGTCACAGGCGTGGCGGCTGCGTTGACGCTGCTGGGAGGGACGTATACGGGGTCGTTATGTCCTTTGCCCCAGCCGCTGGAGGGGTTATTACCGTTGCCCGATTGGCCCTGGCTTTGGCCCTGCCCCTGGCTTCCATTTTGTCCTTGTCCTTGTCCTTGACCCTGACCTTGCCCTTGCTGCTGTCCCTGAGCCTGACCTTGGCCCTGCGCGACAACAGGCGTACCCTGACCAGGAGTGCCCTGGACGAACACCGGAGTGCCGGTCCCTGACAACTGGCCTTTTACGGGCGAACCGAGGGCGACCTGCGTGCCGGAGAGGGGAGTACCGTTGGCGGCGACGCTTGTACCGCCCGCCTGGGGCGTGCCATTAGCCACGCTCGTGCCGCCTGCTTGTGGTGTGCCTGCGCCTGGGGTTCCCGCCACGGGTGTGGTTTGCCCAGCCTGGGCGATATTGCCTTTGCTCTGTTGTATCTGTCCGAGGGCTTGCTGTATCTGCTGCTGGGTGGCGAGGTTCTGGCTAGTGTTCTCTACCTGCTGGCTCAGGTTGTTCATGGCGTTCTCGGCGGCCTTCTTGTAACCGCTTTCGATGGCAGAGGCCGCGTCGTTCAGGCGACTCGCCAATTCTGGGTCGAGGGAAGCCACGCTGTCCCGCGCCTGACGCAGCGATTGGGCAAGGTCTTTGCGTTGCTGTTCGGACATGCTGCCCGCGTTCTGGCCCGCCTTCTTGAGCGCGTCGGCGGCTTTTTGCGCGTCGCCCTCTTTGAGCTTCTCGCCCGCTTCTTTGGCGGCGCTGTTGCCCGAAGCGGCAAGCTGCCTGGCAAGCTGGTCCATTGCTTCACGCTGCGCGGAAGCCTGTGGGTCAAGCTGCTTTTCCAAACGGCTTTCGGCTTCGGATAGGCGGGCAAGGGCCTCTTCCTTGTTGAGGTCGCCGCGTGAGAGGTCGCGGGATAGCTCATCAAGCTCCTTGAGCAGAGCCTGGCGCGCGGGGTCGTTGGCAAGCGCGGGCTGCGATTGTAATGCCTTCTTCAACTCCTCTATCTGCCAGCGCTCGTTGGACACCTGCGCCTGCACCGCCCCGTTGTTGAAGATGTCAGCGCCGGGTATGGGTACAAAGATGGCGACAAGCAGCGCAGCAAGCACAACAGCTATGGGCAGCATTTTGCGCCTCTCCAAGCGTAAGGGCAGGTCGCGTGCAGGCGATACCTGGGAGGCAGCGGCCAGGGCGTCTTCAAGCTGGGCTTGCCATAGGGCTTGTTGCGCGGACGTCAGGCTTGTCGGTGGCTTCTGAGCGTCTTCGAGTGCGGTGGAAAGTCGCTCGTCCAGGGAGAGCAGGCGGTCGGCGCGGCGGGCTGTCGCCATGAGATCGCGGGGTCGGAGGAGGGCGTAGGCGACGATGGTGAGCAGTGCCGCGAGGACAAATACCCCTCCTGAAAGCGCCAACACAGACCAGGTAAGAGCGGGCCGAAATCGTCCGATTATTGTGAGTAACACGGTAGAGGCTAAGGCCAAGGAGAGAGCCACCGGCAATAGCGAAACTAACTCCTGCAAGCGCATACGAGCCTGCACGCGCTCCAGAATGTTTAATAGTTTTGAGTTTTGACCCTTCACTTCGTTCGAGGGCATGGTTTTGAGTTTTGAGTTTTTGGGCATGGTGTTAGGGTTAGGTTTTGGGCGATTCTTGAGTGCGCACGGGTTCGGATTCGGGTAGTTCTTCGATCACGCTGTCCTGGCCGTGCGGTAGTGCCGGATCGCTGGTCTGGGATAGGGGTGGCTCATCGGGCGCGTAGGTCTGGTGCTGCGCGGCTTTCTTGTAGCGCACGGGCCGCACGAGCCTGATGCTGAGTAAGACAAGTATCGCGCTCACGATAAAGGCTTCTATGCAGAACAACAGCCAGGGCGACACCACAAGCAGTGTCTTGCCGTTTATCATTTGCGTGCTCGTGTAGATGAAAAGCGAGTCGCCTCGGCTCAAGAAGGCTTCGCTGATGCCCATCGCTATGAGTGGGTGGAACGAAAGGATAATGCCGCTCGCGTACAAGAACCACTCCTGGGAATTGAGAGAAGGAGTACTCGAGCTGTAGTTATAGGCCCCCATTATAGAAGTGATTGTGTAGTAGAGCAGTGGTACACCTATCAACTGGAATAGAATGGCGCCATAAGTGAGTACGTTACTTCCCACGCTGGTGCGCACCACCGTTGACCAGAAGATGCCTACGGACGCGAAGAGCAGCGCCGCCATGAGCATAACCACCTGTGACAGGATTATCTCTTCGGGAGACACCCCGCCGAACATGAAGGCCAGACTCTCCAGGGGCGCAATCGCCAGGATAAGCAATACCACGTATGCCAGCGCCGAACCTAATTTGCCGAAGATCACAGAACGGGCGGATAGTAGGGTGGTCATCAGGAGGTCGTACGTCTTCTGTTCGCGCTCCGAAGTGATAGCCCCCGAAGTGAAGGCGGGCGTCAGCAGACTGACCATAATGCTCTGGAACACGACGAGCGAGCTAAAGAGCATCTTCCCAACCTGCGAAGACCCCGACCCCCCGCCAAAGTTGGAGGGTCTGAGCAGCAAGTAGAAGAGCATGGTTATCATGCTCAACACCACGAGATAGAAAGTAAGCACCACAGCAGCCCGCCAGCCGCGCATACGCCCACGAAGCTCTTTCAGAATGACCGGGTTTGCTTGCATGTTGCCCTCTCTGGGCATGTTGCCCTCTCTGGGTTGGAAGGTTGACAGAGCTAACCTTCCAACCTTCCAACCTTCAATCCCTATTGTACCAGACCCCGCGTGGTACGCAGGAATATATCTTCCAGATCGCCGAATGTCTCCTCGAAGCCGAAGACGGGTATATCGTTCTGCACCAGATGCTTCAGCATAGCGCCTAAAAGCGCGTCGTCACCATTCACGCGGAGATGTAGCGTTGCAGCGTCGGGGACTGGGACCTGTGGCTCGTTTGCTCCGGCATATTCGGAAGGCGGAAGCGGTGTGGAAGCGCCTCCGTATCCGGGCGGTGGCGGGATGGGTGGACCACTGTAGGCTCCTAATGGTGGGGGCGTCTGCGTAGCAGATTGCGGCGGCGGTGCAGGCTGAGGCGGCGAAGTGGGTTGCCAACCTTGCGTAGCCTGACCTGGCCTGAAGCCCGGCGGCATGGCCTGTACACTTAGCACGCCGGGGACGGCCTGTAAGAGCGACACGGCCTGTGGAGCGCGGGCCATCACCCTGACGTATATTTCGCGGGCGGGCTGCATGGCTTGCAGGATGTCCTCTACTCTGCCGCTTATGAGCAGGTGGCCGCGCTCGATTATGGCTACGTGAGTACACATCTCGGTTAGCTCCGAAAGTATGTGCGAAGAAACCAGGATGGTCTTGCCGAGGCTGCGCAACTCCTTTAGAAGCTCACGCAGTTCGATGCGGGCGCGCGGGTCCAGGCCGGAGGCAGGCTCGTCCAGTATCAGCAGGTCGGGTTCGTGTACCAACGTGCGTGCCAGGCAGAGACGCTGCTTCATGCCACGCGATAGCTCTTCGACGAAGTTGTCTCTCTTGACGCCCAGGTCCACGAGCGCAAGCAGGTCGTCAATCATACCCGCCCGCTTAGATGCAGGCACTTTGTAAGAAGCGGCGAAGAAGTCCAGGTACTCCCAGACCTTCATGTTATCGTACACGCCGAAGAAGTCGGGCATGTAACCGATACGGCGGCGCACCTCGTAAGGCTGTTCAGTCACCGGATAGCCTGACACCCACGCCTGCCCGCCCGTCGGCTCAAGGAGGGTGGCGAGTATGCGCATGGTGGTAGTCTTGCCCGCGCCGTTCGGCCCGATGAAGCCGTGTATAGCGCCTTTCTCGATGGTGAGATTGAGGTCGCTCAGGGCGGTGAAGTTGCCGTAGCGTTTTGTCAGGTTTTGGGTCTCGACAATCAATTGAGTGCCATTTCAAATGTTTGTATATCCATGTTTTTCTTGCCGGATCTGGACAGGAGGCGGATCGTTACGTCTCCTGCGGGGCCGGTGTGGTCCTTCGGATTGGGTAGCGAGAGCAAATCTATTAAGTGAGACCTGTCGTAGCTCGTATCTACCAGGCTGTCCCATTGTCCCGTTTGTACATTGTAAGCCAGCAAATCTACACCCTCAGGGAGTGCCCAGGGTATGACGAGCGACAGATGCTCCGGCTTCGTTCCTGGAGGCAATTGGAAGTGCATGTCGGCATAAGGATCAAGAGTTACGCCGGAGGAAGGGAGCTGCGAGTACCAGGCTGGGTCGGTCGTGGGCAGGTAAATCCAGAAGGGCACGCTGCCTGCCTTCAGTCTAGGAAGCTGGTCAGCACCTGCTGCGACAGGCAGGCGGCTCGTCCACACGCTGAGGTCTTCGGTGCGGGCGATATGGCCCTCTACGTTTACGCTAACGGGTGAGTGCGCACCCCAGGCGACCGCCAGCACGTCCAGGTCGGTGGGCGGTCCGTTACTAAGCAGCGGTGTCAGGGCTATGTTGAGCAATTGGACCCTGCGATTGTATTGGCGCTGGCCGGACGATGTGGAGCCATTGCTGTAGGAGCCAGGACCCCCCCCCGAACCATTATTAGCGCTAACACCCGACGGTGGGGGCAATATCGAGGCTGGTGAGCCATTGTCGAAGGCGCGTGTAGACACCGCTAGTTTTACCTGCGCAGCGCTGCCTGCGCCTATGTAGCCAATGTACTGCACGGCATCGCCTCTAACGAGCGCAACGTCTTGCAGGCCACTGTTGGTGCGATTGCGTAGCGTACCCACAATCAAGTTGTCGGCCAGGTGCAGGTTCGCCTCCAAAGGCGCATCGGTCTTGATTATATCCTCGGCCACGAAACTTCTGATGCTGCCGGTGTTGATGATCACGTTGTCTAGCGTGGTAGAGTTGCTGCCATTGGTCGCCACCCGCACGGGGTTGGCATTGCTAGTGTTGCTGCCATACTCATCCGGATTTAGCTCTGCGACCGCGCTATTCGTGTTCAGGGTCATCTTGAGATTGCTGCGAAGTGGAGAGAAGACGCCAGTAAAGTGCCTCGCGTTTGCCTCCTGCACGCCGGGAATCGAGTGGATCGCATTGGCGCGTATCATTATCAGATCGCCACCCTTGGATTGATAGCCTATAAGGTAGGCTCCGACGGAAAAGATGAGCACCAGGATGGGTATGGTGATCCAGGCAAGCTCGGCCCGACGCATCCGACGCAACACAATGAAGTTCACCGGCCCGATCAGCACTATGTAAACGAGCAGGAATAGCCCGACGCCCAGAGGCTCAGGCAACTCCAGCGAAGGCAAGTCGAACAAGCCGCCAAATGTATTGAAAATCCCGCCCGTGCTGAACATACTATATGAAGTCGGATAACTAGAACCATAGCCGTAATTAGAGGAGCCAATCCCAGCGCTGATGGCGCTAGATGTCGAGCCCACCTTGTATTCCACCAGGAGCCGCTTGAAAAGAGGAGTCAGGCCGTCCCAGGTTTTGAGGGGCGCTAATCCTGGCGAGAGAGCTAGGTAAGCCACATGGCCTTCGCCTAGGTCGCGTATCGCCGCCAGGGGCACGCCGTCCTGTGAGGCTAGCAGCCTCGCGCGGTCAGTGGTCGCGGTGAGCAGCGTTGAATTGGTCACAAGCACAGGCGCTGGGAGGGTGATAGGCGACGCTAGAAAGTCGCCCAGCCCCTGAAGGCTGTCGAGCGAACGGGTTCCGTTGATCTGGACGGGCAGCAAGTTAGCGATAGCCGGAGAGACATCCGCGCCGCCGGGACGCGCCGCTACTATCAGCATCCCCCCTCGCGCTATCCAGGCAGTCAGACTCTCTAGCTGTTCCTGGGTGAGAGCGCTTGTATCCATATCATCCAGCACGAGCGCCGAGAGGCTGTTGAGCGCGACTGAAAGGGTAGGGATGTCGTCAATTGTCAGGTGGGCTACGGTAACTCGCGCGCCAGCGCCAGATGGTGGGTTGCTTGACTGGGGCGGGCCAGGGAAGTAGTTCGGGTTGATAAATAACGCCGGGACGTGTCCGACGCGCTCTCCCCTGAGCACATTGAACAGAGAGGCGTCGGAGGATAAAACGCCGATTATAGTATCGTTATTTGGCTCAAGCGCCCTGGCATTTACGGATTTGCTGGCGATTACAGTGTCTCCTTGCGCCAGGCGTAGGTCGAAGGAACTGACGAAGCTAGCGCCAGCGCGGGTTGCTACGTACAAGGTAACTTCCTTGCGGGATGGACTTGGGAGGTCTACCTCACGGGCATAAGAACTGTCTGCCTTGTTGTTTAGCCCCGGAGAATCGATCTCCACGCGCACGCGCATACTAGGCGCGCCCGCCGGGTTCGTCAGTAGAACGCGAACAGGGAACCACTCATTCATCACATACGAGCTATCATCGCCGAAGCCCGCGTGTGCAGTGACTCCAGGAGCAGGCTGCTGTGAAAGTTGCCCAGCCCCGGCGCGCGGAGCGGGAACAACCAGCAGACCCAGAACAAGAGCAAGTACAGGGAGGGCGCGGACTATTCGCATAATTGTAGAACCTCCGTACAGATGGGCTTGTACCTTTCTGACTATATGACGATATGATACCAGGAAAGGTTGCAAATTGGGTAGTTTTGGGCAGTTTTGGGTGGAGAATCGCCTTGACAATGCCTGAGACTTTCCGTATAATGGGTTTTGCGCGTCGGAAATCGAGTGCGCGGAAGTGGCCCAAAAGGGCGACAGTCCAAAGGCCACTGACACCTTAACAACTGAAGAGTGGAGAAGAACCACAAAACACATGAGAAACAGTCAGTTCTTTCAATAGCATCCGGCCTTCGGGCTGGGTGGGTATTGTAACCAAACAAGAAGAGATGGTGATGTTCGTCTGAACATCAAATAAGCGTTTTTGGAACCTGCGTGGCAGGTTTCTGAGATTTTTGTTTGGAGAGTTTGATCCTGGCTCAGGACAAACGCTGGCGGCGTGCTTAACACATGCAAGTCGAACGGTCTCACTTCGGTGAGATAGTGGCGGACGGGTGAGTAACACGTAGATAACCTGCCCCGATGTGGGGAA
>JBBQIC010000182.1:0-8453 GCA_038324555.1 Chloroflexia bacterium
GTTGCCAGCCCAATATGATAAAGGCCGGTCATTTCCCTGGCGGCGCGCTCGGCTTCGCTGAACAGGCGAGCCCGCTCGATAGCCAGCGCTGCCTGCTGCGCTACGGTGTCCAGCAGCGTCCAATGACTGGCGGGCATCGTATAAGGAACATCGTAACCGAGGCAAAGTATGCCCGCTAGCCTGTCGTCATTGAGCACGGGTAGGGCGTACAGCGAACGGGTTGATGGCCGGATTAGCATCGCCTGTAGGTCCGGCAACGCTTGCGCATCGTGGGCGAAAATGCCCTTGGGGTCGCTTGCTAACTGCCTGGCTAGTTTGTGGTTGATGGGAATGATGTGGTCTCCATACCGCTTACGCTCCTCAGCAGAGACCCCCATCGTCGCGCCCAACATGCCTTTACCGTACTCGTCGAAGAGGATAAGCCAGCAGGAAGCGGGGCTAGCTATCTCGGATGCCAGTGACAGCAGGACTCGCATCACTTCGTCGCTGCTCAGGGTATTTGCCATCCTGCGAGTTACGGCGTAAAGGGTGTTCATCTCGTGGAGTTGGCGGCGAATCGTGCTCTCGTCTCTGGTGAGCAATCTGGCGAAATAATTAGCTATGTAGGCTGTCATCATCAGCGTAGCCGAGACGATGAGGAAATAGCTTACGTAGACCTTTGGCTCGGTGATGGCGCTCGATTGGCTGCTTTCGTACCCAACCAACCCTCCATAAAAGAGAGCCGCGACGCCTGCCACCCAGTAGGCTCCAGATGGGGGGAGGATAGCCAGACCGACGAACACATAGAGAAAATAGAGTACAAAGACGGGACCGTCATACCCGCCGCGAAAATGCACCAGAACGGTGACAACCGCGAGATCAATGGGCACCTGGCCGTATCTAACCAGAGTAGTCAGGCGGGAGTAGCCAAAATTCGTTTGCCTTGAGAGGTATAGATAAACGAGGTTATAGCAGAGCACGAGCAATGACAAGGCAACGTGCGTCGCGCTGGTGATAAACGCCTCGCCCTGGTAGGCGCGTCCATAAAGTCCGACCAGCAGCAGAGCGATGGCAACGGTCCAGCGTAGACCTATGACCCAACGCAACCGCTCGACCAGTTCGCGTGAACCTTGCACATTTGTAGCAATTATCAGTGGCCGGGTAAGGGAGGCCATTTTGTGTAACCTTCAGGATATAGGGTAGTAGAGAGAACCGTAGAGCCACGCGGGTCTTCACCCGAAGTAATAGTACCCGACCCTCGAATCGGAGTCAACACTTTATGAACAGTACTTATTGGCTACTACTATATAGCCATTCCGGTGTATTGAATGACCCAAGTTGTAGTGGTGGATGCCGAAGCGGCCAGGAATCAGGCATCGGGTTGGTGGATTGCAGTGGAACAATGCCTGATACCAGCCTAAGAGTAGTAGCCATGCTCCTCCGTTGCTACGGGGTAAATCACGCCCTCTACCCTTACCATCACCTTTCCGACAGCTAACATGGAATTTGCGCCTATTCTGGTTGTGTGCCCGCCGGGGCTCGAACCCGGAACCCCTTGATTAAAAGTCAAGTGCTCTGCCATTGAGCTACGGGCACATTTGGTTTGTGTGGCTCAGGGTTTTCCACACGCAGACTATTATATCAGATTGCTCTGCCCAGGTCTAATTTCTCTTGCCCGCGATTCTGATATACTAACATCATGTCAATCACCCAGGCAGAAGCGCAAACTACGCCCACCGCCAGGTTCAGAGGTTGGGCGATGGGCACAACGGCTCACGCGGATCGCATCATTGCAGGGTCGCTCGTCGTGCTTGGGGCGGTCGCGGCTGGGATACAGTACAACGACCAGTTGGTCGGCCTGACAGGGGACAACGCTACCTATATATTGCTGGCGCGCGACCTCATCACGGGCCAGACGTACGAAAACGCGGGCTATCCATGGGGCTATCCGGCGCTGCTCGCGCCTATACTGGCAGTGGTGGGAGCCAATAATATTCTGGCGGCGATACCCTGGCTCAAGTTGCTTACAATCTTGCTTTTTCTGGTTTCCCTCCCTCTTATTTACGCGCTCTTCAGGACGCGGCGCTCCGCGCTGCCCGCCTTTGTGGCCGTAATGCTTTTTGCCGTCAACAGCAGCACGTTATACCTCGCAAACGACGTGATGAGCGAGATCCCCTACATCTGCGCGAGCTTCGGCGCGCTCTTGTACTGGCAGAAGGCGATAGCGCCGTGGGGCGCGGAGCGATTGCGGAATGCGGAATGCGGAATGCGGAATGTCGAACAGCCGCAATCCGCAATCCGCAATCCGCATTCCGCATTCCGGTGGCGGTCTTTACTGCTGGTGGGCCTGCTGCTGCTCTTGCCTTACTATATCAGGGCAGTGGGCGTGTCTATGTTGGTTGCGCCTCTCGTTGTGCTGTTCCTTTATCGGAGATGGCGAGCTATGACCGTGCTTGGTTTGACGCTGGCGCTTGGCGCATTACCCTGGGTGTTGGCTAGTAGGGGGAGCAACCTGAATAGCTATTCTACCCAATTGCTGCTGCGCGACCCCTATAACCCGTCGCTTGGGGCGATCTCAAACGTGGGCGAGCTAATCGGGCGTGTAATCGCTAACGGACAGCTTTACGTTGCGGAGATTTTCCCGAAAATGGCGATGCCCGACCCTACGCCCGAAGGTTTGAGGTCGTTTTTCGTGCCCATCATTGTTGCGCTGGTGATAATCGGATTTCTCACCTTGCTGGTGCGGCGCGTCTCGCTGCCGGAAGTCTATACGTTGTCGTTCTTGCTTGTAATCTGTATCTGGCCCTGGACCGGAGACCGCTTTCTGCTGCCGGTGTATCCGTTGTTCTTGTATTACGCTCTGGAAGGGGGTATCTGGCTGGCGCTGCAAGTGAGGCGCTTCCTGCCGCAAGGGCTATCTTACCTGCCACTCGCCACTCGTTACTCGTCACTCGCGCTCATAGTGGTTGCGTTGGCAGTCGCCACGCCGAACGTCTGGTTGGCAGGCATATCGGGCACGTCGAACATGCTCTATCTGACCGGGCAATCCGCGCCCGGCGGGCACACACCCGATTGGCAGCAGTACTTCGCGGCCTGCCGTTGGCTCAACGATAACACTCCACCCGGCGCTGTGATAATGTCACGCAAGACTACTCTCACCACTATTTATTCAAACAGGCCGTCCGTGCAGATTCCCCTTATACCATCCGCAGGCTATCCAGCTTATATGCGTGATTACCATGTTGGCTATGTGCTTGAGGACGCCTTTGATTGGTCTACCCATACGCGCTACTACCTGCGCCCTGCCCTGGCTGAATTGCCTGATACGTTCCAGCTAGTCAAGGTTTTTGGCCCTCCACAGACGCGCATTTGGAAGGTGGTGAAATAGACTTGGGGTGGAATCGGGGTACACGAACAGGGCAGGCACCGAAGGCATCGACTCCGACTAATTCCAACATCCTGGCAGTCCGAAGCCCGGCGACTTCAGTCGCGGGCTACACATGGCAAAGTCCGCCTACGCGGACTCCCACAACCATATATTGGGGTAGTCCCCGAAGGGGGACTTCGCTTGTTTGTAGCCCGCGAGTTTAGTCGCAGGGCTTCGGACTGCCCCTACGAGCGAAAAAAGCGAAAAATGCCCCTTGACAACACCGGCAAGTGGATGTATACTGATCTCAGTTGGAGAGCATGAGCTTTCGGGTTCGTAACTCTTGAACACAGAAACGCCCCAGATGGTCCGTCAGGATTGTCTGGGGTTTCTGTTTGTGTTTTGGCTCACAAGCTGCTCGGCTTTCGCGCTGTAGCGTCCACTTCCTAATATGCAAGGTATGCGGAGAAAATCGGCTGCAAGTCTGCGGTGGAATGGGCTTGCAAGACCCTCAGCAGGTCGGCGGGGGTGGCGCGCCCTAATTTAAACTGGCTGTAATAATCTCGCAGGGCCGCGTAGAATGCGTCGTTGCCCATTGCCAGATGCACGCGCTGGAGCATCCTCACGCCGTTGTTGTAGATGGTGGCGCTGTACTCGTTCTCGTTGATAAAGCCGCTGTATACGCCTGCTGAGACGGGTTTAGCGGTGGCTGGGCTACCGGAGATGGAGTTCCATGACTGCTCATAGTAGGCCGGGAAGTTAGCGCGGATGTATTCAGCTTCGATGTAGCTAGTCATGGCTTCGTCCAGCCAGGGGTCGGTTAGCTGGTTGTTGCCGACTGTTGAATAAAACCACTGGTGACCTACCTCGTGGAAGGGCGTATACCAGGGCCATGTGCCAGGCTGTGTCCCATACGTCAGCCAGGGCGTGGGCGCGTAATAGGACATCGGATATTCCTGGGCGTAATTGTCGGTGCGTTCAAGAGGCGTACCCATCTCCGCGACTGTGTAGGTATCGAACGGGTAAGCCCCAATCGTCTGGCTGTACCAGCCGAACGCTCCGGCAACGAGGTCTAACTGCCTTTGCCCTAGCGCCTGGTGTTCGGGTAGGAAGTAGGCGAGGATCAGCGCGCCACTCTGTTTGCGCGTCATGCTGGACTGGGTGAGGGGGTCCACGAAGCGGGGTGACATGATATAAGCGACGTCCCGCACGTTCGGCGCGCTGAACCGCCAGCGAGTGCGCGCATCATCAACGCTCGTTATCTTGCCCGTGCCGCCCACGATTAGACGTTCTCCACCTGTCGAGCTAATCTCTACAATGTACTTGCTGGTAGTATAGTAGCCGAAATCGCCGAGGTCCGAATAAGGATAATACGACCAGCCTCCGTTCTCCCAGGGGACGAGCGTAGGCAACATATCCCCTAAGCACAAGATGTCGTTAGCGAGGTCGTAGCCCGTTCGTCCACCAACGGGGCGAGGCTTGATGTCGAACGACAGGGCGATGGAAGCGCGCGCTCCGGTAGCGAGCGTTTGGGGGAAAGCAATTTCGAGGTTGATACCTTCGCGCCACCGGGTTTGCGCTTGCGCGCCCTGCACGCTGGCCGAGTGCAGGGTGAACACTCCGTCCCAGTTGTGCCAGACGCTGTGCAAGATCGCGTGGTCTAGCTGCTGCCCGGTATTGTTCGTGAACGCCAACGTCTCCTCAACATGCGTGGAGCGCGTTGGAGCCGGGCCGACCGAGATGTGTACATTGTAGGCGGCGTCCAGGTTGGCGAGGTGGAGATTGCCGTATCGCCAGGTGTAGTAGTGCCGTCCCACGTTGCCCATCTCGACTTGTGTGGCGGGTGGGTTCGCCGGATTGAAGGTGAGTACGCGCCGCTCGAAAAGTTGCACCAGCACGGCCTGGGGCTTGCCTTTCACCGTAGTTTGCGCCCAGTACGGCTCCGTAATCGGGTAGCCCAGGGTGGTGAGCCAGTTGAAAGCGGCTGGTCTCTGCGCGCTGTTAGCGAAGTCCCAAAACACGTCGGCCCAATTGTGTCCTGACGCTTGCTCATAAGTCGCATATTTGACGGTCAACGGGGTCGGGTGTTCGCTTACACGACCGGCAGTGTCCGCCTGAGCAACAACGGCCCGGCCCACCCGGTTTGTAGCTCTGGACGTGAGTCCCCCGAACGTGGCATACGTGGGGGCGTTGGGGCTGGTGGCGTCGCCTGCCACAGGTATGCCTGCGGGACCAAGCTTGTAGAAAGAATTATCCCCAACCTGCGCGCTGCCGGAGATCATCTCTTTGACGAGCAGGCCGCTAGTGACGTACCAGAGAGAAGTCTTGTCGGCGTTGGGGTTGTTGATTTCGAGCCTCCCTTTGTCGAAGTACTGGACAAGATGGTTGCCCTCTTGCGCTTCTGCGTATGGCTCGTAGTTGGTGTAGAAAGGCCCTGGACCCCACATCCAGGTGCGCTGTGCGCGACCCGACGCAACCGGGCCGTCGTCACGCTGCCAGACGGCTCGTATCTGGGATGCCGCGAATCCTTCAGGCGGCGCGGCCTCTGCTGTAGAGGGTGCGACTGCTGGGAGGTACGAGGCGAGCAGCAGAAAGAAGGCGGAAAGTAGCAGCTTGCGTTTCATGCTTGACGGCCAAGTTCCACATGCGCAAGTCGCGTATAAACAGCGCCGCCTGGTTGCAAATCGCTCCGCATCAAGCTCACAGAGCTTACCTCGAAGATAGTTTCAAACATCGGATGCTCCTGTGGGAAGCGCAGCGCCCCGCTTATCGCCTCCAAATCACCGCTCGATAGCGTGCCCCGCACTCTGCCCAGGGTCAGGTGCGGCTTGAAGGCCTTGTCAGGTTTGAACCTCAGTGGTTCCATCTGTCCGGCAATTGCCTCCTGGAGTCTGCGTAACCTCCTGGCGTCCTCCCCACCGCCCCTCATGCCAGCCCACATAATGACCACCCTGGGCCAGCGTGGGTTGGGAAAAACACCCAGTCCACCCAGGTTCAGGCTCATAGCCGTCACCCCAACGCACGCACGCTCGATTCCCTGCTGTATCGCCGCCAACTGTTCGCCATGCACATCGCCCAGGAACTGCAACGTAAGATGCGTGCTCTCCGGGCGCACCCACTTCACGGCCCCCTCCGCCCCGCCCATACTCTCCCGCAACTCCATCTGTATAGTCGTCAACAGAGCCCTGACTATAGGCGGCAACTCAATAGCTATAAACGCCCGGATTGTAAGGGTATGATCGCTCATGGTTGGTGCTCCGATCCTGATGCGTGATGCGTGATGCGTGATTATCGTAACTCACGTTTCACGTTTCACGTTTCAACAACCTGACTACCTCTTCATCGCTCGTCTGCTCGAAATCCTTGTACCACACGCCGACAGCGCCGAAATCGGGGCGCGGTTTGAGGCAAACCAGGTCCTCTACCTCGGCTCCTAGCGCCGCTGCTGACTGGGTTGAGCATACGGGCACGGCAAGCACTATCTTACGCGGCTCTGTCTGGCGAAGCGCCTGGATCGCGGCGTAGGCCGTGATGCCCGTAGCGAGTCCATCGTCTACAAGGATGATCGTTTGGTCTTGCAGGTTGGGCATCGGCTTGTCGCCCCGGAAGCGATGCAGGCGGCGCTCCATCTCGGCCTTCTCTTCGGCCACGATGCGCTCGATCTCCTGCTCTGTGATACCCAGAATACGAATAGTCTCGTTGTCCAGGACCAGCACGCCGCCTGGCGCGATTGCTCCAATGCCTAGCTCCGGCTGGCGAGGCGCGCCCAGCTTGCGCACAACGTACACATCGAAGGTCGCTCCCAGGGCGCGCGCTACTTCGTAGCCGACGGGCACACCGCCACGCGGCAGCGCCAACACGATAGGGTGCTCCGCCTTGTATCGTTCCAGCTGTACGCCCAGTTGCCTGCCCGCGTCTCGCCGGTCGCTGAATGTATCATCGGTCCTCTTTCTCAGAAATGGAGGCTCACTGCTCTCGCTATCAAACATGCTGGCACCTCTTGCTCAGTCCGTGAGTAATTCAGACGAAGGACGAAGGACATTGGATTAAAGGTATTGGAGACAGCCCCGTAGGGGCGAACACAAGGTTCGCCCCTACGGGGCTGTCTCTATCTGAAAGCTTATCATCGTCTTTCGTCTTTCGTCCATCGTCCATCGTCCCGCATCACATTAGAGAATCAGCATCACATCGCCAAAGCTATAGAAACGATAACGCTCTTGAATGGCTTCGTGATAGGCGCGCATAACCAAATCGAAGCCCGCGAAGGCGGACACTAGCATCAGCAGGGTAGTTCGGGGTAGGTGGAAGTTGGTTACCATGGCGTCAACCAACCCAAAGCTATAGCCTGGGCTGATAAACAGGTCGGACCACCCTTCGCCCGGTTGTACGCAGCTTGTGCGGTTGGTTGCGGTGACGCCCTGAGAGCGTGCAACCGTTTCTAACACTCGCACGCTGGTTGTGCCTACGGCGACGATGCGTCCACCTTCGGCTCGTGCCCGGTTTATCGCCTGCGCGGTCTCGCTGCCCAGGCTGTACCATTCGCGGTGCATCGCGTGGTCCTCTATGCGCTCTTCGTGAACGGGTCGAAACGTATCCAGCCCCACATGGAGCACTACGGTAGCAAAGCCAACCCCTTGCGCCTCGAGTTCACTGATAAGCCTCTCAGTAAAATGCAACCCAGCGGTGGGCGCTGCCGCCGAACCTTCGGTGCGCGCATAGACGGTCTGGTATCGCTCCGGGTCGGCCAGCTTCTCATGGATATAGGGTGGCAGAGGCATCTGGCCCAGAGCATCTAGCAACGGGCGTAGCGGGCTGCTGAAACGCAGCATTCTGCCTCCCAGTTCGGTGCGGGCTATAACTTCCGCCTCAACATATGGCCCCACATCCGCGTCCCCGAATGCAAGGCGCGTACCTTCGCTGACCCGTCTTCCTGGGCTTACCAGAGCCTCCCAGGTAGCAGGCTCCCCGCCATTTTCACCTGGCTGCGGGTGCGCCCTGAGCAAAAGCGCCTCTACCCTGCCGCCCGTGTGTAGCTTGCGCCCAATGAGCCGCGCAGGCAGCACCCGGCTTTCGTTAGCAACCAACAGGTCTCCCGCCCGCAAGTACA
>JBBQIC010000183.1:0-8439 GCA_038324555.1 Chloroflexia bacterium
GAGGTGCGTGCTCCAGGAGGTACGCCGGTAATAAACCAGCAGGGCACCTATTCGCCCAACTCGGAATGGAGATGGATGGGAAGCGCGGCTATGGATCGCATAGGCGATATAGCAGTCGGCTTCAGCGCGTCCAGCAGTAGCGAGTACCCCAAAATCTGCTACGCTGGCCGCATGGTGAGCGACCCACCCGGCCAATTAACCCAGGGAGAGGCCCTACTTATGCAGGGGACCGGGGCGCAGACTAGCAGCGCCTCACGCTGGGGCGATTACAGCATGTTGAGCGTTGACCCGGTTGACGACTGCACGTTCTGGTACACGACCGAATACTTGCAGACTACTTCCGAGCGCTCGTGGCGCACCCGCATAGGCTCGTTCAAGTTTCCTGGCTGCGGCAACGCCCAGACTTCTCCTACTCCTACTCTGCAGCCGACCAGGACGCCTATAGCCACACCAACATTGTGCCCCAACGGCGCATCGGTCGTCGGCTCGATTGACAATAACGACCCTGTGCAGACGGGCCGCCTGGTCCGAGGCAACCCGCCCAGCACATGCGACGCGCCCAGGGCTTGCCCCGGTGCATCGACGAGCGATACATTCCAGAGGCACTACGATAGCTACACATATACTAACAACACCAGTTCACCGATATGCGTAACCGTGCGCATCAACAGCAACTGCGGCGACAACGCTCTGTTGAGCGCGGCCTACCTCGGTTCCTACAATCCAACCAGCCTCTGCGTCAACTACCTGGCCGACATGGGCCTCGCGGGGCCGACCTTCAGCTATTCGTTCAACGTGCCCGCCGGAGCAAACTACGTCATCGTCGTGGAAGAGAACTCGGCAGGCGTGGGTTGCACAAGCTATACACTGAACGTCAGCCCGTGCGCAGGCGGTCCTAATCTGACACCGACACCCACCAACACACCTATTCCTTCGCCAACGGCTACTCCATGCGCCATGAACTTCAGCGACGTGCAGCCTTCGGACTACTTCTACGAAGCTGTCCATTACCTCTACTGCGCGGGAGTTATATCGGGCTACGGAGACGGCACTTTCCGCCCATACAACAATACCAAGCGCGGCCAGTTGACCAAGATAATAGTGCTCGCCGAGGGTTGGACCATAGATACGACAGGCGGACCTCACTTCACCGACGTGGCAGAAGGCTCTACGTTCTATAATTACATAGAAACGGCTTACAATCACGCCATCATCAACGGCTACGGAGACGGAACCTTCCGCCCGGATAATAATGTGACAAGGGCGCAGTTGTCCAAGATAGTAGTGCTGGCCCAAGGCTGGCCCATAGACACCAGTGGCGGCCCTCACTTCACCGACGTGCCGACAACCCACTCGTTCTATGGCTACATAGAGACAGCCTTCAACCACGGCATTATCACAGGCTACGGTGACGGCACCTTCCGTCCCGACAACAACGCCACGAGAGGGCAGATCAGCGTGATCGTCTATCGCGCTATCACTAACCCTTAGCGAGGTTTTGACAATCAGGTTTTTCTCAACAAGAGGCCCCCTTACGGGGGCCTCTTGTTGAGAAAAGCAAGGTTTCTCCGGGCTATGAATGGTCCATTAGGGCCACTCATAGCTCATCTATTGACGTACTGGACTTGAGGGCGCGGGCTATCTTCTGTGCGGAGACTACCAGAGGACGGGTGGTCACGTCTTGCAGGCGGCGCATGAAGCGCACTACCTTGCGCGTCCAACCGGCGAAATGAGCATCATAACTCAAAGCTGCGGTTTGCAGCCCCGGCTCCTCGTCGGAGTCTTGGATCAGATACCAACGATGGTCCATTATCCAGAGATACAGGTCGCCCGCCGTGCGGCCTGGAAAATCACGCAGTATGTCGTTTTCGTGGATAATTTTGACGACATGCAGATAAATGTTGTCGTACCAGTCAAGCGCCGACTCCTCCCAGCTTATCGGGCGGTCCTGGTCAATTCCCATGTACCAGCGGTGGGCGGAGATATGTTCAAATAGCACATCGTAGCGGCCAAGCGAAGTGAACTCGATGTTGACGTTCTTACGCAGCTTGTCCAGCTTAGTCTGTTCAAGGAAGCGGGCGTACTCGGCCAGTCGGAGCAAATCCTGCATGTTGCTGGCGTTGGTGAGCGGCACCGTGGTCGGACATTCGATTACTTCGGCGTCAATGTACTCGACACCTCTCTCCTTCGCCACCGACACCCTGTGGTTGCCATCTTTGACGAAATAGATACTGCCCACTTTATAGAGTTGCACGGGCGGCAGTTCTACATCGTTGAGGTGTGCTATGTCAACGCTCTCCCAGCGCGGGCGGGTGTTCGATTGCGTGGGCAGGAATGCGCGATCAAAATCGTGATAGCGGCCTACGCTGCCTACAATCTGCGAAATCGGCGCCTGCTGAAAGCCTTTGTGGAACTGGCCTTTGATAGGAAGTATACGCTGCACCTCCTCGAACGACAGCAGCAGATTGGGCCTTCGGTTGAAAATCGAAGTCAGTTCATTGAGAAACGCCCTGCGCCTGGCGCGGTCGAAATCAACGTGAGCCACCTGGGACAGTCGGGTTTGAATGTCGTCCATTAGTTACCTCTGTTGAGTAGGGTGAGGGAATAGGGTGAGGGAGTAGTTCTTATGCCTATTCCTTCACCCTATTCCCTCACCCTATTCCCTCACCCTATTCCCTCACCCTATTCCCTCACCCTATTCCCTCACCCTACTCCCTACAATCTTCAAGCCTCCAGGGGCCAGCGCCCCTTTCTCTCGTAAGCGTTAGCAAAGCGTGCCCGAAGACGTTTATTATCTCCGTCTCACCATAGCGGCTGCGGGTGGGCAGGGTGGGATCGTAACGGTGGGTATGGCCGTGCAGTAAGAGGGGAGGCCTGAACCTGTCGATGAAACTCAGCAGCGACTCGAAGCCTCTATGTGCGATGTCCGAATTATCGTGTATGCCCCTCGGTGGGGAGTGCGAAACCATCACGTCAAGATAACGACCCGTTTGCATCTTCTCGAGAGCAAGTGCCAGAGATAAGCGCAGCAACTTCCACGCCACTCGCTGTTCTGTGTACTGGTGCGGCCCCATATTGTAGAGGGGGCTACCTTCCAACCCCGCAAGTATTAGGCCCTTGCAGATTTCGACCTTCCCATCCAGGTTTTGCGCCCCAGGGTATTCGTCCGGCGAGCAACGATTTGTGGTTATATCATGCGGTACAAAACAGTGGTTGCCTAGCACATGTAGCAGTGGTACATTTAGCTGGCTTAGTAGGAAGTCGAGATAGTAGGCGGGCAGGTCACCACAACTGATGACAAGATCAACCGGGCCCAGCCAACTCTTTAACAAACTGCTGTAAAGCTGAGGCACCACCACGTCAGACACCGCAAGTATCCGCATCGAGTCGCCTGGTTTTGGTTGATCGTTGTTTTGCTGTAGGGAAAGCATTGTGTGCTTAATTATAACTCACCTTACGCAGTTGGGTAGGAGGGTTGTGGCAAAGTCGAAAGCAAAACTATGGGGGCAACAAACCCACTAACCCTTGTCATTCTGAGCCGCAGCGAAGAATCACTCACCTTACCAAGTCGTCTGGAGATCAGTATCAGTATTGCTATGCCTATGCCTGTCTCTGACACTTACGACCTCGTAGTGATTCTTCGCTGCGGCTCAGAATGACACGGGTCAGTCGGTCCCTCTCCTTCCAGTACCTGCGTAAGGTGAGTTATAACAAAATATGATTATAACAAAACGTGCGTATGTGCAGACGCCAATGAGTAAGTCGCCAGATTAGAGGCGCGAGCGTAGGGGCAGGTCTCCGTGCCTGCCCAGGTGTGCAGGATTGGACACTACGCCGCATGGTCGTACATAATAGGGCAGTTGTTGGCGCTCATCTGATCATGCAGAGTCTCACAACAAGAAGGAGCATGAATGGCTGGCGAATTGCAGGGAAGATTCTCTGGACTGATACTGGATATGGACGGCGTGCTCTACAGAGGCGACCACGCATTGCCTGGAGCACGCGAGCTATTCCCGGCTTTGCGCAAGGCTGGCCTATCCTTTATACTACTCACCAATAACTCGACCCTCACGCAGCAGCAGTGCGCCGACAAGCTGGCGCGGATGGGTGTCACCGTTAGCCCTGAGTCAATCGTAACGTCCGGCGTTGCGACTTCCCTCTATCTGATGCAGCACTACCCAGAAGGCGGGGGCGTGTATGTGCTGGGCGAGTCGGGGCTGCTGACCACGCTGACGAGCGCACCAGGCTTCCGGGCCGACGGCTGGCAGCCCAGGTTCGTCATAGTTGGTCTGGACTTTCATTTCACCTACGATGCGCTGCAAAGGGCGTGCTCCGCGATAAGGAACGGTGCAATATTCATAGCCACCAACAGGGACGCTACGCTGCCGGTGGAGGGCGGGGAGCAGTGGCCCGGCGCGGGAAGCATAGTGGCGGCAGTGGAGACCTGCTCAGGCGTAGAACCTGTGGTGATAGGCAAGCCCAATCCATACATAGGGCAAATGTCTCTACTGAAGATGGACTTGCCAGCCGAACGGGTGCTTTGCGTAGGTGACAGGCTCGAAACGGACATCCTGCTCGGCAAGCGCATCGGCACGCCAACGGCGCTGACGCTGACCGGAGTCTCGCAGCGAGCGGATATAGAACGGACAGATGCCAAACCGGACTATGTGTTTGAGGATTTGCCCGCGTTGATGGCGGCGATGGGGATATGACGAGTGGCTAGTGGCTAGTGGTCAGAAGGAAAAATCTGACCACTAGCCACTCGCCACTAGCCACTTCATAAAAAATATGCAATTCCTTCGTGAATGGACCTTAACGCAATACCTGTTTGTGCATTTCAACGACAAGGTGGGGCCTCGGCTTGCCGAGCATGTGATGTTGAGCGTGATTACGCTGCTCATAGGTCTGACAATTTCGCTGCCCCTGGGACTACTGCTCAGTCGCAAGAAAGAACTTGCAGGCCCGGTCATGTCTGTGCTCAATATAATCTATACCATCCCTAGCCTGGCACTTTTCGCGTTCCTTGTGACTTTACCTTTTATGGACCTCGGCCCTAAAACGGCAATTACGGCGCTCACGGCATATTCACTTTTTAGCCTGGTGCGCAATACGGTAGTAGGCTTCGATGGTGTGGACCCTGCGATTAAGGAAGCGGCGCGGGGCATGGGTATGAGCGATGCGCAATTGCTGTGGCGCGTCGAGTTTCCACTCGCGCTGCCGGTGATAGTGGCGGGCATACGCATAGCTACGCTGTCAACCATAGGGCTTACGACCATCGCCACATGGGTAGGAGCGGGCGGCCTGGGTCAACTGTTGAAGGACGCGGTGTACTCTAACATTCATCTGCCCACTATTCAATCCCAACTGTACGCCGGGTTGATATGTATCGGGGGGTTGGCGGTGGGGTCCGATTTACTCTTCCGGCTGATAGAAAGCCGTATAAGAGTGCCCGTGAAAGCGCGACGCACTGTCGTCCACATAACACCACAGGCCAAGGAAGCATGGGAATAGACGATAGACGATAGACGATAGACGATGGACGATGGACGATAGACGACTGCAACTATCGTCCATCGTCCATCGTCTATCGTCCCAAGACACACATGGATACTTTGACAAAAGCTTTACAGTACGCACTCAATCCAGACAGTAATTTCCTGGGCCAACTCCTAACCCACTTGCGGTTGAGTGGGATAGCCCTGTTCGTTGCGGCCTTGATAGGCATACCGCTCGGCATCCTCATCAGCCGGTATGGTTCCGTAGCGCGGGTCGTAATCAACGTTGTGGGCTTCTTGCGGGTAATTCCACCCATCGTGGTCCTATTCCTGCTGCTCCCATCCCAAGGTTTAGGCTTCCGACCTTCAGTTATCGCCCTAACCTTGCTGGCTATTCCGCCTCTTCTCATCAACACCGACACGGGGATGCGCGGTGTAGCCCCTGCTATAATCGAAGCTGGTAGAGGCATGGGCATGTCCTATTGGCAATTGCTCAGGCGCGTCCAATTGCCCCTGGCGATGCCCGTTATGATAGCCGGCCTGCGCATCGCGGCAGTGGAAGTCATAAGTTTTGCGACCCTCGCAACGCTTATAGGGGGTGGTGGCCTGGGCGACTTTATCGCCTCCGGCCTGGCGCTCCTACGCAACGACATCTTGTTGGCCGGGGTCATACCCGCTGCCCTGCTGACCATTGGCGCCGGAGTGCTGCTGGATGGACTACAACGGAGGCTGACTCGTGAAACGTGAAACGTGACGAATGACGAATGACGAATGACGAATGACGATAATCACGTTTCACGTTTCACGTTTCACGTTTCACGTTTCACGTTTCACGCATCACGCAATAGGAGGACACATTGGCTGAACAACGATTGACGCTTATGGCCATACACGCTCATCCGGACGATGAGGTGGTCTTTACGGGGGGTACTTTGGCGATGTACCACAAGCGAGGGGTGCGGACTGTGCTAGTTACGGCGACGGGCGGGGAAGAAGGGGAGATACACGACCCTGACCTTGACCCGGAGGAGGCGCGTCCGCGTCTAGGAGAGATACGGCAGGAGGAACTGCGACGTGCCGTAGAGCTTTTGGAGATAGACCACCTGGAGATGCTCAACTACCGCGATTCGGGGATGGCAGGGACTGAAGCAAACGCGCGGCTCGATAATTTCCAGAACGCCGACCGGGAGGAGTCTACACAAAAGCTGGTCAAGCTAGTGCGGCAGTACAGGCCGCAGATACTGGTGACATACGATGAGAACGGGGCTTATGGGCACCCGGACCATATAGCGTGTAACGTCATTACGCAGGCGGCTTTCGAGAAGTCGGGTGACGGCAAATATCACTCGGAGTTGGGCGAGCCGTGGCAGCCGCTCAAATTGTATTACACGCACTGGCCCGAAAAGAACTGGGAGCAGGCGAAAGAGATGTTTATCGAGCGGGGCTTGAAGTGGCCTTTTGACCGCGAGGAGGAAAAGCCGGATGAGGACCCGGAGCATGTGACCGAGGAAGAAGCTCTAGGCGAGCAGCAAGAGAAGGCCGAGGAGGCGAAGGATGAGGGCAAGCCGCCCGAGTACGTACCGCCGCCTATTACTACTCGGATAATCGTGGAAGACTTTTTTCCGCAGAAACGCGCCGCCATGCTGGTCCACCGGACGCAGTTCGACCCTACCGGGGTTTTTTTGACGATGCCCGATGATATAGCACATGTGGCCTTCGGAGAGGAGGACTACAGCTTGATAAAGAGCCACGTAGCCGCGCCGGAGGAAGAGAACGATCTGTTGGCTGGGGTTAGGGTGAGGGAATAGGAATAAAGACTACTCCCTCACCCTATTCGTAAACACCTCGATAGCGCGAGCTACCCCATCCTCTGCCCGGACGCGGTTGCCTATGGCTGCGGCGCGACGTTTGATGGTATGGTTTGTGGTTGCTGTGCGGATGGCCTGGGCAAGGTTGTTTGCGGTTAGTTTGTTCTGGGGGATTGGCTTTGGGCCTACGCGCAGGCGGGCCAGGCGGTCGGCCCAGAAGTATTGGTCGGCGAAGAAGGGGATGGCGAAGGAGGGTACGCCGGAGCGAACGCCCGCGCCTGTAGTGCCCGCGCCGCCGTGGTGGACTACCGCCGCCATCTGGGGGAAGAGCCAGTCGTGGGGGGCGGAGTCTATGAGGCAGATGTCGTCGGGCAGATTGGAGGGGCGGAGGCCACCCCAGCCAGATAGGAGCACGCCTCTCCGCTCGGCTTTTTTGAGAGCGGTGATAACCACGTCAGCCGTTTGCTCAGGGTTGAGGGTGGACATGCTGCCGAAGCCGACGTAGACGGGAGGCTCGCCCGATTGGAGGAAGGCGGCCAGGTCTGCGGGCGGCTGCCAATCAGATGGGCGGTCAAGGAACCAGTAGCCCGTGATGTGGGCGTGGGGACCCCAGTCGGGTGGCTTGGGGACGACGGTGGGGCTGTAGCCGTAGAGGATGGGGAGGTGCCGTCTGTCTATGAGGCTGTAGAGGCCAGCGAAGGGGAGTGGGGGCAGGCCCAATCTCTGTGTCCGCCAGTGGTTCATGAGGGGTTTGAATATCTGTCCAAAGGCCTGCTGAGCTATCAGGAAACCCAGGCGATTGGAGAAGCGCGTGCGCATCCAGTTGGCGGGCGGGGGCTGGATGGGGAAGGCGGAGGTGCGGGTCATGGGTTGGAGCAGGACGGGGAAGGCTGGGACGCGCATCTTTTCGGCTATGTGGTAGGCGGTTATGGCGAACACCGAGTAGATGATTGCTCCGGTACCTTCGCAGGCTTGCAGGCTGTTGTCGAGGAATTCATCTGAAAATTCCTCGAAGAAGGCCTTTAGATGGAGTATGAAGGGGAAGGGGTTGGTGCCTTTTGCTATCATTTGCCTGCTGGCTTCGGTTTCTACCATAGTGCGCATATCGCCTCCCAGGTTTTGGAAGCGCAAGCCAT
>JBBQIC010000184.1:0-8433 GCA_038324555.1 Chloroflexia bacterium
TGGCACGGGTGATGTATCCGTACTGCTCAATACCAGCATCTGCGGCTGCTTTGACGCCAATTTTGGCGCGGCCACCAGCTTATTGGTGGGTACGACCCCCCATACCTCGGCAATCGGCGACTTCAACGGCGACGGCAAGCAGGACCTTGTTGTGGACAATAGAGGCTCGGATAATGTATCAATACTGCTGGGCACAGGCACCGGCTCCTTCGGGGCGCCCACCAACTTTCCTGCGGGCACAGGCCCCTACGCCGTGGTAATCGGCGACTTCAACCGGGACGGCAAGCAGGACCTTGCGGTGGTGAATTCCACTTCAAACAATGTATCCGTATTGCTGGGCACGGGCACCGGCTCCTTCGGATCACCCACCAACTTCCCGGTGGGGACAAGCCCCTTCTATATGGTGGTGGGAGACTTCAATGGAGACGGCAAGCAGGACCTTGCTACCGCGAACGTCAGCCCCAACAACGTTTCGGTATTGCTCGGCACCGGCACGGGTAGTTTCGGGATAGCCACCAACTTTGGGGTGGGTACAAACCCCTTCTATTTAGCAGTGGGAGACTTCAACGGCGACGGCAAGCAGGACCTTGTTACGGCGAACTCCGGCTCGGCTAATGTATCCATATTGTTGGGCACAGGCTCCGGCTCCTTCGCCACAGCGACCAACTTCGGGGCGGGCGTAAACCCTATCGCTGTAGCGGTGGGCGACTTCAACGGCGACGGCAGGCAGGACCTTGCTACGGCGAATTCTAGCTCGAACCACGTATCCATATTGCTGGGCACGGGCACGGGTAGCTTTGGGGCGCCCACCAACTTTGGGGCGGGTGCAACTCCCCACTCCCTGGCAATTGGCGACTTCAACGGCGACGGCAGGCAAGACCTTGTTGTGGTGAACATCAACTCCGCCGACGTATCCATACTGCTGGGCACTGGCACGGGTGGCTTCGGTGCGCCTACCAACTTTGGGGTGGAGACAGGCCCCACCGCCGCAGCAGTGGGGGACTTCAACGGCGACGGCAGGCAAGACCTTGTTGTCACGAACTATAGCTCCAGCGACATATCGGTGTTGCTTGAAAACTGCCAACCACCTGAAACGCTGGTCGGGCACGTCACCTGGCAGGGTCGCCCCGCCCAGCCTAGCGCGTTGCAGATTATGCCCTTGACGCTGACGTTGAAACTGGGCACCACCGAGATGAATTTGCCTCCCTATCTTGTCACAGATGCCAGCGGATTCTTCACCGCAAACGTAAGCGGGCTGCCATCCGGCACTTACAACTGGCGTTTGAAAGGCCCCGCCTACCTGGCAACATCAGGTGTCAGCGTCACACTAAACAGTGCAGTGACGAATGTGGAGATGGGCCAGCAATCGTCTGGAGACATCACGGGGGATAACGTAGTCAATTCAACGGACTTCAACCAGGTGAAGGTGAACTTCGGGCGCGGAGGAGCACCGCCCATTGGACCAGACATGGTAGAACCAGGGTTTACTCAAAGTCGCTGACTCGACGATAGACGATGGACGATAGACGATGGACGATAGACGATGGACGACGGTAACGCATCGTCTATCGTCGAGTCAGCGACTTTGAGTAGGTGCTGGGGACTTAATCTTCACGGGTAGGACTTTCGCTCGTGACGCTCAAATAAGGCTTCAACGGGGCGCAAATTAGGCGCTGCAAGCGAAAGTCCTAACGGGAAAGGATTAGCATGATTATCGGGGTTTTGTCTGATACGCATGGGACGCTGCATGGGCGGGTTGTGCCTCTGTTTGAGGAGGCCGGGGTGGAGATGATTTTGCACGCGGGGGACGTGGGGAGTTACGGTATTATCGAGCAGTTGAGCAGGGTGGCGAGGGTGCAGGCGGTGTGTGGGAACGTGGATGTTGAGGGGAATGTGGCTTTGCTGCCCGCCGAATTGCGGTTGGAGGTTGAGGGGGTGACGGTGTATATGACGCATATAGGTGGGAAGCCGGGTGCCTGGTTCCCCATGTTGTCTGAGCCAAAGCCTGGCGTTGCGATTTGTGGACACAGCCATGCGGCGCTTCTGGAACGTCTTGGACCTACGTTGTTCCTCAATCCTGGGGCCGCGGGCACTCAACGGCGGTTTAGTAACCCGCTTTGTGTGGCATTGCTGAATGTTTCGGGTGTGGAGGTTGAGGCGGAGTTGGTGGTGCTGGATGGTGCGTGAACCGTGATGCGTGATGCGTGATGCGTGAATTACAATAATTACGTTTCACGTTTCACGTTTCACGAGTTGGAGGCGAGGTGGATGTGGATAGGGCTGTTGTGTGGGACCTGGACGGGGTGATTGTGGATAGCGCGGAGGCGCATAATCTGTCGTGGGAGGGTATGGCGGCTGAGTTTGGGGTGCCTTATGACGCGGAGCGGGACTTTCGGGGTATTTTTGGTAGGCATAATTCGGATATTATCGGTTCTCTTTGGGGGGTTACGGAGCTTGGGGAGATAGAGCGTATGGCTTCGCGGAAGGAGATACTTTTCAGGGAGGCAGCACGGGGCTTGAAGGCTTTGCCTGGGGTGGAGGGGCTTATGCGATCGCTGGCCGGGGCGGGGTGGAAGCAGGGTATCGGGTCGTCGGCTCCGATTGAGAATATCAGGTTGTTGCTGTCTGTTACGGGGTTGGCGGGTTATATGGAGGCGATTGCGTCTGGGGAGGACGTGAGCGAGGGGAAGCCGGACCCAGAGGTGTTTTTGGTGGCGTTTCGGAGGTTAGGTGTGGGGCCTGCCTGCGGTGTGGTGATCGAGGACGCTCCGGCGGGGGTGCAGGCGGCGATTGCGGCTGGGGCGGCCTGTGTGGGCGTTACGAATACGCAGAACACGGAGACACTGTGGGCCGCGGGCGCTGATCTGGTTGTGGGGAGTTTGGAAGGGGTTTCGGTGGAGACGCTTGAACAACTCATCCGCAAAAAGCAATAAATTCACCGAAGGTGAATTTATTGCTTTTTGCGACTCAAGTGCGGGCTACAAAGATCATGCGCTCGCTGTTGTCGTCGTAGTCGTCGAGGTCGTAGTTGCCGTAGACTTTCTCTAGCTTGAAGCCTGCTGTTTGGAGGAGTAGTTCCATCTCGTAGCGGCTGGTCCATCGGAAGGTCAGGGGTTGGGTGATGCGCTGTGATGTGCCGTCTCGCTCTTCCAGTTCGTAGAAGACGCGAATATCGTGGGTCTGGGTTGCTGGGTGAGCGTGCCCTGCTACGAACTTGTGCAAGATGGCTCCTGTTTCAGGGTCTTTGAAGCTGCCTTCGTAGAGGGTTTCGCCGTCTGAAGGTGGAAGCAGGTGGCGTAAAGGGCTGGTGAGGTCGAGTAGCAGTATGCCGTGCTGTACGAGCAAGGGGCGCACGGCATTCAGCATAGCTAACTGGTCGGTGGTGGTGGCGAGGTATGCGAAGGTGTTGAGCGCGCAGAAGGCCATGTTAAATATGGTATCGGGAAGCCCCTTCAGGTTTTGCATATCTGCGCGGACAAGCGACAGCTTCTCGCGCACGCCGCGGGATTGCGCTCGTTTAGCGCATGTCTCTAACATGCCTTCAGAGGTATCTATGCCGACAACTCTGTGGCCTGCCTCAGCCAATGGGATGGCGATACGCCCGGTGCCGCACCCCAACTCCAGCACAGGCAATGCCTTTTCGGGGTCCATAGCCTGGGCGTGTTGCACGTAAAAGCTGAGGTCGTCCGTGTAATGCCCATATTCCAGGTCGTAGAAGCGGGCGAGTTGTCTGTCTTTGTAGGATTGGTGGATGTACATTGTAGCATAACATAAATCAACAAAAGGCCCAGTTAGGGGCCTTTTGTTGATTTATAAGTAGACTTCTATGGCACTGGGGTCGGACAGGGCGTTGAGCCGCTTGATGTGCAGGCGATACGGCCCTGTATGGTCGGGCTGATGGGCGAAGCGGTGCCGAGATAGTCGGCGGTTACCTGGTCCATCAGGCCGCGTGTGGTGGCGCGTCCATAGACGTTCGGGTAGCCGTCGCCACCGTTCGCCATGAAGTCGTTGATGGCGAGGCTGTAGGTGGTGGCAGCCGTCAGGTCTATGGGCGCGCCTGTGCAACTGCCATTCGCCGCCTGCCTGCGCGCCCCGGTGACGCGGCTACCCGCAGCCGCTGAGATGTCGTAGGAGAAGCAGAGGCCGGAGACCTGCGGGAAGCGGCCCGCGATGGCAGGCATCTGGGAGACGCCGTTCTCCAGGAAGCTCTTGAGTTCAGCGCCGTTGACCTGTAGAGTCACCACGATGTTGCCGAAAGGCAGCACCGTCAGCACCTGGCCCCGCGTTACGGGGTAGGGCGGAGGCGTGAACGCCGGGCAGAAGTCGTTGGGGTCGTTGGTCGTCGGGCAGGTGAGGTCGGCGCGCAGGCCACCGGAGTTGGTAACGGCGAAGTCGGTGTTGTAGATGCTGCGCATCGAGTCCGCCACTACGTCGCCTTCCTTCGACTCGCACGTCCGGCCTGCGGTGTTCCCACAGGAGTCGGTACGCGGCGCCTGCACGCTCGATTGGCCCACCACCCGGCTCAGAGGCTCCCTGAGTTGTCCGGTCAGGGTGTCTATGTACTGCTGGATGTCGGCGTTGGGAGTCATGCCGATGTCCCAGGGCTTGTGGTAGTCGGCGGTCTTGTAGACCACGTCTTTCGTCTGGGTGTTTATCACCAGGCGGACGCGGGTGATGCGGACGCCCTTGCTCCGGTTCTCGGTGACAAGCACGCCGTTCGGGCGTGTGGATAGCACCTGGAAGTCGGTGTGGTCGCCGAAGACCACGTCAACTACCGGCTTGCCGTTCTGGACCTGGATGCCATCGGCCAGGTTGATGAGCGGCCCGGTGGGGTTGCTGAGAGTGCCACCGGTCGCGCCCAGGTGTCCAAAAGCGATGACGGGGCCGATGCGGTGGTTTGTTCGTAGGTGTACCGCCTCGGCGTTGACGGCAGGCAGGGCTGGCGCTACGTGGAACGGCCCAAGCGCGCCGGGGGCGACGAGGTCGGGGATGTCTTCGTTAGAGAAGCCTATCGCGCCTACGTAGCCGCCCGGTCCATGGTAGGGGTAGAAGACTTCTGATGGCTGCCATTCATCGGGTGTGTGGCCATTAGCGTCAACGATGTTCGCGGAGAGAAAGTCGAACTGGGCGAACGGGATGAGGGTGTTGCGCAGGTAAGCCTGTCCCCTATCGAAATTGTGGTTGCCCAGGGCGTCGGCGTGGAAGCCCATCATATTCATGATCTGCACGGTGGGCGTATCGCCGAACATGCTAGATATGGGCGGGGTGGCCCCTTCCGAGTCGCCCCCGGCTATGATGAGCGTGCCGTTTATGCTGCTCCGGTCGTATTTGTCGAACCACGACTTCAGGTAGGCCGCGCCACCTATGGCGAAGGTAGGGTTGGAGGAACCGGTGCCGGTCACGTTGTCAGCGGTCTCGGAGAGGGGCGTCAACTGGCCGTGATAGTCGCTGATGTTGAGTATCGTTATCTCTTTGTACAGCTCCTTGTGATCGAGCAGGCCGTAGAGTATTTTGCCGCGTGCGTTCTGTGGGCCGGGAATGTTCATCAGGAAGGCTATGGTCGGGGCGAGGTCAACGGCGTTCACCTCGCTCATACCGGCGCTGCGGTGCTTCACGCCCGGCCCGGCGGCTACGAACACGCCGTGCAAGTTGATGTTGTGTCGGAGGTCAACGTAATCGGGCAGGAAGCCGTGCTGGCCGAAGAACTGGGAGAAGGCGATTGTCTGTCCAAGCGTGGCTGCGTCGAACTGGTAGGGCGGTTTAGCCACGATCACTACGTCGCCGCTGCGCGATGGGTGCAGCGAGTCGCTGCCGTCAACGTCGCGCAGTTGCTCTTTGCGCAGGATGGCGCTAACGACTTGCGCGTTCGGATGACGTGGGTCTCGCAGGTTTTGGAAGGCGGCGATAATCTGATTGGTGACGGTGAGGTAATCAGAAGCATGCACCACGCCGCCTGGGTCGCGCCCCTCCAGGTTGACGTATACCTGGGCCGTGCCGCCCGCCCAGCAAGCTTTGGCTTTGGTGATGCCGGTGGGGGCGGCGCGGCAGTTACTGATCTGCTCCGAGTCCATCAGACCTGCGTCGGACAGGACCTTATTCGCCTGGATCGCGTACCATTGGGGCGCGAAGCCGTGATCGGAGGAGGCGAAGGTGGTGGGGTTGCCTCCCATCAGTTGGCGAGCGCGACCCAGCTTGGTATCCGCGCCTATGTATGCGCTGCGGATGTACCCCTCGCGCTGACTCAGGCGGTTGTCCCTGACGCCGTCGCCATTTGCGTCGTCAAAGTAGGGGTTGGGGTTGCTATCGGGGTCGGTCTGGGTGAGCAGGCCCATGAACTGGTGTGAGAATTCGTCGGTCACGGGATAGCCGACGAAGGCCAGGTCGGTGTCGGGCTGTAGAGTGCCCAGGATGAAGTTGAGTATCGCGCTGCCGTATGCTTCTTCGAGGTCGCGGCCCTGCTGCACGTAGGTGTCTTCGTCAATGATGCGGGCTTCTTCGGGCGCGAAGTCGGCCTCCATCCAGCCGGGTAGGCTGTCGGCTATGTACTTCTCCAACTTATCCTCGCCCGCGCCGCCGGAGGGGAGGTTGTTGCAGGCGGGAGTGCCGCAGGTGGCTATGGCGCGTGCGACGGAGGTGAAGTAGAGCTTGAAATTGGAGAGATCGGGGGACATGGTGATCAGCTTGGTGTAGAAGCTGGCCGTCTGCCCTGCGCGCTGGCCGATGAGGCCGTCGGCAGCCCTTACCTTTACTTCCTGGAAGCTGCCATTGGGGGTCAGGTTCGCGGACTGCTGGGCACCGTCTTTGTTGGCTGTGCTGCGCACGAGGATAGCGTGGTCGTAGGCGGGTGTGCCGTTGGTCACGCTGTCATAGACGTAGAGGTCGTAGCTGCGCGTGGGGTTGAGGGTGGACGAGGTAGAGGTGATAACCAGGGAGGTCTCTTTGGCCGGGGCCGCCGGGTCGCTCGTGGGTACGTTGGTCCAGCCTGTAGCGGGGCGGAAGTCGGCTATTTCGTAGGCCAGGCCGAAGGTCGCCGCAGCGTTCTGCTCGTCGGGTATGGCGGGTTTGGTGAGGACGCCGCGCATCGAGAAGGTGTTGGCGAAGTCCACGGTCGGGCCGTTGATGGCGGTGTTGCGCCCTCCTACCCATTCGACCATTGCGACCTTCTTGCCTGCACGCTCTCCGGCGGCGGCCAGGGTATCGGCCTGGAGGATGCCGGGGCTGGCAAACGATGTGCGGTTGTTGAAGTTGCCTTCGCCTACCCGGTGGAAGGTGTTGTTGGTGGAGCCGTGCTCTCCCGGCCAGGCGCCTGTCGCCAGGGTGTACCAGCCCTGTCCGGTGTTGGGTGGGAAGCCCTGGGTTAGGCCGTTATCGCCTTTGACGCCCTGCCTCATCAGGTCGTTGTAGGTGGGCATCACGCCGTACCTGGCGTATCTCTCCATGATGTCGGGGCGCATTCCGTCCGAGGCGTAGAAGACCACTCTGTTGGCGAGGGGGCCGTCGGCGGTTGCGGCGGGGGCGTAAGGCACTGCCAGCATTGCTGCCAGCGTGACGATGATCAGTAAGGCTCTGAATTTCATTTCTCTCGCTCCTCTCGGTGTAACTGTCGTCGCTTTGTTATCCACAAGTAAGCCGGATGGGGGTCGGGGGTTATCTGGAAGTTGCTACTGATGACATCATAGGCATTCAGTCAGGCTCCTTTCCTAAACGTCGAATAACAGTATCTCTGTGCGTAGAATGCGTGTGTGGAACCGCCCCCACCAAGTTGCGCCCTGGCGGTATGTGTCGGGAATAGTTGGACATTAGTATAAACTATTTTGGGAAGTTTGTGTTCGCCTGGATTCTCTGATTGCCGTAGAGCATCTTAGCAGATTGCTGTTATTGCCGCGTTAAGATGTTGTTAAATGTTTGAGAAGCGCAGGTTTGATCTTCCACAGAGCTATGGCGGCTTTGTGTTTCAGTGGTTTGTAGAGGGGAAAACCGAGAGGTGGCGGGAGTGCATGGGAGTCGAACCCACCTGCGCCACTCTGCGTGACGCACAGCAGTTTTGAAGACTGTGAAGCCCACCGGGACCTATCCACTCCCTCGGTGTGATGTTTAAGGATACGGGTTTGGGGGGTGGGCGTCAAGGGTAGGGTGAGGGAATGGGGTGAGGGAATAGAGCTACTCCCTCACCCCATTCCTATCCCACTTGTAATTCATGGCCCACCGCTAGATTTTGGCGTCGTTTCATAACGTGGAGTGATATAATAAAATCAGCAAAAGGACAGCGAGACCAAGGAAGACAGGAGGACTCAAATGAGGGAAGCTAAATACACTGTATCTGCTTTATTTATCATGGCTGGGTTAGGCTTGCTGGCGTTAGGGCTTTATGCACGCCCATCTCCAAACAATTCGGCAAGTACAATCAAGGTGACCGCAGCAGGTGGCGCGCCT
>JBBQIC010000185.1:0-8312 GCA_038324555.1 Chloroflexia bacterium
ACCGTAGCTGGCGCTGATGCTACCCGCGACGCTTGCGAGCGCCTGGGCATTCCAAACGTGCCCTCCGGCGGCCTGGGCGAGAACTTGTTGCTCGACGGCGCTGGTGATTTAAGCGACCTACTCCCCGGCGATGAAATCAGAGTGCTGTCAGCAAGCACTGATGAACCATCTGTAGTGCTACATGTAAGCATACAGAACCCCCCTTGCTCCAACCTGATGGTTTATCACAAGCAGATGGTAAAAGAACTGTACGGCAAGCGCGGCGTGGTATGCACCGTCTCAAAAGAAGGCCCCGTGCGGGTGGGCGACAAAGTAGAGATTACACGCGCCAGCGTTTAGACCATTCCTTCTCAGGATAAAAAGCATCAACCGCAGCCTTCGGCTGCGGTTGATGCTTTTTATCTCCTCTTCCATTAGGGTGCAGGCGGTGGCTGAGTTCCAGCGCCGGATGGTGCCGCAGGTTTGTTCTCCATGGGAGGCTGCGGCGTAGGAGCAACGGCCCCATAATTAGCCTGCACACCCTGCATCGGCGCATGATAATAATGCGCGTGTTTGGGCGGCACGAGCGTCCCGAACCGGCTGAGAATCGCTGACGCGATGCCCACGCACGAAGCGAAGTATAAGAGCAACAACATGAGGACAGACACCGAACCCGGCAGCAACACCGAAGGCACCAACGTCATCCCCAGCACGATAGACATGCCCAACAGAACATGCACGAAAAGGTGATTTACAGAAACATGGTTACCTTGATGAACGCTTGCGTATACAGACCTGCCGATCCACGTACTCACAGTAACCAGGCCGAAAAGCAACACCACTAATATCCCCACTGCCAGCACCGGCAAGAACAGCCACCCAACTATCGAGATAAAAAGCGCCATGCCCACAATGCCGGATACCGGGAAGAGCAAGAACGCCGTGATCACTCCCACAATCAACGAAGGCACAGGCGCGGCTTCCAGCGTCGCGCTAGACAGGCTGACCCTGGCAGGCATAACAGCCACCAACAACAACCCCAAGACCAACAGCACGACGCTGATCATGCCCTTGCCGAAGAGTTGTATCAGGCTGGCAAGCGCGCTCCCCGCAATAGATGGCGCAGACCCCGAAGTATCCTCACCCGTCTTGCCAGGAGGCTGGGGCGCACCAGGCGGCAAGACAGCGTTAGTTACCCCTTCAAGCGATATACTCGGCGCATTGACGGTACCCGTCACCCTGGCGCTTGGGTCGCGCACCACTTTCCCCACTACGGCCAATACGTCGCCTTCAACTACACTCTTCGGACCTAGTTCTACGTTCCCATCCGTTACCGTCACGTCGCCATGTACAGTACCCTGAATCTTGGCGTTACCTTTAGCAACAACCACATCGCCACGCACCTCGCCAAGTACCGTGATATTACCGCCGGTCACGACTGCATTGCCTTTTACCACGTCGCTCTTCTCGATGGTCAGGTCCTGGTTTACGGCTGTGCGGCCAGCGTCCGACTGCGCCGCCACTGGCACAGAACCCACGAGGAACAAGCCCCACGCAACCAGGATCGCCAGGAGCAAACTCCCCACTCCCACAAATGCACCTATTCTCTTGTAAATTAGCTTATCCATCTTTCAATTTGACCTACGTTTAGCAACCCCCACTCGTTTCGCTTCCGCGTTTTACTAAGCGGCTTCCCCAATCGGCGCGTCGAGCCAATGCTCAACAGTCGAATGGTGGTAATTCGTAACAATCTGCCAGCCCGCTACAGCAAGCAACGCTAATGCAAACATAACGCCTATTGCCACGTCAGAGCCAACATTGGCGGCGAGAGCGCGCACCCACGTTTCAGCCGCGACAATAAAAGTGCGTACCACCTGCACAACCGGCGTTATAGGGCCGCCCACCTGCAAAGAACCGGTGATAACCGCCGCAAGCAGCAGACCCGCAGCCCCCAGGATAGACAGTCCAACTGCCGTCATGCCGCGTACATACGCACCAATGCGGTTCTGCCACTCTTGTACGTACTCCGGCATATGCACCTGCGGGAGCGTTTCGTAGCCCCCAAAAGCAGGTATCCTCTGCGGCAGCACCGATATGATGGGTCGTGGCGTCTCAACGACGGTCGCTGAGGCTAACTCAGTCTCCAATGCCACTTGCGGACGAACGACCGTTGTTTGCGCGATACGCCCCATCACCTTGACGGCGAAATCCGAAGGCATGAGCACAGGCTCGCGTGAGGACGCTACAAGCATCACGTCGGCATCCTTCATAGCGTCCCAGAAAGGCGCGCATACGTCGCAACTTGCTACATGGGCAAGCAGATGGCGCTCGTCTCTGGCGTCGAGCAGCCCGTCCAATTTCAAGGACATCATCTCATCGTAGATCGTCTGGCATCCCATCGGGCGCGCCTCCTTTCTTGAGCAATTGTTCAGCCAGCATACGGCGAGCGCGATGCAGTTGCGTTTTCACCGCGCTCTCGGTCAGACCCGTCAAACGGGCAATCTCGTCGTAGGACAAGTCATTATAATAACGTAATACAGTCACCGAGCGATACTTGTCAGGCAGCGTATTCAGCAGTCGCTGTACTGTCTTTGCCTGCTCACCCTGCAAAGCCACGTCCTCCGGCAACGGGTCGTCGCTCTCAACAAACAGCGCAACATCATCAAGCGGCGCTGTAGGCTTTCGCCTGCGCAACAAGTCTATACTATAGTGCGAGGCTATCGAGAGCAACCACGTCGAGAACCTGCGATCAAGCTGGAACGTATGCAACTGGTTCCAGGCGCGCACGAACACTTCCTGGGCCGCGTCCTCGGCCTCCGTCGGGTCGCCCAACATCCTATACGCCATACCGTAAACCGCCGACTGATAGCGCGTCACAAGGTCCCCAAACGCAGCTTGATCGCCCCGCAACGCCGCTTGCACGGACGCCCTATCCAGGTCAGCCGAGGTAGCCGCAGAGGTCTGCGCGCTCGCTGGCTGTGCCGGAAGGTCCTCGGCAATAGTTGCGTTTGCCTCAACGTTTTGCGGCAAGGCATCGCCCTGTGCGGCGACTTCCCTCTCCGAGGGAGAAGGCTGCTGTCTGGTGAGCCTGTGGGCGTCGGGGAACGTCATGCTTATGTTCAGTGGCGGCACGGAAAAGAGGCCAAAGCCGGATTTTGGCAATCCCAAAGCATTGGCAGCAACATTCTTACTCATGCCTTATCTCCCCACATACCCCTATATACGCGGCATGTGGGCGCAGGGTTGCAACGACAATTATGAAGTAAGAATTATGAATTATAAGTTCTGCATGATGCTAGTTCATAATTCATAATTCTTACTTCATAATTCAGATTATAGCACAGGTACTTTTCTCCCGCTTGACACCAGACACCCCCTTTGCTATTCTCTGTGTGACTGGTTGTAATATGAACGCCGATAAAACTTTGCAAAGTGGCACACTGGGAGCGCGAAACATCGTCATATCGTGGTGTCTCGTGCTCCTGTGGATGTTACTGATATTCTTCCTATCGGCGCAGAGTGCGCTTGGAGGCATGGAGTGGCCGCCCATTCTGATGGCATTTCGTAAGAGTGGACATATAGTTGAATACTCAGTCCTGGGCCTACTCCTGGGGAGGGCGCTCTTGACCACATGGCGCGCGCGCAACGGCTCCGAAACGCCCCCGCGAACGCTGCTCGTTCGCGCCTGGTGGCTGGGAGTTGCCCTTGCAACCCTCTACGCATCAACCGACGAATTCCACCAGAGCTTCGTCCCCCAACGTGGCGCGCATATTGCGGATGTTCTGGTAGACGTCCTATCCGCGACAGCAGCCCTTGGGGTATGGTATATCATGCAGACTGGCAGGAGAGGGACGATGGACGATGGACGATAGACGATGGACGATTACCCTCCATCGTCCATCGTCTATCGTCTATCGTCTATCGTCTATCGTCCCTGACAAATTGGAGAACCCTTGACACAAAACAACGCCAACCATATCGAGCAACCCGACACTCCGCGCAGGCGGGCAACTGACAACCTTACAGGCACAAATGCGACCACCAACCCGTCTGCTCCGTTATTAGAAATAGGCATATTAACTATAGGCAAGCCTACGCTGGCTATGGCGCTCTCGTCCATCCTCTTGCAGGAGGAGAGGCGTATCCGCATTCACCTTGTGGACACATCGCCCACGCCCATTATTGACCGTACAGAGATACAATTCGCGCTCAGATTGGCGGCAGACCGTGATATTCCGTGTTCTTATGAACACCTGCACGACGGCAATAGGGCGTTCAGCCTGGGCAGGTTGGCGCTCCTGGAAACGCTCAAAAGCCCGAATATTTGCTTCATGGACGATGACGTGGTGATGCCTTCTCGCGCACTGACGGCTGTGCTCGCCTATCTGGACGAGCACCCCGATTATGGGTGGCTGTCGCCTTACTGCAAGAACGCGGGCACGGCCCGCACAGCCCTCGCTGGGAGGCCGCACTACTCGCCCGGCGGCGTCTTCCGCCAGGACAAGATCGTGAGGAACATTCTGCTTGAATACTACGAAACGACTGTAGACGTGCTTGACAAGCAAAAGGTAAACAACAAGTTGTGGGAGATCGCCTTCCTCACGGAGCTATTCCCTCTGCTGGGCCGCGAGACCCACGTCCAGAGCAGCAACATCATTTACCACCTCGATTATCACGAGCGTCCTAATTGGGAACTCCTGCAAGACGACCTCGTACAGGCCAGCCGCCGCAAAGCCGAAGAACTCGTCGCCAAGTATTCTAAGGTCATAGACGCCCACCCATGAAGCGCATCGCCATACTGCTCGTCGGGGTGATAATCAGCATAGTATCGCTTTACTTTGCGCTTCAAGGCTTCCAGTTGGGCAAACTCTGGGAATCCATGGCCAACGTGCAAATTGGTTTCTTCCTGCTCATGGCCGTGCCCTACATTCTCACCTTCATGACCAAAGTCTGGCGCTGGCGCGTGCTGTTTCACCCCGACGAAAAACGCTTCAGCACCGGCGTGCTCTTCTCCAGTCTGATGATCTCCTATGTGCCTCTCCCCTTCCGGATGGGCGAAGTAGCTCGCGGCGCGGTGTTGAGCGCCAGGACCGGCACCCCCGTCGCCCGCGTCTTCTCCACCATCCTCGTCGAGAAGGTGCTTGACGTGCTGACACTGCTACTATTCCTGGGTATTAGCCTACCCTTCGTTCCGCTCCCGCGCGACCTTCAAGGCCCCGCGACCGCGCTGGGTCTGGTATTCCTGGTGGTGGCGCTTGTACTCCTGGCCCTGGCTATGCGCCCCGACTGGGTGAGGAGGCTGGTCGCCCTTGTAGCGGGCCGCTTACCCGCCAGGCTTGGCCCTCGGATCAAGGAGATGACGGAGCACGTCCTGGAGGGCCTCGCCCCGCTGTCTAATCCGCGCATCGCTGTGAAGTTGGGTCTTTGGTCTCTGGCAACGTGGGGCGTCAATTCGGTTGCGATTTACCTCATGCTGCTCGCTTTTAACCTCACCGTCCCCCCTATGGGTGCGGTCGCGCTCATGGTAGCCACAAATCTGGGGATGGCAGTGCCTTCGGCTCCCGGCTATATAGGCACGTTCGAGTTGATTGTAGTATTGGTGCTCAAGGTGCTAGGCATAGAGGAGAGCGCCGCGCAGACTTTCGCGATTGTGTATCACTTCGTCGGCCTGGTGCCTGTGGCGTTGATAGGAATAATCTCCGTGTTGCAGCAGGGGATAGGTTTCGCCTCTTTCCGCTCGAATGGCGATGGCGATAAGCCCACGACCGACAAACCAACAACCGTAGCGCACGCAACTCCCCAAAGAGCCGCTCCCACAAGAGACAAGCGGTGACGGGTGGCTTGCCAGGTCTCCTCCAACCATGGGGTATTCTACTGCTGGCCCTTATAACGTCGCTCATTTTCGTCGTAGCTTACAGATGGCATATCTCCAACCCGCAACGGCCCGCCGCTCATCTTGACGTAGCCGCTATCGCGCTGCTGGCCTTTCTCACGGGCGGCTTCTTCTGGCGGCCTCTCACCGAATCGGCGACCTGGATGCCTGCCGGTGGTGGCGATTTCGCTTCGTTCTACTTCCCCACATACTCATATGTCGCCAAGCAAATCAAGAGCGGCACAATACCCCTCTGGAACCCGCACCTCTTCGCCGGTATGCCCCTCGCTGCCGATGTACAGACCGCTATGTTCTACCCCATCAACTGGATACTCTTTCTCTTCGTCAAAGTTGACCTTAATAACTATGGCGCGCTTGAATGGCTGCTCATCGCCCACTACTGGCTGGCGGCAACTTTCACTTACCTCTTCCTCCGCGACACCGGACTGAAGCGCCTTGGCGCACTGGCAGGAGGGATAGCTTTCGCCTTCTGTGGCTTCATGGTGGCCCACTTCGGCCACCTGCCGATGGTCCCAGTAGCTACTTGGATACCCCTGGTCCTGCTGGCCCTGCGCCGCGCTTACGTCCGCCCAGGACGTACAGGTTGGTCCTGGTCAATAGGCGCGGGTCTCTTCCTTGCGATGTCCCTGCTGGCAGGCCACGTCCAAATCTTCGCCTACGGCCTGATGGCTGCGGGGCTGTTGTGGGTGGTTTTGTTGCTATCGCGGACTAGGCCGGACGATGGACGATGGACGATGGACGATAGCAGTCCATCGTCCATCGTCCATCGTCCATCGTCCATCGTCCTGTGGGTCGCCAAAGGCGCACTCACCCTCGCCATCGCCCTGACCATAGGCGCTATACAACTCCTTCCCAGCCTGGAACTGAGCGCCCAGTCGGTACGCTCCTCCGTCAGCTACGAAGAAGCGAGCGAGTTCCCGGCGCAGCCCGTTACTCTGCTCAATCTTGTTCTACCGACCGTCTACGGCAGCAACCCCACAAACTATGCGTTCGGCCAGTGGCAGACCACCGAGAACTGGGGCTACTGCGGGGTCATTACGCTGGCCCTGGCCGCGCTCGGCCTCGTCCTGCGGCGGGGGCGTATGGTCGCGTTCTTCGCGCTCCTGGTGGCGCTCGCCCTCATAATCATGATGGGCGACCTGACAATCGTCGGCGGCTGGATATATAAGTTCGTGCCTGGCTTCAACAAGCTCCGCGACAGTGGCCGCGCGCTCCTCTTATTGGGCTTCGGGCTGGCTGGCCTCGCAGCCTACGGCCTTGATGCGTTAGTAGCGGCCCTCGGACAGCTTGGACAGGTTAGGCGTAATCTGATGTGGTGGTTGGTAGGGGTAACAGGCGTTCTTGCCCTGGCTGCGTTCGGCGTGATGCCCGCCCTTTACAAAGACATACTCGTGGGCGGGGGCACGGAATACGGTCGGCTGCCGGGAGCCATCAACGATCTTGGCGTAGCCATCTTATGGCTTGCTCTACTAGCGGGCGTTGGCTGGGCCGCTTACCGGGGCAGGCTCCAACCGACGTGGGCGGGCGCGCTCGTGCTAGCCTTGCTCGTGCTCGACATCTTTTCGCCCAACTCACGCTTCAACCCCACGACAACGGACGTAACCGCAGGCTTCAAGCACTACGACGGCATATCCGTCATCAGGCACAATATGCGCGACGACCGCTCAGGCATCCCCCTGCGCGCCAACAGCGATACCAACGTCCAGGACGTATGGCAGCCGTCGTCTGCGGCGCTGAACGGTCTGTACGATACGGGTGGGGCCTGGAACCCGCTCAAACTGGCGCGCTACGACTATTTATGGCACATCGCCAACAACAACCCCGACACACCCCTCTACGACCTGACAGGCGCAGGCTTACAGGTAATCTCTTCTACGCTCGACATCCACGCTGGGCAGTCCAAGTGGGAACGTGTCCACAAAGAAGCAGGTTTCCAAATCTATCGAAACAAGAACGTCCTGCCCAGGGCGTTCCTGGTGCATGACGCAATCGTACAGAGCGATCCGGAGAAGGCGGTCGGAGCCTTGCAGCGTTTCGAGATAGAGCCGCGCCACACGGTTATCCTGGAAAGCGGCACGCCCACCCCCAGCAAGCAACCCGGCACCGCCGAGCAAGGCGCGCCCTCCTCAGAGTCCGTCCGCGCGACCCGCTACGCCCCCAATGACGTAGATATAACCGTGAAAGCCACAAGCCCAGGCTGGCTGGCGCTGACCGATGCGTGGTATCCCGGCTGGCAGGCCACCGTTGACGGCCACGACACGCCAATCGAACCGGCAGACTACGCCTATAGAGCCGTCCGCGTAGGCGCAGGCGAGCATCAGGTAACGATGCGCTTCCGCCCAGCCAGTTGGGTTTGGGGACGATTGATTTCTGCCGTCGCGCTATTATTATCCTTAGTAAGCCTGGTCGCGCTCTTGCTGTGGCCTGGTTTTTCAGGGAA
>JBBQIC010000186.1:0-8305 GCA_038324555.1 Chloroflexia bacterium
CTGCACCAGCATGACGAGCAAGCTATTATGTTGTACCATTGTAGTTGCCTCCTATTGTTGGGTGTTGCAACTACAATGATATGGAGGTTGCCGCCCTGAGGCAACCCTTCAGTGCGGCTTTTTATTTATGACCATGCCTCACCTAATTAACAGCAAACTGCAACTCATGGTGCGACTCAATAAGAGCCGCTCCGATTACTTGCAGAAGTTCCAGGAACTGATAGACGAGTATAACGAAGGCAAAAAGCCGGTTGATCTCACGTTCGCTGAACTTGTCGCCTTCAACCAGGAGTTGGACGCCGAAGAGAAGCGCACCATAACCGAGAACCTTACCGAAGAAGAGCTTGCCCTATTCGACCTGCTGACCAGGCCCGGACTGCATCTCTCCACCAAAGAGAAGAGCCAGGTAAAACAACTGGCCCGCGACCTTCTGGAAACGCTCAAGCACGAGAAACTTGTACTGGACTGGCGAAAGCGCCAGCAGACCCGCGCCCAGGTGCAAACCACTATAGAAAGATTTCTGGACAAGGGCCTTCCCGCACTCTACACTCAAGAGTTGTATGAGCAGAAGTGCTCTGTAGTCTACCAACACGTATACGACGCATATTTTGGGCAGGGAAGAAGCATCTATGGTTCCGCTGCCTAATGTGTAATAATCAGAACTTGATCGGGCAAAGAGCAACGTCCGGTAAAGTCGTAGCCGGCAGCCAAATCTTGCTACATACACAATAACGCAATAGGTGGGCTGGATCGGGTAGTCAGCCGGGAATGGCCAATGCTCCGCATGACCTGGGCAGCATAGCGGCTAGCAACGGTAACCCGAGTCGACCCCTACTAAAGAATTGATGTTTCTTCCGTACTATGGCTGCCAGGTGTAAACTCCAGTATCTCAGAAGGGTGAATACCGAGTGCCTGCGCGATCCGCCGCATCGTGGCCGGGCGCAACTGCTTATAGTTACCGCCCTCAATCCGCCAGATGGTGTCAGGCGCTACATCAGCCTTCTCCGCAAGTTCGCGAGTACTCAGAAAGGCCCTTTGACGCTGTTCCTTCAATGACATTGCCATCTCTCTAACTCCCTATCATCATCATAATTAGCCGGGTCTGGTTCCGTGTTTCCTCCACTCAGGACCCTGCAAATAGCATAGCACAAGCGTAGCTAAATGTCAACGAATTTGGGGCAATTTCCCCAAAAATACTTGACAACACGCTACGGATATGCTATTATATAGACATAAGCAAGCGAATACTGGGACTGCCAAGAGGAGAGCCGCAGGGTCCAGGTAAGAGCTTGAGAGTATAGGAAAAGGGGCGGCTCACGAGCATTAGAAACCCGAACCGCCCCCAACATCCCCAAAAGGAGACGCTAGTGGTCATTATATCACAATCGCAAGAACAGAGAGCATGGAAAAGGGAAGAGTACGGCGACCTACAGGACCTAGAGATGGTAGGTCCACACTGTTGGTATTGCGCCGAGAGCATCGCGGAAGCGGAAGGGAGCCACGCCGAAGCAGTGGTGAGTATAGACGGCATGACTATGTTGGTTCCAGTGTGTGACAACTGTGACCCAACCATACCGCCAACGCTGACGCCAACACCAATGGCTGCCCGCCTTGCCTGCCCCATATGCAACGAAACATTAGCTCCACCCCGCCGCCATAGTTGCGGCGGGGCAACTTACGCAGCCCTGACCACGACTCAGACCCCCACATTTGAGCTTGTATCGAACGGAAGGAGGCAGTAAGGTGAAGCAAGGCAAAACACTTATAGAACTGGCAACTGAAATAGAACGCCAGGCACAGCACAAGCAAGATTATGTCGTGAGGAGCCAGGTTCTCAGGATGCACTCCACGCACCTAATGCACACCGGCTCCGGAGGCGTGAGCCACCTGACGCTGGGTGATGATGTGTATGGTGAGTACACGGTCAACGATCTGATGCACAAGCAGATAGGGCAGCACGTAGGTATCCCCGCCACCTACTACGCAAGGCTCCGCACCGAATTTCCAGCCCTGCTCGATAACAACGTGAACACCTTACTTGCCGCCAGCGCCGAGACCGAGCGGCGCATGGTTCGCACCATAGACGGGACAGCCCGCGCTTTCCTTTCTGACCGCTATCGGCGAATTGATAATTTCGACTTACTTGAAGCTGTCCTTCCCACACTCATGGAGACACCAGGGTTGGAAGTTGCCTCATGCGAGGTGACAGAGCAGAAGCTCTACCTGAAAGTCACCACCGCACGCATTCAGGCAGAGGTCAAGCCGGGCGACGTTGTACAGGCAGGACTTCTCGTAAGCAATTCTGAGGTGGGGCAAGGAGCGGTATCGGTGCAGCCCTACTCGGTCAGGCTTGTTTGTCTCAACGGTGCAGTTCACAATGACTTTGGCACACGCCGCAACCACGTTGGTCGCCTGGTAGCCGATACGGGGGACGATGCATACCAGCTATTCGCTGAGGAGACGCTCATGGCAGACGACAAGGCTTTCTACCTCAAGGTACGTGATATCGTGCGAGGTGCGCTGAGTGAGACAGTATTCCGCCGAATAGTGGGCCAGATGCGAGAGGCCGCAGGTACACGCCTTGACGCTGATCCCGTTCAAGCGGTGGAGGTGCTTTCCCACAAGCACGGTCTCAATGGAGATGAGCAGAAAGGCATCCTACGTCACCTGATAGAAGGCGGCGACCTCTCTCTGTGGGGCATGGCGAACGCGGTCACTCGCCAATCACAGAACGTGGAGAGCTATGACCGAGCCACCGAGCTTGAGGCGCTGGGTGGGAGTATCATCACCCTTGCCAGGTCTGAGTACCGGGAACTGCTCGCGGCGTGAAATGACAGGAACGACAGAAGGTTGGCCTGGAATAGATCGGGACAGCCTTCTGCCAACAAATGCCTGAACAAAGAGCAATACCCCTAATCAACACATAATGGAGACCCAGTAATGAGCGTGTGGTAGAATTGCAGGACCGGAATCTTTAAGGCATATACATGAGGCAACCAAGCAGGATCATCTTCCCAAACTAACTTGTATGAAGATACTAACGGCTGATGAGCTACGGGCCTTGATAGCCCAAGGCGAGGGAGTGAATGTCGAACTGAAGGGCTCGGGCGCACGGCCCATCGAGTTGGCTGAGCGTATGTGCGGTCTGGCTAATAGCGCAGGCGGCTGGGTGATCATGGGTGTGGACGATGCCACACTGGAGATTATCGGCGTCAACAGCCCCAAATACGCTCGTGACAACCTGATACAGGCTGCCCGACGCTGTCAGCCCATGTTGGTTTTCTCGCCTCCCGAACCCCAAGGCATGACCATCGACGGCAAACGCCTGGTTGTGGCTTATGTACCGCAGGCTATTGATACGCTCTACCAGACAACTGGCGGTACTTTCTGGATACGCAAGGGCAGCCAGACAGTACCTATGACTTTACCCGAGCTTGTGAGCGCGATGTATCATCGTGGCCTGCGCTCGTGGGAACGGGAACCCGCGCCTTTGCCAGCGTCTCTGGAGGATCTTAGCTCAGACTTGCTGGCTACTTTCATGGCGAGCCGCTCTCCAGCTCTGCTTCGGCATAGCAACGACAACCAACGCTTGGTAGGCCTTGGAGCGGCGGTTGACGTACCGGGACGAGGGTTGGTTCCGACCAACGTTGGCCTCTTGATGTTCAGCGAACTGCCGCAAGCTTTGCTGCTGCAGAGCGAGGTCGATGTGGTGGAGTGGAGAGTGCCGGGCGCGGCTCCAGGTGCGGTAACGGGCACGGCAGGTGTGGCAGGGGCGGCAGGGGCGGCACCTGGGATGGTAATGGCGACTAGCGAGGCGGGCAGAGGCAGAGGTGGATGGCTGGACCGGCGGCGTCTTACAGGACCAGTACCGGAACTGATAGAGAGTGCGCTGCACTTCGTTCAGACTCATATCCGCGTGTCTGCCCGAATAGTGGGCAGTCAGCGTATCGAGACTCCGGCCTATCCTCTTGAGGCGGTCCGGGAAGCGATTGTGAACGCGCTTGTACACCGCGATTACAGTATCGTTGGCTCAAACGTCCGGGTTTTTATCTATCACGATCATCTGGAGGTCAGGTCTCCTGGCCGGTTGCTGCCGGGGGTATCAATAGAGGCACTGCTTCAAGGCGAAGCGATATCACGAGCCCGCAACCCGATCCTGGCTAGTTTGCTCCGTGACTGGCCGGGCGGCCACTATATCGAGCGGCTAGGCGCTGGAATACGGCTCATGATAACTGCGATGCAGGAAGAAGGGCTTCCGCCTCCCACTCTTGAAGAGGTTGGGGACGAATTCGTGGTTCGTTTCACCAGCACAGGCGCCGAAGCAGGATCAACTTCGACAGGCATGGTTTCTATGCATGTGGAGGGCCAAGCTGTGCCTGCCGCCCCTGCCACCTCAGCTGTCCCTGCTGTGCCTCCTGTGCCTGCGGCGAGGGCCGGTCAGCTTATACTGCCGGAGGCACGATTGCGGCGACTCAACGAGCGCCAGCTAAGAGCGCTGGAAATCGTACAGCGGCAAGGGAGTATCAGGAATGACGGTTACAGGGCCGCTACAGACATAAGCGACCGGACAGCTGCGAGGGAGCTGCGGGAATTGGTCGATCTGGGGCTGCTTGTGCGGAGAGGTTCAGGCAAAGCCTTGCACTATGTCTTGCCTCAAGAGGATGAGCCGTAACCATACAGCTGTAGACACGCTGTTTCCATTGAGCCAGTCTGCGGGGCACCTATGCCTGACTTGCTGTAATAGCTGTGGTGGTTGCTGACATTGAAATACTCGTTACTAGTGCTATCCCAAGCGGTTAGTTGTGCAACAGCGACCAGGAGACGAAACCGCCAAGACGTCAAGGACGCCAAGACCCCGCCAAGGAATAAACAAGGAATAAAATGGTTGGCACCTGGGCCTTCTGTTGCCGATTGCACAAGGGACCACTTGATTATGCACTAGGCCGACGTTAGCCGCCAAAACTTGACTGGAACGGGAATCCCGCCAGATTTTGGCGGGCAAAGAGCATTACCCGACAAGACTTGGCGGGAACCAATGGTGGAATAGTGCCAATTGTGCAGGTTAGCATTGTTGCCACTACACCGCGGAAACCCAAGCATATTCAATCAACACAGGGAACGAGCAGAGGCAAAGAGTACCGGAACTCTGCTGAGAGCGCAACGAGCAGCACTTTGACTTTGAAACGGGTTTTTGGAACAAACACCCGCTACACTCGAAGCACGAAGTTGGGCAGCAACTGAGACGGCTGGGGAGGACTATGGGAGAGTTTCCCAACGGGTGTCCCGGCTACTTTGCTGATCCGAGGATGCCTGAGCACGCTTTTGGCTGTAGTGTGCGAAATCCCGTACACGCATGGAAAGCGTTCTTAGACAGGCGATGCTCATGCTTGGGGTAGCTGCGCGGCAGCGCTGCTGCGCGGTATATCTCGTGCAGCTCTTTGCATTATGCTTTACCTGCCCTGGCTACTATGCTCGTATATTATAAAGGTACGTCAAAGGTAGTGGTGAGAGCGTTGTGCTGGCTGCGGCAGTGACCGCGATATGTAGATAGCTACCCACTACCTCATGGCGGGAGAAGTCTGAACCGTATCGAGTGGCACAGACCACGCATCACGAGCGCAGACTGCGTGCCCGCTCAGACGACCATAGAAGGAAATAAGTCTTCGGAGGTTGGTCAATGATTTCTACACCCTCACCCTCGCCCGCAGAGTACCACTGCTTCGTCGGCATTGATATTGCAGCCACCAGTTTCACCGCCAGTTGGAGCACGGATGGTAGGCTGCAGCCCAGAGCGCTCACCTTCTCCCAGAGCGCCAGCGGCTTTGCGGCCCTGCAACATCAACTCCAAGCGACCTGTATTACTCCCGCACAGACCCTGATCGTGCTGGAAGCGACCGGTTCCTATTGGATCGCCCTTGCCGTCACGCTGCACGAAGCCGAGTATGTCGTTGCCGTTCTCAATCCTGCCCAGTTGCACAATTATGCCCAGTCATTGCCGCGTCGTGGCAAAACTGACGCTTTGGATGCCCAGCTCTTCGTTCGCTTTGCTGCCGAACGCAAACCCACGCCGTGGACACCTCCGCCAGCGGTCTATCACGAACTGCGACAGCGTCTGGTTGCACGTGACGGCTTTCTTTCGATGCGCCAACAGGCACGCAATCAACGGCATGCCCTCAAGCAATGGCCCGTAATGGTTGCCTCGGTGCTGGAGCAACTCGATGGAGTGATTGCCGAGCTTGATCAGCGTCTGGCAAGCCTGGAGAAGGAGATTGCAGAGGTTCTGGCGGATGGGATGTGGGCATCTTCGGCAGCACTGTTGAGCACGATACCTGGGATTGGATTGGTCACGAGCGCCTGGCTGTTGGTAAGTACGCTGGACTTCAGCCTGTGTGCGACAGCGGAGCAGGCAGCCGCCTACGCTGGTTTGGTGCCGCTCCAACGGGAGTCAGGCACGAGCGTGCGTGGGCGAGCGCAGTTGGGGCATGGTGGAAACGGGCGGTTACGTACAGCGTTGTACCTGGCGAGCTTGTCAGCGACGCGATACAACCCAGCGATCAAGGTGTTCTACGAGCGATTACGGGCGAAGGGCAAGCCGATGAAGGTGGCGCGGTGTGCTGCAGCACGGAAATTGCTGCATATGGCCTGGGCGGTGGTGAAGAAGGAGCAGGCGTTTGACGCCATGTATGGACAACCTGAGTCTGGACAGTCTGCATCTGCACCGGTAACAGCAGGGGGACTGGTCGCGTAAGCCAAGCTTTCCTTGGGCCGGAGCGGAATAGCTTTGTGAGAGCAGGTTGAGAGAGCAGGCAAGGCAAGAGCACACGCAGAGCTTCTCATGAGAAGCTCTGCGTGTGCTCTTGCCTTGCTTTTGGGTGTTGCTAGGCTCAAGTTCCCCACCAACCAGGGCATGAATAGCTGAATATGAGGGCTTGACAAAATACCGTATCTCATCCGTGCGCAGAATGCCTATTGTGCCACTCTAACATGGTTCGTTTTAGGGGCGGATGAGCCAGGACAGATACATTGCCCACCGCAGACAACTCGCACTATTCTCGTCCTGGTGCAAAGCCATTCACCCGAAATCTCCCCCCTGCCCGTAACCGAGGCTCCAGCACTGCAAGTGGCGGGCACAGACACACGCCTGCAAATGATTGTGCAATTACGCGATTACGCAGCCTTATCTCCCACCCCAATCCAGGGTCGAGCTCCATCGATTATTGAAGCTCGATCCCGCCCTAGAACATCCAGGAGTTGGTCTGTAGTGCATTCCTCGGCAAATTTATCGGTGCGTAGCTGCGAAATAGAGGTGTTTGGCTCTACCAGGTTGATCCCGACCGTCCGCGCCTTCAAGAAGGAGATCGTAAGTACCGGCTGGTGTCCCTGTGCCAGGAGCGCACCCAGGTGTGCTACATCAGCATCACGTAGGCCGCTACGCACGCAGCCAACTTCGATGATCGCTCCATCCTTGGGCCGTATGAGGCCAAGCCGAACTGAACCTGCGCCGATGCCCGGTTTGATGCCCAGGACAACAGCGTCCACTTCGACCACGAATTTATGCTTGCGCTCGTAGCGTGTATCGCCCGAGAGCGAGGGGCCATCCAGAGTGCGCACGATAATGCCTTCGCCGCCCGCCTCCATCACTTCGGCTATGACCGCCCTCTTATCCTCTGGCGAAGTGGCTGGGAACAACAGGGTGAGGCCTGGCACAGAGGCCACAGTCCGATTTACAGTTGCTCCTGCTTGCTTGATTAAGCCCGCACCTGTTAGCACTTCATTGAGCTTCTCTATGCGTCTACTGTAAGGCCAGTCACGCACCGATTGACCGCCCCACTCCAAGAGGTCGAAGATGACGTAAGAGCCTGCCTGGTTGCCCTCCATTCGCTCCCCATCCACGGCGAACCCCTCGCCCAACTGTGCAAGTGGAGTGGCTGCATCGGGTATCGCTGGCTGCTCTACACCCCGCCGGTTGTACGCATGTAGGGTAGTGCCATCGAATGTGACCACGCATCGTGTGCCATTAACCTTCTCAGTGACGCCATAATTGGCCCCATCGAAGCATATGTCAAGTTCAGTCTCACTGATGGTCGTGACGTGGCTCACCACGATTCGAGGAGCCTCTCTGGGCGCGGCGACTGAAAGGGTAATAAAGATATCCAAAGACCTGATGGCCTCCGATACCGAGGGGTGTAATCTGCCCAGCGTGGAACTGATGCCATACAGGGAGCAGTCAATCTCCCCATATCCTTCGCTCAGCTTTTCGTTCTTCTTGCTATTGAAGAGTTTTCTGGCCGCAGCCGAATTGACC
>JBBQIC010000187.1:0-8298 GCA_038324555.1 Chloroflexia bacterium
CTGCTTGTGCGCTCCTTATTGACGAGGACGAGCATCCCTTCCTCGGCTGAAGGGTCGGGAGGGGCGTCGTCTGTGGTGAAGTTGAGTTTGATGCCCTCTTCGGGGGCTTCGCCCTGGTGTGGCGGCTTGACGGTGATGAAACCAAGGGTCTCGCGAGCGGCGGGACCGAATATGCTTTCGAGGGGCCTTTCGAGCGATAGGATGACCTGCACTAGCTTGCCGCCTACCGGGGATTTGACGATATCCTGGCGCGCTGTGCCCTGCATGGGAGTTACGGCTATCACGGTGAGGATGAGGGCAGAGAAGATAAGCCCTTGCAGAGCGCCGGGGAGCACCGCCAAGGCACGGTTGGCTTGCGAGCTTTGGGACCCCCAGGAGAGCCGCGAGGTGGCATAGCGTGCGGCTGCTGAGAAAATAGTCTCGATGACAAGCCACACACCCACGAAAGCCACGGGCCTGCTCCACACCGGCGACCAGCCAAAATGGTCCGTAATAAACGCCGCGAGCGACGAATAGAAGGCGAACGACAGGACGAAGGACGTGGCGAAGGCGGCAAGAGAAAGTAGCACGGCCATGAACCCACGGCGCACCGCGAAGACGGCGAACCACAGGACGATAGCCGCAACCAGTAAATCAGGCCAGCCGATGGACATGGGACCTCTAGGGTGAGGGAGTAGGGTGAGGGAGTAGGGGCGCACGGCCGTGCGCCCCTACTCCCTCGCGTAGTTGCGCGGCTGCCTGCGACATGGCGGATAGCTTGCGCTCGGCTACGTCGGGCGTGTTCATGGGGCGGCTGGAGAAGGTGCCGAAGCCGCAGTCGGGATTGAGGTAGATGCGGTCGGCGGGCATGAAGAGCAGGGCCTCTTGCACGCGGGCCACTATATCCTCAACGGGTTCTACCTCCTCGGTGCGGGGGTTGACTACGCCTAACCCTAATTCTTTGGAGGAGTGTTGCGCGCCGAAGGCTTCGATCTCTCCTGCGCGGGGGGTGGCGTATTCAAGCACAAGTTGGTCTACCTTCATGCGGTCTAGGTGGGGCATCAAAGGCGTGTAGGAGCCGCGCAACAGCACTTCCTCATGCACGCTCCAATTGCCCCTGCATATATGAACGCCTATGTGAGTCCCCTCAACGCCTTCGACCACGCGGTTGATGAGGTCTATTGCGAAGGCCATTTCTTGTTCGGGGTCGTCGCGGGCGCTGAGGGAGGCGCACATGAAGCTGCGGCTGTTGCGGCGTGCGCTGAATACCAATTCGGTGAGCACCGGCTCGTCGAACTGCACGAAGTCCGCGCCCTCTGCTGCAAGTGCCTGCAATTCCTCGCGGAGGATAGCCACCACGTCGTCTGCAAGGCACTCTTTGGTGGGATAGGTCTGGCTGGACAGTCCTTCTACCCACATGGCACGAGTGAGCAGGTAAGGGCCTGGTAATGGCACTTTATCGGTGTGCTGGCGCAGGAAGCGATACTCGTCTACGGCAAGGGGCGATCTGCGTGCGATTCGGCCTACGGCGGTGGGGTTCATCATGGAGTAGGCGGGCACGTCTAGGGTTCCCAGTATCTCCTCGAAACTAGCCTTGTCCTCCACGTAGTCAAGGAGTTCGGCAAGCGACATGAGGCGCGTGCCTTCCAGCTTTTCGGCGACGAAGCTGAAGAAGTTGTCGCGGCGCTGCTCGCCGTCTGTGACAATGTCCACACCCGCCGCATCCTGGGCGTGCAGGGCGTCAAGGACGGCTTTATCGGCTACGGCATCGAATTGCTCTGCGGTGATGCGCCCGTGTTGGCGGTCCCGCAGGGCGCGTAGAAGCTCGCGGGAGCGGGGCCAACTACCCACAGTAGTTACAGGAAAAAGAGGAAGCTGCACTTCGGTCTCCGTAAACGCCGATTGTAAAGCTCAAAGTTACGAATTAAAAGCAGTAGGGTGAAGGAAACAAGCTATCTACTCCCTCACCCTACTCCCTAATTATATTTGTTTTGCCCGGCACATGTCCACAAGCAATCCACAGCCGCCTATGCCGGTATATAATCAAACTTGTATGAGCGACTTCACCTACCCGGATATATACTTGCTAACCAGCCGCAACGACCCAGACGTGAGCATTGACAGCTTGCGAGCCAGGGTCGAAGAGTGCATTGTGGGAGCATCCGGCGTTGAGGAGCTACCCCATGATTTGCGGGAGCGCCTCGATAGCGAACTGGAGTGGGTGGAGCGTAGCGATATGCTGGCCTCGTGGTCGGCGCTGGTGCGCCTGGTGGAGGTCGCACGGGAGAAGCGTATACCCCTTGGCGCGGCCCTTGGCAGCGCGGATGGCACGCTTATAGGTGCGGCGTTATGTTCATTGCCCTTTGCTGCTGTCGCTATGCGGCCTTTGGAAGAAACATCTGTGACTGTGCTGCCGCCCGGCGTTGAAGCGCCCGGCGAACGGCGCGAAGAATTGCTGCGTGAGATAGCCTCTGAGGGTAGCTGGGTAGGCTGGACTCCCGAGGGGGCTGTTGAGGCGGGACAAGCGACGTTATGGCTGCGCCCGTCGTCGTGCCTCTCATTACTTGATACTTCGCTGCGCCTGGCTACAAAGCATCTTTCGCCCGACTTCGCACCTGAAACCGCCGACCCCTCGGAGTGGCCGGTGTTGAGCGATGGCGCGGCAGCCTTGCTTAAGAGGGGGGATGTAGGGGGCATGACGTACCTATCTGCTACGGCGCTCAAGGGCTGGAAAGGGGATGCGTCGCCGGAGAGTATGGGCGCTATCATAGCCCGCTCTGTGGGATCCCATGACAACACAACAAAGCCACCTGATAGTGTGGCGGCCTGGACAGAGCATACGAGCGATACTGGCGGCGCGCTGCTCTACTACGATCAATTCACCCGAATCGTGGAAGCGACGGCTGGTATCTCACCAGGGGGAGCCGCAGCCTTGCGCCTTGCCATTCTCAACATCCAGGCCGATCTGGATGGGGCTGTGCGTGTACGCTTCCTTGCGGGCTGCGCATCGTCCGGTCTCGACGAGCAGAGAGCCGGGACGCTGTGGGACGCATTGGCAGCCATCGCTCCCGGTCTCATCTCGCGCCACGCTGCCTTCGCATGGGCACGGCTCGCACTCTGGCTGGCTAATGTAAAGGCAGCGCACCCTGTGGCTTTCATTGCCGCCTCGATAGACGCTTCGTGGGGCCGCACGGGTCTTGCAGCCATCCGGCCCCTAGTTGATAACGCTCGCCGCCTTGGTGTAACGCTGTTGCCCCCGGATGTCGCCCAAAGCCACTCTGGACCTACTCTTGCGGGCGCAAACAATGGCTGGGCTATCCGATGGGGGCTGGCCTTCCTCCCCGGCTGGGACCGTCATGTGGCAGGGCGATTTGTAGACACCCGCGCTCGCCTGGGCAATTGTGCGTCTTTGCCCGACCTGGCGCAGATAACGGTAGAGGCCGGGTTATCGCCCACACAGGTTGAATCGCTCATGCGTTCGGGGGCTTGTGATAGGCTTGGCGGGCGCGATGCTCTGATGGAAACGCTGCCTCCTGCTCTGGAATGGGCGCGGCAAAATCAGTTAGACAAGGGTGGAATATTAGAGGGGACAGATACGGAGATAGCGAGAGCAAGCACGGAGGTGGCAAGGGCAGGCACGGAGGTGACAAGGGCAGGCACAGAGACCTGCCCCTATGATGTCGTCGCGCCTGAAGCGCCTCCTGGACCGCGCATACGCTACGCTCGCCGCACCTGGGAGCAACAGAACCTGGGCGTGGCCTTTACCGACGCACACGAAATTGAAGATTTACGCCGCGCGATCAGTCAAAGTGGAGGGTTGAGCGAGCGTCTCACGAGCAGCGCGGGCATTGGTCGGGAACAGGTCGGCCAGAGCACGTGCCTCGTGGGGTTGCTCCATGACGTTAGGTTACTACCCTTGCAAGAGAATGGCGGAGCCTCCGAGAGTAAGAATGGCGACAAGCCTGAGCACTCCCAACAGATGGCTGTAGCGTGGGTGGAGGACCTGGACGGGGTCATAGAACTGGTAGCCTTTCCGCCTAATTACAAGCGTCACCAGGAACTGTGGGCCGAAAACAACATGGTCATAATTACAGCGCGCGTGCGCAGTCATAGTGATGGGCAGGGAGTTTACCTGCTGTGCGAGCACCTGGCCGCCTATCATGTAGAAACAGCCGCAGAGGAAATGAACATCACCATCAAGCCAAGCCGCCGCGCTTCCGCGCCCGCAGATACAACGCCCTTGCCCACCCCCAGCGCCGCAAACACAAACGGCGGGTCCCACAAACCTGATCTAATAACTCAATCCAAAAGCACAATTGCAGAAATCCAAAATCCAAAATCCAAAACCCAAAATCCAGCAGAGCCGCCCGCTTACCAGTTGATTATCACCCTCCCCACGTCAGAGGACGACAGGGAAGATATTGACAGGATGATCGCACTCGACAGACTGTTCAAGGCGCACCAGGGGCCGGATACCGTAACGTTGCGGATACCATATAGCCCAGAAACGGGAGCGGTTACATCGGCGCAACTGCCGCGCGGGGTGCGCTATAGCTCGGCCCTAGAAGCGAAGATACGCAAGCTCCTGGGGCCAGATGCGCTGGCGTTGATAAAGCTGACGATAGACGATAGACGATAGACGATAGACGATGGACGATGGACGATAGACGATGGTTGTTATCGTCCATCGTCCATCGTCCATCGTCCATCGTCTATCGTCCATCGTCCATCGTCCATCGTCCATCGTCTATCGTCTATCGTCCATCGTCTATCGTCCATCGTCTATCGTCCATCATCTATCGTCAGTATTAGTACCCTTCTCCTCCTCATCCAAGCGCCTATCCACCGGGAGGCTATATAGTAGTAGCCAATAAGTACTGCCTCAAACCCGTTGACGCCGATTCCAGGGTCGGGTACTATTACTCTACAGTGAAGACCCGAATGGCTCTACGGTCCTCTCCACTACCCTAATCACTAAAGGTTACATAAAGATAATGGCCTCTCTTAACCGGCCACTTATTACTCCTACGACTGCGCAAGGTTCGCAGGAGTTAATTGAACGACTGCGCTGGGTGATAAAGTTACGCTGGACCGCAGCTATCGCCCTGTTTCTAGTTGGGCTTTACGGCCACATGTTTCAGGGCGAATCGTTCGAGACCGGCGCGATACACGCAGGTCTGGCGCTGCTCGTGCTCGGTTACAACGCCTTATATCTATACCTCTCGAAGCGCGTAAACTTCGGCGCTTCTAGCCTGATCGCACTGGTAAGATATGGACAGGTGCCTGTTGATCTGGCCGTTCTCACTCTGCTTGTGCATTTTCGGGGTGGTTTCATGGGGCCGGTGTTTGTTCTCTATTTCCTATACGTATTCGTTGGCCTGGCTATACTACCGCCGTCAGGGGCTTACTGGGTGGCGGGCACCGCGGCGCTCTTTTACGGCGGGCTTATAGGGTACGAGGCGATATGGGCCGGAGGACTACACGGCTCTCTCCCAAGCAGCCAGGCGAACATTGCCACCGAGCCGAAGGTGTACATAAGCTATTTCCTTATCGTATCTGCCGCGTTGATTATGACCGCGTATATAGCCAACTACTTCGCAAGGCTGCTGACCAGGGACGAGAGCACAATACGCCGCCAGCTTGGGGAGATGAACACGCTCTACGGCGTAACCCGCAGGATGGCGAATACACTCAACAGCGATGAACTGATGCGCGCTCTGCTGTCGCTGGCGACCGAGGTAGCCAGCCCCGCCGCGTGCTGGCTTCTACTCTTTGACGAGCAAGGTAAGGGAACATTAGGCCCGACGATAGGCGTTCCCGCCCAGGAGCGCAGGCGCTACGGGGGCCGCACTATATCAATCACTCACCCGCTCGCCCGACAACTAGCTTGCGACAACAGGGGCGTCTTCGCGCCGGACGTGCAGGCATCGCCGGAATTGCAGCCTTTGTTGATTCGGGCCGCTACCCGCTCGTTCTATGCGCTGCCTATGCTGAACGACGGCAGGCTAACGGGTGTGCTTTGCTTGAGTTACGACGTTCTATATACGATGCCTGAGAGCCATCGAACGCTGCTGGACACGATAACGCAGCAGGCTGCGCTGGCGCTAGAACGCTCACGCCTGTTCACGGAAGCCGAGCGGGCTGCAAGGGAAATGACCGGCCTGTACGATATAGGGCTGGCGACCACATCGTCCTTGCAGATAGACGAGGTGTTGCGGCTGCTATACGAGCAGATAGACAGGGTTATCCACCCTTACACCTTCTACATAGGACTTTACGACGAAGACCTTGAGGAGTTGCGCTTCGATATTTACGTTGAGAACGGGGAGTTCTTGCCGCCTTTCCCGGCCAAACTTGGCGATGGGGTCACAGCCTGGGTCATACGCAACCGCAAACCGATGTTTATAAACAACTGGGAAGTAGAGACTGAGCAACTACCGTTAGAGGCTCGCGTCGTTGGTATGCCTACACAGTCGCTTATCAGCGTGCCATTGATGGCGAAAAACAAGATGGTGGGGGTTATGTCTGTGCAGGCGTTGGTTGCCGATGCTTTCGACCAGGACCATTTGCGCTTACTGACCTCTATCGCGGGGCAGGCGGCGTTAGCCCTTGAGAACGCCCGGCTGCACGCCGAGGTGCATGAGCAGGCCCAACGCGACCCTCTGACGCGCGCTTACAACCATGGAGTATTCATAGAGAAGTTGCACGGCATCCTCCGTCAGGCAAGCATAGACAAGCACGCAGTAGCCCTTATCATGCTCGATATTGACCTGTTCAAGCCTTATAACGACACTTACGGCCACATGGTGGGCGACGATGTGCTCCGCTCGATTGTGGTGGCAATTCAAGACCATCTGAAGGCGACCGACATCGTTGGGCGGTGGGGTGGCGAAGAGTTCGGCATTGTGCTGCCCGACGTTACCCGCGAGCAGGCCCGGTTGGTAGCCGAACGCATCAGGCATACGGCTGCGCACACGACGTTGAGCGACATACATAACAGGGTTATACCCTCGCCCACAGTGAGCCAGGGGATAGCCCTGTTCGCCGAAGACGCCACCACGATTGAAGAACTCATAGACAAGGCCGACTCTGCCCTCTACCGCGCCAAAGACCGGGGCCGCAACCAGATAGTCGAGTGGATCGAGATGACAGACGATTTTGGGCCGATCTCGCTACGGGCCTAGTGGGTAGGCAGATGCGTTCGTAGGGGCAGGCCCCCGTGCCTGCCCTCGTTTGCGCTCCACAGCCCTGGCGGTAACCCAATCGGGCAAGCACGGGGGCCTGCCCCTACTAATTCGTGGGTATAGCCCCGCCCTGCGGCTAATGCAGATTACCAAAATAATCATCACATAGAATTGGCTGCTGTAGGGGCGAACACAAGGTTCGCCCTCTTGACGAAGCGGTATGCAGACAGGGCGAACACAAGGTTCGCCCCTACGGAGTACCTCTAATCTGAACACTTACCTTTCTCATTGGGGGAACCTCTGAGCAGAGCGTGCCTGTGCCTTGACAGCCTCTTCTGTGCGGTCCTTTGCTGGTGCGTTCGTTTCGAGCGACCTGAGAAGCTTGCCGGAGACTGCTGCTATCTCGTCAACGGCAGCATCAAAGGCAGCTTGGTTGGCTTTTGATGGCTTGTTGAAGCCGCTAAGTTTTCGCACGAATTGTAATGAAGCCGCACGAATCTCTTCCTCGGTTGCGGAGGGCGCGAAGTTGAAGAGCGTTTTGATGTTTCTACACATATGCGTTACCTCACAAGGCGCATTTAAGCGGGAGGGTCGGAATTGCCCAGTTGTGCGACGATACCGGAAATTCGGCGACTTCGCGTCTCTTGCGCCTTGGCTTCCTCCACTTGCCGGACGAATTCCTTGCGCCTCGAATATGACAGGGCATCGAAGGCCCCAGTGGCCCCAGCCTTGTCCGAAAGCGCCGCCCTGAGATCCTCTGGAACCTCGACGGTTCGTGTCTCCGTATCCAGTTCAATTGTGACATCTACCTGGTCACCGGCATCTACACCCGCCGCTTCCCTATGTTCCTGGTTCAAGGGAAGCATGAACACGTCGCCGTAAGGAGCGACGGTGCTGCGATAAGTGTAACCGTTCAGGCTGATTTTGACCTTCGGCCTTTTCTGCGTGCCCAGCGCGGCTATTACCTCAGATGGTACCTGGATACCGGTGGCGTTTAACCCCTCTGCTTTGAGAATAGTGGTGGTGAACGTTATTCCCATGTTGATGAGACCTCCTTTAGAACGCCTAACAAAACCGTGTAGGGGCGAACCTTGTGTTCGCCCTCTCCGCATACCGCTTCGTCAAGAGGGCGAAC
>JBBQIC010000188.1:0-8240 GCA_038324555.1 Chloroflexia bacterium
TGGGTCAGCGTTTCAGTCATGGCGGCCATGTGGACTTCGGCGCCGTCGGCGGGGCGGGCGCTCTTGGTTGCATATTGGGCTATGAATTCCTCTACTTTGTCGTAGGCGTCGTCGTCGGCGAACTGGACGGGTGGACTTTTCATAAAGTAGGAGGAAGGAGATTCCAGCGCGCCACTGATGCCGTTATCGAGGGCTAACTTGAGGCAGCGCACGGCGTCTATTACCACGCCAGCCGAGTTGGGCGAATCCCAGACTTCCAACTTGAGTTCCATATTCAGGGGCACGTCACCGAACGTTGTGCCCTCTATGCGTATGTGGCACCACTTGCGGTCTTCCAGCCAGGGCACGTAGTCGCTGGGGCCGACGTGGACGTTCTTCTCGCCAAGCTCGTAGTCTAGCTGGGAGGTTACAGCGTTGGTCTTGCTGATCTTCTTCGACTCCAGGCGGGAACGCTCTAGCATGTTGTAGAAGTCCATGTTGCCGCCGAAGTTCAGTTGATAGGTGCGGTCTATCTTCACGCCGCGCTCGCGGAAGAGGCGCGTGAGCACGCGGTGGGTGATGGTCGCACCGACTTGGCTCTTGATGTCGTCGCCGATGATGGGCAGACCTCGGTCCTGGAAGCGCTTTTGCCAGTACTCTTCGCGGGCGATGAACACCGGTATGCAGTTGACGAAGCCAACGCCTGCTTCGAGCGCCTGCTCGACGTACCACTTGGTAGCCATTTCGCTACCGACGGGCAGGTAGTTGATTACCATATCAGTGCCCGTGTCGCGCAGGATATTCACGATGTCGGCGGTCTTGCCTGGGGCCTTCTGTATCACCTGTGAAAGGTACTGGCCGAGTCCATCGTGGGTCATGCCGCGCTGCACCGGAACTTTCAAATTCGGCACTTTGCTGAACTTGTAAGTGTTGTTCGGCTCGACGAAGATAGCCTCTGAGAGGTCCTTGCCAACTTTGTTCTTGTCAATGTCGAAAGCGGCGCTGAACTCTATATCGCTGACGTGGTAGCCTCCGAGCCGGGTGTGCATCAGGCCCGGTATGAACTGGTCGTCGGGTGCGTCGCGGTAATACTCGACGCCTTGCACCAGTGAGGACGCGCAGTTTCCAGCGCCAATAATTGCAACTCTGATTTTCTTTTTATTAGCCATTGTCATACTTCTCCTTTTAGCTATCAGCTATCAGCCGTCAGTCAATAAGCTGATAACTGACGGCTGATAGCTATAAATTCGTTACGAAATCAAACATCTCCCTGTATTCCTGTAAACGTTGCCTGTTGAGGCGATAGACGTGCTGGCGGCCCAGGTGGGTAGGTTCTACGAGGTGGGCGCGCTTGAGGATGAGCAGGTGCCACGACGTGAGGGGCTGACTCAATACCAGGCGGTCTGCGAGGTCGAGGACGTTGAGGCCGTCCTCCTGGCTCAACTCTTGCAGGATTGCCAACCTATTAGCGTCCGCGATGGCCTTCAAGAACGGCTTGAGATCGCGCATGGTAGCCGCCTGTTCAACCGACAGCACGGGTGGGTAAGTCTCGGCTCTCTTGCCCGCCCCTTTGTCGTGCTCTGGCTTGACGTCACCTAATGACGTTATGCTGCGGTCCACCCAATACTCCAATCTATTAATGTACGTATTTGTTGTTTGTATGTTGCCATGATACATAAAGGCTCATTTATATAGTAAATCATTTATGTATGAAGTGTCAAGGAGAAGGAAGTACTATTCGGGTTGAGGGCATGTAGTTATGGGCAGTTCGGCCCGGCTCCCGCCTGCCCAAAGTTGGTTTTTAGAAGGTTGAAGTCGGTGACGTTGCAGAAGCCGTCGTTGTTGAAGTCGGCTCTTGGGTCGTAGCCTGGGTCTCCGGGCGGCTTGCCGAATGTGCTCTTCAGGATTATGAAGTCCTGACTGTCTATGATGCCGCTATTGTTGGCGTCGCCTGCTCTCTGTGTGCCTAGCTCCGGGTTGGACCTTCCGCCAGAGATAGTGAGAAAGCCGGAGTTGGCAAGCCATTTAGGCCCTTTGAACCACCAGGGGTAAGTGCGGTCAGGCAAGCCTGCGGTGATAGTAAAGAAGCCGCTAGCGTCCGTGGACACGGGGTAGTCTTGAGGCCCACCTCCCCTGACGCAGATGCTCAGAGTGCCGGTGATGCCCGCATTGTGGGGGGTGGGTTGGCTGATGCCCTGCCATGTCAGATGGCCGTTAATTATGCCTGGTGGCGTTGGCGTAGATGTATAAGTAGGAGGCGGTGGCCCGTCCCATTCTACTTGAATAGAAGTGCAGCGATCATAGCAATATTGGCAGGCGCAGACGCTCATCACTTCACGTCGTGTGTCCCCAGTCGGATTGTAGCCAAAAGAGCAGTAGATTGCACCCGGCCCGACGCCTTGACCGTAGCAGTAGTACTGAAGCCAGTAGATGCCCCAAGAATTCCAATTGCAGTCCGGTCCGATGTCAACCTGGATAGTGTATTGCCCACCCGAGTAGGGTACATGGAGGTAGTTCGTGCTGACCATCGGCGCGGGGCAGAGCGTGGAAGTGGGAGTAGGTGTGGGAGTAGCAGTTAGAGGTGTGCCAGTGATAGTGGGTGTAACGGTGGGTGTGACGGTAGGTATGGTGCAGGTATTGAGCAGCACAGATAAGGTGGGATTATCCGGGCAGCACGTATTACCGTTCGCTGTGACAAGGTCCTGCCTGCCGTCTCCATTGAAGTCTCCCACTGCTAATGACCAAGGGTGGTATCCTATGTTGAAGTTGGGCCCCACCCCGAAAGTACCATCTCCGTTGCCCACAAGCGCCGATACGTTGTTCGTATTGTTGTTTGCTATGACAAGGTCCTGCTTGCCGTCGCCGCTAAAGTCCGCGACCCTCACAAACACAGGTCCATTCACCACTGGATAGTTGACCGCCTGTCGGAAAGTACCGTTTCCATAGCCCAAAAGCACGGATATATTGCTGGTCGTGTAGTTGGCAGTAACGAGGTCCTGAATGCCATCACGGTTGAAATCCCCCACCGCTATTGACTGGGGAGCCTCCCCGGTGGGGTAATTAGTCGCCGCCTGGAAGGTGCCGTCACCATTGCCAAGCAGCGCCGATATGTTGTTGGAGAAGTTGTTCGCAGTAACGAGGTCTTGCTCGCCATCGTTGTTGAAGTCACCTACAGCCACTGGCCAAGGCCCATATGCCCCTACTGGATAGTAAGTTGCTGGCTGGAAAGCGCCATCACCGTTCCCAAGCAGCACTGATATGTTGTTGTCATAGAAGTTGGTAGTAACAAGGTCTTGCTTGCCGTCGCTGTTGAAATCCCCCACCGCTACTGACTGGGCAAACTCCCCAATGGGGTAATTAGCAGCTGCTCGGAAAGTACCATCACCGTTCCCCAACAGCACCGAAATCCCGCCATTGGAGTGGTCGTTCAGCACGATAAGGTCCAGGTTACCATCTCGGTTGAAATCCCCTATCGTTACCGAGTAGATATAACTTTCAATAAAGTAGCCGACTGGGGGCCGGAAGGCGCCATTGCCATTACCTAGCAGTATCCATACGCTACCAGGGTTACGGCCATTGTTCGTTATTACAAGGTCGGGGTGGCCGTCACCATTGAAGTCTCCTACAGCCACTGAGTCTGGCTCTGCCCCTACTACATGGTAAGTTACAGCAGGGGCAAAGTTGATGACCGGACCGCAGTAGACGGGTACAGGCGTGCTAGTAATGGGTCCAGGCGTGCTGGTAATGGGTTCAGGCGGGTTGGTAATAGCACCCGTAGGTATTGCAGGTACGCCTAGAAGGCTACTGACGTGGGTTTGATTGGCAGGGCTTCCTGGTGATGCTTGCGTTGCTACTGCCATCAGCGACGCGAAAAAGAGGACGAGCGCCACCACTCCAATCAAATATCGCCGATGGGAATCCGTTCGTTTGCCGTCTGCCATATCTATACTCCTCTACAATTACAGGCCGGTGGGGCTGGAGGACATACGACTATATCTGCGTGCCGGGCAAGTGTTGGCAGCGAAGATGGCGATGAAGTTGTCTGAACACGCGATACAATAGTGTTGTTCAGTCTGAGCGGCGAGGTCTGACTGCTACTATTTCCTCCATTATAGCAAACGTATGCAAGAGGCTAAGTTTGTGTAAGTGTTCAGAGTTAGGGTGCTCCGTAGGGGCGCACGGGATTTCGCCTCGCTCCATTGCGCCCCTACACAGGTGGCTATTTTCATTCGTGATGGTGGCCCGTAGGGTCATGGCTTACTCTGAACATTTACAAGTTTGTGCAGGATGCACATACATTTGCACTTAAGCTATGATAGAACATATACGGCAAGGAGATTGCACATTGGCATACGGAGGAGACAGTCCAGGCGCTTTTGAGTATATAGGCCCGCTCCTTGAAGCCTTGAGCGCCGATCCGAGTAAAATAGCGTATTATAAGAGCTTGCTGACGCCGCTTCAGAAGTATGATAGCGAGCACCACGGCGACCTGGTGAGCACGTTGGCCGCCTACCTGCGTCACGGGGGAAACGCCACGCGCACGGCAGACGCGCTCTATCTGCACCGTAACTCGCTTCGGTATAGGCTGGCGCGCATTCAGGCTCTGACGGGCATGGACCCCGACGATCCAAACGCCAGGCTGGCCTTGCAGATAGGAATATTAGTTTGGTAGGTGTAGGGGCGCACGGCCGTGCGCCTTACACCAACATCATGGGACACCCGTAGGGGCGCACGGCCGTGCGCCCCTACTAATCAAAGGAAGGAGAGTTTGGAATGAAAGAAGAGGATGTGCCTCATACAAGCGCACGCAATAAACTGCCTGGGGTGATAACCGCCATCAAGAAGGGTGAGGTTATGTGCCAGGTAGACATGCAGGTGGGGGATAATCATGTCGTGGCGGTTATCACGAGCGAAGCCGCGGACGATATGGGGTTGCGGGTCGGGATGGAGGCTATAGCTATGTTCAAATCTACCTCGGTGATGATAGCGACACGTTCAGGCGTTGGAGGAGGACTTTAATGAGGGTTTTTCGAGTTTGGAGCGCGCTTCTGATAGCGATATGTCTGGTGGGGCTGGTGGCGTGCGGGGACACAGGCCCTGCTGCCACGCCAACGCAGATGCCTCAACCGACGGCGGCCCAACCGTCTGAACAAGCAACAGCCCAATCTGCGCCCAACGGAGGAATAACAACTACCCAAACCCTTGCTTCCCAGGGAGGCGGGACGGGCATCGGCGGCGCGTCGAAGCAGGAGTTTATTGTGTTCGCCGCGTCGTCCCTGAAAGACGCTTTTGAGGGGTTGTCGGCTAGCGTTCAGGCGAAAGGCATCGGCACTCCCACCTATAACTTCGCGGGTTCGCAGGCTTTGCTGGCCCAGTTGAAGCAGGGCGCGGTGGCGGACGTGTTCGCTTCGGCGGACGAGAAGACCATGCTTGCCGCTATAGACGCCGGGGTGGTCCCGCCGGGCACGCAGAGGTTGCTGGCTACAAGCAAGTTGGTGGTGATAGTGCCGCCCGGCGCAAGCCCCAAAGTAGCCAGCATAAACGACTTGGTGAAGACAGGCACGAAGATAGTAGTGGCCGACCCATCGGTGCCCGCAGGCAACTATACTGTGCAAGCTCTCGATAAGATGTCCGCCGACAAAGCTTACGGAGCCGACTTTAAAGAGCGCGTGCTGGCAAACGTAGTCTCCCGCGAGAATAACGTGCGCCAGGTGCTGACGAAGGTGCAGCTTGGCGAGGCCGACGCGGGCTTTGTTTACGTAACCGATGCAAAAGCCCCCGGCGCGGCAGGCTCCGGCAAGGTAGGCACGCTTGACATACCCGACGAATATAACGTAGTAGCTCGCTATTATATCGCGCCCGTGATAGCCACGCCGCACGCCACGGCATCCCTTCGCTTCATCAAGTACACCCTGACAGAAGACGGGCAGAAGGTCCTAGAGAGTTTCGGGTTCGGACGCGGTGGAGGCAATTAGGCCGACTGGTTGACAAGTGACATAGGGCTAATGCAAAGTCGCTGGTGTTGGGGTTGAGGAACCAACTAGACCTTGTCATTCTGAGCGAAGCGAAGAATCTCTAACCTCAGCACAGTGCCCGACGACCAGATTCTTCGCTTCGCTCAGAATGACAAGGTCTAGTTGGTTGGTCTTTCGCTTGTATTTTCGAATTTGAATAGACCCTGGTATATGTCAAGGTTCTGGTGATTACCCACATCTTATGCGTCCCACCTCGCCCGGCGACTGAACTCGCGGGCTACTAATAGCGAAGTCCCCCTACGGGGACTCGGCTAATGTATGGGGTAGGGAGTCCGCGTAGGCGGACTTTGCTCTCTGTAGCCCGCGAGTTCAGTCGCCGGGCGAGGTGGGACGCATAAGATGTGGGTAATCACCAGCAAGCTTTGGTTGACAGTCGCCCCTCTCTAGTCTATAATTAGTCTTTGACTGCGCTTGGGGCTGCTCTGGAAGATCCGCCCGGAACGGCTCTCAGGCTACATTTTTGTGTAACACTCATAAGGCATGGGTCGGTACGTTGGCAGTACGTTGGCAGCATGGCAACCTCACCTGGACGCTCTTGCTATAGACCCTGGCCTCCAGAACTTTACAGAGGAGCAGACTCTTGCGACAGAATCTATTTGCCTGGCTCGTCGGCATACTAATCCTCACCATCGTGGCGGGTTACGTTGATCTGGCGGGTCCTTTAGACGTATTCGGCCATAAAATCAGGACTGTATATGGCCTTGACCTCCAGGGCGGTATCCAACTAGTCCTAAAAGCAGAACCGAGAGGTAACCAAACCTCTATTACCCCCGAGCAGCTTCAGGCGGCTCGTGACATCCTCGAACAGCGAGCCAACGGGACCGGAGCCTCAGAGCCTGTAGTGCAGACAGCAGGAAACGACCGCATACTCGTCGAACTGCCCGGTATCACCAATCTTGAGGATGCCACCAAAATCATTCAGGAGACCGCCTTCCTTGAGTTTATCAGCAGCGGAGATACTCCCCTGAGCAAGGATACTTTGGTTTGTACTGAGAAAGGCGGTTGTCCACGCCCCGAACTGCAAAGGGTCGCCTCTGGCACGTCAAATACGTCCACACCCGGCGCGGGCACGCCTGTAGTCACTTCGACCACTACTGTATCCAACACGGGCGCAATCGCTCAGGCCTCTCCAACTGCCCAGGCATCTGCCACGCCAGCCACCGTCTATAAGACCGTTATAGATGGCGGCGAGATAGATGGCAACAAAGTGACTGTCGTGTCCAACAACGGTTTGCCGCAGGTCTCATTTACTCTAAAAGGCGACGGCCCTAACAAGCTAGCACAGTTTACGGGCAGCAACATAAATAAGTACATGCCCATCGTGCTAGACAACAGAGTAATCGACTCGCCGGTTATCAAGGGCATGATCCCCGCAGGCAACGGTGTAATCGAGGGATTGACCAGGGACGAGGCCAACCGCCTCGCCGTACAATTGAAATATGGCGCTCTGCCTGTCGGGTTGGTCTTGCAGGAATCGCGCAAGATTTCCGCTACGCTCGGCCAGGAGGCGATTGCTCGGAGCGTTGTGGCGGGCATCATCGGCCTCGGCCTGGTAGCGCTTTTCATGCTCATTTACTACCGCCTTCCCGGTGCGCTGGCCGACGTAGCCCTGGTGATCTACTCAGTGATTACTTTTGCGGTGTTCAAAGCATTCCCTATCACGTTGACCCTGGCCGGTATCGCCGGTTTCATCCTCTCGATAGGAATGGCCGTTGACGCTAATGTGCTGATATTCTCCCGCCTGAAAGAAGAGTTACGCTTGGGCAAGACCCTGCCCGCAGCGGTGGAGGCAGGCTTCGACCACGCTTGGCCCTCTATCCGCGACTCGAACTCCTCCACAATAATGACCTGCCTGATACTCTACTGGTTTGGCTCTACGTTTGGAGGGGCTTCGATAATCAAAGGTTTTGCGCTGACCTTGCTCATCGGCGTGATAATATCACTGTTCACGGCCATTACGGTGACGCGCACCTTTCTGCGGGCTATCGTCCGGTCCGGCCTCGCCAAGAACAGATGGGCTTTCGACATAGAAACGCCGAGGCCCGAAGCAACACCGACCACTACGCCTGTTGCTGAGGCGTGAAACGTATTACGGAATAGGGAGTAGGGTGATTATGTAGGGGCGCACGGCCGTGCGCCCCTACATAAACACCCTACACCCTCACCCGACATTCAAGAGGACGCAATGATTGATTTCGTTAGCCGACGGTTTATCGTTATTGCCCT